>NZ_LR134201.1:1911377-2229940 GCF_900635955.1 Cedecea lapagei
CCCGATCACCATAAAATCTACGCCCGCCTGCTGCGCCTGCTGCGGCGTCATTATGCGGCGCTGGTCGCCGGCCTCGCTACCGACGGGACGAATTCCTGGCGTCACCAGCTTAAATTCGCTGCCTAACACTGTTTTAAAACGCACGGCTTCCTGCGCCGAGCAGACCACGCCATCGAGACCACACTCTTTTGTCAGGGTAGCCAGACGCTCGGCATAATCCGCCGGGCTGGCGTTAATGCCCAAATCAGCCAGATCGCTGGCCTCCATGCTGGTGAGCACGGTAACAGCAATCAGCAGGGGCGCCTCTTTTCCGAACGGCGACAGCGCTTCTTTTGCAGCCCGCATCATACGTGCGCCGCCGGTTGCATGAACGTTGACCATCCAAACGCCCATTTCTGCCGCAGCGGCAACGGCACGCGCGGTAGTGTTAGGGATATCGTGGAATTTCAAATCGAGGAAAACGTCAAAACCACGCTGATGTAAATCCCCTACGAGCTGCGGCCCAAACAGCGTGAACATCTCTTTGCCCACCTTAAGGCGGCAGTCGCGGGGATCGATGCGGTCAACAAAAGCCAGCGCGCTATCGCGATTATCGTAATCAAGTGCGACGACAATCGGTGATTCAGTGGCAACACGGGAGGAGGATGACGCAGTTGAATTCATGGCAAAACCTTCTGACTGTTGGGCACCAGCGCGGCGCAAAAAAGTTAAACGGCTGCATTCTACTCGTCAGCCCTGCAAATATACAGCCGCGATTGCGCCCTGCTAAGCGATAGTTGCACGGCGGTCAGGTGAGGTCATGATGCAATATCATAAGTATGTTGTAACTAAAGTGCAGACTTTTTAAAAAAGAAGACGGGCTACTGCCCGTCCAGCCCGCGTATAGGTTTCACCGTTGACCATGCGCGGCATGAAGGGCAATGCCAGTACATGGTGTAGGCGGTAAAACCACATTTTTGACAGCGATAGCGCGGCTTAGTGCGGATTTGCTCCCCGACCATGTCACGCAAGACCATCAGGCTCTCTTTCGCGCGCCCCTCTTCCGCTTCATGCAGGTGATAATCCATCAGACGATGAAACACGCGCATGGTCGGATGACGCTGAAGCTGGCGGTTGATGTACAGCTGGGCCGTTTCGGCGCCTTCCCGCTGCTCGAGAATACTGGCCAGCATGAGCTCTGCCACCGCACCGGTGTTCTCTTCCACACAGCGTTTGAGAAACGCTTCCCACTCATCGGGCTTATCGAGCTGCTGATAACAGACCTGCAGCATTTCAAGCGTTTCGCTGACCAGCTCGCTATCCTGCTCAATCACGCGCTTGAGGGAGTCGACCGCTTTGGCATACTCGCCCTTCTCCATCAAAATGCGGCCCATCATGATGGACACCCTGGCACAGTTTCTGTCTGCCGCAGCGCCCTTCTTCAGCAGCGACATAGCTTTGTCTGAATCATCACTGCCGATATTTTGCAACGCGAGCTCACAGTAAAAGTGAGCGATTTCCACACGCTGTTTATCTTTGCCAAGCTTGACCAGCCTTTCGGCAACGTCGATGGCCTTCTGCCAGTCGCTGGTCGCCTGATGAATTTGCAGCAGCTGTTGAAGCGCGCTAATGCGGAAATCAGTCTCGTCTATCAGCTGGCTGAACATGTCTTCCGCGCGGTCATAAAGCCCGGCTGCCATGTAGTCTTTTCCCAGTTGCTGAACCGCCAGCAGCCGCTGGTCGTAGTTCAGCGACGCGCTCTCCATCAGCGACTGGTGAATACGGATGGCGCGGTCAACCTCACCACGCTGGCGGAAGAGGTTACCCAACGTGAGGTGGGCCTCAACGGTGCCGGTATCCTCTTTAAGCATATCGAGGAACAGATCGACCGCTTTATCCTGCTGGTTGGCCAGCAGGAAGTTTACCCCTGCCACGTAGTCACGGGAAAGGCGGCTGGCTTCCTGCTGTTTGTCTTGTTGCGCGCTTCTGCGACCCATATACCAGCCATAAGCGGCCGCAACGGGTAACAGGAGAAACAGCAGTTCCAACATAGAGGGTTATTCCTTCACAGCCGGCACAACGGGTGCCGGAATATCAGCGGCGGGGGTGACCTGCTGCTCAAGACGTTTGATTTTTCGCTCGGCTCGGGCCAGGGAAACGCGCACACGAAGCCAGAAAAGACCGCAAATCAGCCATCCAATGATGAACCCAGCGGCAAACAGCGTCGCCAGGAGAGTAGACACCCGATACTCACCCTGCGCAAGCAGGTAGTTAAAGTTCACCACCTGATCGTTTTGTGCTCCCAATGTGACAGAAACCACGAAGATGGCGAGTACCAGTAAGAAAATGAATAAATATTTCACATTACATCCCGTTATGTGGTCACAGATGACTCTGTCAGGCTAAAAATGAATCCCGGAGAGATAAATTACCATTTCAGGCTAAACCGGGGAATCCAAAACCACCTCCAGTTCGTAAGAAATGGGGGTAAAAGTACTATTCTCAAGCTTTTTCGCTTCGTTCGGTTATTTCCTGGTCTTCTTCGGCCGCTGGCGTCAGCGGACCGCACCATCGTTGAGCAAGCCAGGTAGCAAGAATGACTAACAGCGCTGAGATGACCGTGGCTACGGCTAAGTCACGCGGCCAGTGCATCCCCAGAAGCAACCGGCTGCCCATCACGCCGGTAGCCCAGATCAAAAGCACCGCCAGCGTAAGGGTTCGCCTGCGTGGCCAAAGCAATCCCACGCCCAGAAGTGCCCAGCTGGCAGCAAACATGGTATGGCCAGAAGGAAAAGCAAAGCCGGTTTCGAACTGCCAGTGTTGACGCAGCCAGGCCGGAATTTCCTGCTGTCCCTCCAGCTGAGCTTTTACCAGCTCGGCGCGCTGCGTACGCTTTAAATTGTAGAACTCGTCGGTGGTAATATGGTGAGTTTTTTCAAGCCACACCACAAACGGCCGGGGTTCCTGCACTTTATTTTTAATAGCGGATTTAATGCCCTGACCGAGAAGGATAGCCGCCGCAAGGATAGCAAATAACATCAGCGCAGGTTTAAGCCGATAGCGCAGGCACCACAGAAACCAGGCAAAGAGGAGAACATGGGTAATGATGCCCCAGGGTTGAGTCACCGTTTCAGTAACCCAATAAAGCAGTTTTAATACACTTTCATTGCCGCCTGGCGCCCATTGCCAGCCGCTAAACCAGACGCTTAACGGCATGATTAACAGGAGAAGTGCACCCACTGCGATGCGTTTTGCTATTGCCTGCATGAACACCTCATGATAATGAAAGTTATTAAAGAATAACCGAAAATTGCCAGAGATGGCTAAAACGCATTGGGGTAATTGGCAAAAATGGCTTTTTAACCTGCCGATGAAGCGAAGTACCGCGCGTTATGGCAAAATATCAGACATTAACGTACAGGCCAGACTTCTGGCAGACACCCCCGGTGTCAAAATAAGTACCTGGAGAATCACATGCAGCTTAAACGTGTGGCAGAAGCCAAACTGCCAACCCCATGGGGCGATTTCCTGATGGTGGGTTTTGAAGAAGTGGCAACCGGGCAGGATCATGTTGCCCTTGTTTACGGTGATATTGGCGGGGATGATGCCGTTCTCGCGCGCGTTCACTCCGAGTGCTTAACCGGTGACGCCCTGTTCAGCCTGCGCTGTGACTGCGGCTTTCAGCTTGAAGCGGCACTGACTCAGATCGCCGAGCAGGGTCGCGGCGTTTTGCTTTATCATCGCCAGGAAGGTCGTAATATCGGCCTGTTGAATAAAATTCGCGCTTACGCCCTGCAGGACAAAGGCTACGATACGGTAGAGGCTAACCATCAGCTCGGCTTTGCTGCCGATGAGCGTGACTTTACGCTGTGCGCCGACATGTTCAAACTGCTGGGCGTCGACGCCGTGCGTTTGCTGACCAACAACCCGAAAAAGGTCGAAATCCTCACCGAAGCCGGGATTAATATCGTGGAGCGCGTGCCGCTTATCGTTGGCCGTAACCCGAAGAATGCCCACTACCTCGATACCAAAGCGGCCAAAATGGGCCATCTGCTTTCCGAGTAATTAGTTCCTGCCATAAAAAACTGCACCTTACTCAGCTGGGTAGCCAACTTTTGGGGTGCAGTCCATTCTGAGACTTTATAGCCTCTTACTTCAGCATATTCCTGATCACATAATGCAGAATACCGTCGTTGCGGAAATAGGTAAGCTCATTACCGGTATCGATGCGGCATCGGCAATTAATGACCTGCCTGCGTCCGTCAGGGAAGGTCAGCGTCACCGGCACCTCCGCGCCAGGCGTGAGCTGATTAAGCCCGCTGATGTCCAGTTTTTCCTCGCCCGTGAGGCCAAGCGTCTTACGCGTCACGCCCTGTGGAAACTCCAGCGGCAAAATACCCATCCCGATCAGGTTAGAGCGGTGAATTCGCTCGAAAGATTCGGCAATAACTACCCGAATGCCCAATAAGCGGGGACCTTTCGCCGCCCAATCACGGCTAGAGCCGGAGCCATACTCTTTACCGGCGATAACCGCCAGCGGCGTCCCCTGCTCTTTGTAACGCATCGCCGCGTCATAAATAGAGAGCACCTCTTCCCCAGGCAGAAGCCGCGTCATGCCGCCTTCAACGCCCGGTACCATTTCGTTACGAATGCGGATGTTAGCAAACGTCCCTCGCATCATCACTTCATGGTTACCGCGGCGCGAGCCGTAGGAGTTGAAGTCCCGGCGCTCTACGCCATGCCCCAGCAGGTAACGCCCAGCCGGACTGTCGGCCTTAATACTTCCCGCCGGAGAAATGTGGTCGGTGGTGACCGAATCGCCAAGCATCGCCAGCACCTTAGCGCCGTGAATATCTTCAACGGGCTTTGGCTCTGCCCCCATCTCATCAAAGAATGGCGACAGTCTGATATAGGTCGAATCGTCCTGCCAGCCGTAGGTAGACGAGCGCTCCACTTCGATGCTGCGCCACTCCTCGGTCCCTTCGAACACCTCAGCGTACTCCTTGCGGAACATTTCGGTGGTCACCTGCGCCACGGCTGTAGCAATTTCCTGGCTGCTCGGCCAGATATCTTTCAGGTAAACCGGATCACCTATTCTGTCATGCCCCAGCGGTTCTGTGGTCAGGTCGATATTCATGTTCCCGGCCAGGGCATAGGCGACAACAAGCGGCGGAGAAGCAAGCCAGTTCGTTTTCACCAGCGGATGGATACGACCTTCGAAGTTACGGTTACCCGAGAGCACGGCCCCCACCGTCAGGTCGCCTTTTTTAATCGCCTGTTCGATAGGATCAGGCAGCGGGCCGGAATTACCGATACAGGTCGTACAGCCGTAGCCCACCAGGTTGAAGCCCAGCTCATCAAGGTAAGGGGTTAGCTTCGCCTTCGCCAGATAGTCAGAAACCACTTTAGAGCCGGGTGCCAGCGACGCCTTCACCCACGGCTTCGGCTTCAGCCCAAGGGTTACGGCCTTTTTCGCCAGCAGCCCTGCGGCCATCAGCACGCTGGGGTTTGAGGTATTGGTACATGAGGTGATTGCCGCGATCACCACTGCGCCATCGGGCAGCAGCTGCTCGCGGCCAGCGAGCGTATAGCTAACCGGCTGACGATCTTTGTGCGATGCATTGACTTCCAGCTCGTTGCTGGCAGCGAACGCTTTTGGCACGCCGCCAAGAGGAACGCGGTCCTGCGGGCGTTTTGGCCCGGCCAGACTGGCCTCAACGTCGCCCATATTCAGCGCCAGGGTGCTGGTAAATACAGGTTCGTCGCCGGTATTTCGCCACATGCCCTGCGCCTTCGCGTAGGCTTCAACCAGCGCAACCTGTTCTTCGCTGCGTCCGCTAAGGCGCATATAGTCGAGGGTCACGCCGTCAATCGGGAAGAAGCCGCAGGTGGCGCCGTATTCCGGAGCCATGTTGGCGATGGTCGCCCGATCGGCCAGCGGCAAGGAGTCCAGGCCATCGCCGTAAAACTCGACAAACTTACCCACCACGCCGTGCTTACGCAGCATCTGAGTGACGGTCAACACCAGGTCCGTGGCGGTGATCCCCTCTCGCAGTTTACCGTCAAGCTTAAAGCCGACAACATCGGGGATCAGCATCGAAACAGGCTGACCGAGCATCGCGGCCTCGGCTTCAATACCGCCGACGCCCCAGCCAAGAACGCCAAGACCGTTGATCATCGTAGTATGGGAGTCGGTGCCCACCAGCGTGTCCGGATAGGCGATAAACTCCCCGCCCTGCTCTTCGCCCCAGACCGCTTTGCCCAGATACTCAAGATTCACCTGATGGCAAATGCCGGTACCCGGCGGCACGACGCTGAAGCGGCTGAACGCCTGTTGCCCCCAGCGTAAAAAGACATAGCGCTCGTGGTTGCGCTCCATCTCAAGGCGGACGTTTTCTTCAAAGGCGTCTTTATCACCAAAATGATCGACGGTCACGGAGTGGTCAATAACGAGGTCAACCGGGGAGAGCGGATTCACTTTTGCCACGTCTCCGCCGAGGCGCTTCACCGCCTCACGCATCGCGGCCAGGTCAACCACTGCAGGTACACCGGTGAAGTCCTGCATCAGGACACGGGCAGGACGATAGGCAATTTCGCGATCGGCGTGGGCCTGTTTCAGCCAGTCGGCCAGCGCCTGAATATCTTCCCGGGTAACGGAGTCTTCATCCTGCCAGCGCAGCAGGTTCTCCAGTAACACTTTTAGCGACTTAGGTAAACGGCTGATATCCCCAAGCTCTTTCGCGGCCAGCGGCAGGCTGTAGTAGTGCCAGGTTTTGTTTAGCGCTCGTAGGGTATCCTTACTGGCTTCGCGTAGGGTTAACGACATAGCTCCTCCTTTATGACAGGGATAGCGAGTGCCCTGATTATCAGCAGGGTCACTATTAAAGATAACACAAACCTGCCGTAACGATTTGATAACAACCCAAATGGATAAATGACGCGAAAGGAGTAAAACGTAAATAAACAAACGCCCCGGGGGTTAACCAGGGCGCGGGGGAAAGCGGGAAGAGATTGGATGCAGCGGGATACAGGCCGTTGGCCGCCAGCTGTGATGCTTAATTTACAAAGGTGCGAACCACTTCCAGCCAAAACAGGGCGGAGATCGCAAAGGCGCCCATCCAGGACCAGTATTTTACAGCATGTTGATTATTCATAAGGTTAACTTAATGTTGCGATATGCAATAAGACTGCTTAATTAAGCAGTCACCAAAAGGTATTGCTGTGTGTAATTATCAGTAAACGACTTTCCGCTTCACGGTAAATAAATTGAATCTGTTCACCGCGAACAAAATAAACAATTCAATAACGGTTTTATTGTTTTTTGCTGTCGTCTTCGGAAAACAAATCGATAAAAGCCTGCTGCTGTTTTGTCAGCACCCAACCTTCAGGCGGCAAGCCTTCCTCGGTTTTAACTTCTTTTCGCGGTTTACCGCGGGTACGAACCACGGCTTTCGGTGCAGGAACCCTATCCCGAGTAGGCATAGCTACCCCCAAAATTTCCAGACAACCAGCGCCACGGCCAGCCAGAACAGTGCTGACACCAAAAACACCGCAATCCACGCCTTGCGTTTCAGAGCCGGATCCCTTTGCGGTTGCTCACTTCCTGATGACATTGCTAGCCTCATACAATCGACACCACTTATCGTAATATTTCCAAACAATCGGTATAACTAATCGCCAGTTGGGATTAATCCTAAAGAAACTCTAGCTCAAAAGCCAGAAAAATTGCGCAATCAGCAGGAGAAAAGATTTAATCTTTTGACCTGAAATAAATAATCGAAACGACAGATTTGCGCAACCGCGAATTATTTACTAGCTGTGTCTCTTAATTGCGACACAATAACCATTGTCATGTTATGGACTATTAGGCGGGAACGGGAATAGATAAAGAAATGCGTTTAATTCTTGTTTAATAATGGCAGGGGTATCTCCGGTGGCACCGAAGATACCCTGAGGAATTATTTGGCAGGGAGTTTTATATCTTTAAACATCGCCTCTATATCTTCATTTGAGCGCAAGGCGACCGCGGTATCTACCACATCCCGCGTTAAATGCGGCGCAAAACGCTGAATAAAATCATACATATAACTGCGAAGGAAAGTGCTGCGCCGGAAACCAATTTTTGTGGTGCTGTGGCTAAATACGCCCTGCGCTTCAATGCGGACTAAATCCGGGTCTGAAATCGGATCTACGGCCATGCTCGCGATAACCCCTACCCCAAGGCCTAAACGCACATAGGTTTTAATGACGTCAGCGTCGGTGGCGGTAAAGACGATGCGTGGCGTCAATCCTGCGCGGTTAAAGGCGGTATCAAGCTCTGAGCGCCCTGTAAAACCGAAGGTATAGGTGACCAGCGGATACTGCGCCAGCTCTTCGATAGTAACGGACTCTTTCGACGCCAACGGGTGATCCGGTGTGACCACGATTGAACGGTTCCAGTGGTAGCACGGCAGCATTACCAGATCGTCATACAGATGCAAGGCTTCTGTGGCTATCGCAAAGTCCGCATTTCCCTTAGAAACAGCCTCGGCAATCTGCGTAGGCGAGCCCTGATGCATATGCAGAGAAACACGCGGGTAGCGTTCAATAAAGCCTTTTATCACGCCTGGCAGCGCGTAGCGGGCCTGAGTATGCGTGGTTGCCACATACAGCGAACCTTTGTCAGGCCAGGTGTGCTCACCGGCCACGGATTTAATAGCGTCGACTTTAGAGAGGACTTCCCGGGCGATACGAATGATTTCCTGTCCAGCCGGCGTTACCTGCGTCAGGTGTTTCCCGCTGCGGGCAAAAATTTGGATCCCAAGTTCATCTTCCAGCATACGAACTTGCTTACTGATCCCCGGTTGAGAGGTGTAAAGCCCCTCCGCCGTGGAAGAGACGTTCAGGTTGTGGTTAACGACTTCAACGATATAACGAAGCTGCTGTAATTTCATGACTTACCGTCCAGGGTCAAAGGCCCCGGCACAGAATGGCGGGGATTAAGACGCAGAAAAAATGAAAATTGACATTGCTTTACTCACTATATCAGTTATAGCTACTTTGTATAGACGGGATGAAAAGATAATAAACAAGTTATATAAGGAGAGATAAAAAAACCGGAGACAGGCTCCGGCTTTCAGGTTTAATCAGGCTTATTTTTTAGCTACAACCCACTTACCGTCGACGAAGAAGGCGGACCAGCCGGTCGCTTTGCCCTCTTTTTCGGAGGCAACGTACTGCTGCTTCGTTTTGCGGCTAAAGCGCACGAACGCTTTGTTTCCCTCAGGATCTTCCTGAGGCGCATCGGCCAGGTAACGCAGTTTCTCAGGCAAACGATCGCGGAAGCGATGAAGCTCTTCAACCAGAGGCGCACGCGTTTCACGAGATTTCGGGAAGGTGTTTGCCGCGAGGAATACCCCGGCAGCCCCATCGCGCAGCACGAAATAGGCATCTGATTTCTCGCAAGGCAGCTCCGGCAGCGGAACCGGATCTTCCTTCGGCGGCGCTACTTCACCGTTACGCAGGATCTTACGGGTATTTTTGCACTCGTCGTTGGTACAGGCCATGTACTTCCCGAAACGCCCCATTCTCAGGTGCATTTCCGAGCCGCACTTCTCGCACTCAACGATTGGGCCATCATAGCCTTTGATGCGGAACTCACCTTCTTCGATTTCATAGCCGTCGCAGGTCGGGTTATTACCACAAACATGCAGCTTGCGCTTCGGATCGATAAGGTAGCTGTCCATTGCCGTGCCGCACTTCTGGCAGCGGCGTTTGGCGCGCAGGGCGTTGGTCTCCGCATCATCCCCTTCCAGCACGTTAAGAACTTCGTTCTCCGGTACCAGGTTGATGGTGGTTTTGCAGCGCTCTTTCGGCGGTAACGCATAGCCTGAACAGCCGAGGAATACGCCGGTACTCGCGGTACGGATCCCCATTTTACGCCCGCAGGTTGGACAGTCGATACTGGTCAGAACCATCTGGTTCGGGCGCATGCCGCCCTCTTCCGGATCCTGCTCAGCTTTCTCAAGCTGGCCGCTGAAATCGCTGAAGAAGTTATCCAGCACGCCTTTCCATTCGGCCTGATTGTTTGCCACCTGGTCGAGGCTGTTTTCCATCTGCGCAGTGAAGTCGTAATTCATCAGCTCACGGAAGTTTTCTTCCAGGCGGTCGGTAACGATCTCACCCATTTTTTCGGCGTAGAAACGACGGTTCTCGACGCGTACGTAACCGCGGTCCTGAATGGTGGATATAATAGAAGCGTAGGTAGACGGCCGACCAATGCCGCGCTTTTCCAGCTCTTTGACCAGAGACGCTTCACTAAAACGTGCAGGCGGTTTGGTAAAGTGCTGAGCCGGAAGCAGCTCAACTAAGGTCAGCTCCTCGCCTGGCTCCACGGCAGGTAACGTGCGGTCTTCATCGCCTTTACGCAGCGCGGGCATAACCTTCGTCCAGCCGTCAAAGCGCAGCGTACGGCCACGCGCCTTCAGGCGATACTCGCCGGCCTCTACCGTCAGCGTGGTAGAGTCGTACTTCGCGGGCGTCATCTGGCAGGCCACAAACTGGCGCCAGATCAGCTGATAAAGCTTCTGGGCATCCGCTTCCATATCTTTCAGCGATTCAGCCTGCACGGTTACATCGGAAGGACGAATCGCTTCGTGCGCTTCCTGAGAGTTATCCTTGCTGGCGTACTGGTTGGCGTCAGCAGGCAGGTATTTCTTACCGAAGCTCTCTTCGATATAGCCGCGCACCATGCTCACCGCATCCTGACTCAGGTTGGTGGAGTCGGTACGCATGTAGGTAATGTGGCCCGCTTCATAAAGACGCTGTGCCATCATCATCGTTTTCTTCACGCCAAAACCAAGACGCGTGCTGGCAGCCTGCTGCAGCGTGGAGGTGATGAATGGCGCCCCCGGCTTGCTGCTGGTTGGCTTGTCTTCACGGTCCAGCACGGTGTAGCGAGCTTTTTCAAGCAGGCTGACCGCCGCCATGGTCTGCTCGCGGTTCACCGGACGGAAAGGTTTGTCTTTATGGTGGCTAACCTGCACCGGCAGCGCATCGCCCTTCGGCGTAGAGAGATTCGCGTCGATTTCCCAGTACTCTTCCGGCACGAACGCTTTAATTTCTCGTTCCCGCTCGACCACCAGGCGAACCGCCACGGACTGAACGCGCCCCGCGGAGAGGCCACGCGCAATCTTTTTCCACAGCAGCGGTGACACCATGTAGCCCACAACGCGGTCCATAAAGCGGCGCGCCTGCTGGGCATTAACACGGTCGATGTTCAGCTCACCCGGCTTTTCAAACGCCTGGCGAATTGCATTTTTGGTAATTTCGTTAAACACGACGCGGCTGTAGCGCGTGTCATCACCACCGATCACTTCCCGCAGGTGCCACGCAATGGCTTCCCCTTCGCGGTCAAGGTCGGTTGCGAGATAGATGTGGTCTGCTTTTTCTGCCAGAGATTTCAGCTCGGAGACCACTTTCTCCTTGCCCGGCAGCACTTCGTAGTGAGCGTCCCAGTTATGCCATGGATCAACACCCATGCGGTTGACGAGCGCTCCGCGTTCATCCTTATTGACCTTTTTGGTCCCTTTGGCGGCGGCAGAGTCAGCGCTCTTCTTGGTGGTTGATCCACTGGTCGGCAAATCGCGGATATGGCCGACGCTGGATTTAACCACGTAGTCATTTCCGAGATATTTGTTGATCGTTTTGGCTTTTGCCGGGGACTCAACGATGACGAGAGCTTTACCCATTTTCACCTTTACCTATTTAATTCTTCCAGGAATACGTCGCAAATTTTCCCCTTCCACCGGCGACGCGCTTTTTTATATTGCGGCAGAGCGGACGGAGATCAACTCTTTTTTTCAATAACCTGCATCACCAGCGGCTCACTCGCCGGTAGTTTAAGACCCGAAGTCTCGAGCAAGTGGCATAGCACGACGGAAGTTTGGTCGAATGTCAAGCAAATCTGTTGCCAGTTTTGCGAAAGCGTCACACTCTACCTGATAAAATATGTTACGCAACTTTATTAGCATGCAAAATCGGATCCCGCCAGGGGGGTTAACCTTTTTAAGGCCACAGGATTTACAGGGAAAATTTGCCCTTTTCCCTCAAGCGGACGTAAACTAGCGCCAGTTTTTTAAGGAGAACATCATGCAAGAGACGACTCAGCCTATCGACCGCGAATCCCTCCTCGTTGAGGCGAACAAAATCATTCGTGAACATGAGGATTTCCTGCACGGGATGGAAGCCACCGGCGTGGAACAGAAAAACGGCGTGCTGGTCTTCAGCGGAGAATACTTCCTGGATGATCAGGGCTTGCCAACGCCAAAGAGCACGGCAGTGTTTAATATGTTTAAACACCTGGCCCATGTCCTGTCAGAAAAGTACTCTCTGCGGGACTAAACGAAAAGCGAGGCTCAAGGCCTCGCTTTCTTGTTTAGAGCAGCGGCTTTTCACCGCGCTGCCACCAGCGCAACAGCAGGCGTTCTAAGCTGTTCGCCGCACTACCGGTGAAGCGGTCCATCACTTTTTTACGCTGCAGATAACGCACGCTGATGGCATCAAACTCTTTCATCATCCTCAGCAGCAGGTCGTCGCTGGTCGCTACGTCATCTACCAGCCCTTTCTCCTTCGCCTGAGTCCCGTACCAGTGCTCGCCCGTAGCCACGGCCTCTATGTCCAGTGCAGGACGCATACTGCTGACAAACTGCTTAAACAGGTGATGCGTTTCGTTCAGATCTTCCCTGAATTTCTCACGCCCCTGCTCGGTGTTTTCCCCCAGCAGCGTCAGGGTACGTTTGTACTGCCCGGCAGTATGCAGCTCAACATCAATATCATTGCGTTTGAGCAGGCGGTGGAAGTTAGGGATCTGGGCCACTACGCCAATTGAACCAATAATAGAGAAAGGCGCGGCGACAATACGCTGGGCCACGCACGCCATCATGTAGCCACCGCTGGCCGCAACCTTGTCCACCGCAACAGTTAGCGGAACTTCTTTTTCCCGTAAGCGCTGAAGCTGTGATGCCGCCAGCCCGTAACCATGAACCACGCCGCCAGGGCTTTCCAGACGCAGCAGAACCTCATCCTTTGGCTTCACGACGGAAAGCACCGCGGTGACCTCTTCACGCAGAGAGGTCACTTCGTGAGCATCCATACTGCCCTTAAAATCAAGCACGTAAAGAGTTGGTTTGCCCGAACTGGCCTTTTCACCACGTTTTGCGCGCGCTTTTGCCTGCTTAGCTTCCAGCTTAAGTTTTTTCTTTTCTTCTTTATGCCACAGTTTCTGCTGGTGCGGGTCGAGCATCGCGACCTGCATTTCCTGCTGCACCTCCTGATATTGCTCGCTCAGATTGGTCAGGCGTAATTCGCCGCGCGCCTGTTTCTTACGTTGCGCAACATTCACCAGAATGAGGGCCACGGCGGCAATCGCGACCACCAGGGTCACCGCTTTAGCCAGAAAAAGTCCATAGTCAGCAATCAGATCCACATTTACCGCCTTTATCACTAAGCATTGTTAATGCCTGCCAGTGTACCCGAGCAGGCACACGTTCGTCTGTAAGTAACTATAAAGGCTGACAGAGCGCTTGTTTATAGGATTTAGCTCGGCGAAATTTTTGCAAAATGTTAATCCTCAGGATTGTCTCCTTCAGGCTGATTGAAATGCGCTCGCCTTTAAGGCATAAAGCCGGGTAAGCCAATGAGAAATAAGACGTGAGCGAAGAGCATCACGCGAGGAGCAAAACCATGCACTATCAGCCGCAAGATAACTTACTGCAAAATCGCATTATTTTAGTCACCGGTGCCAGCGATGGCATCGGTCGTGTTGCCGCACTCACCTACGCGCGTTTCGGTGCCTCGGTCATTTTGCTGGGCCGAAACGAGCAAAAGCTCCGCGCCGTCGCCAGTGAAATTCAGTCTCACGGCCTGCTGCCAGCACACTGGTTCACGCTCGACCTGGCCACCGCGACCCCGGCGGAGTGCCACGCCCTGGCAAATAAGCTCGCCGCGCTGGTTCCCCGCCTTGATGGCGTATTGCATAACGCCGGTATTCTTGGCGATGTGGTTTCTATGGACAAGCAGGACCCGGAAACCTGGCAAGCAGTGATGCAGGTGAACGTCAACGCGACCTTCTTCCTCACTCAGGCGTTACTTCCTTTATTACTTAAATCCGACTCCGGCTCGCTGGTCTTCACTACCTCCAGCGTCGGCCGTCAGGGGCGTGCCGGATGGGGCGCCTATGCCGCCTCGAAGTTTGCCACCGAAGGTATGATGCAGGTGTTGGCGGAAGAGTATAAGCAGCACAACCTGCGCGTAAACTGCATTAATCCTGGTGGTACCCGCACGGCGATGCGCGCCAGCGCCTTCCCGACCGAAGACCCGGCAAAACTAAAAACGCCGCGGGATTTAATGCCGCTTTATCTGTGGTTGATGGGCGACGACAGCCGACGTAAAACCGGCATGAGTTTTGACGCCCAGCCTAACCGTAAGCCGGGAATTTCAGAATGAGTGAAGATCGTTACCAGCAGCGGCAGCAGCGCCAGAAAGAAAAGGTAGATGCTCGCATTGCCGACGCCCAGGAAGAACGAGGGATCCTGATCGTCTTTACCGGCAACGGCAAAGGTAAGACAACCGCCGCATTTGGCACCGCCGCCCGCGCAGTGGGCCACGGCAAAAAAGTTGGCGTGATTCAGTTTATCAAAGGCCAATGGCCGAACGGCGAGCGCAACCTGCTGGAGCCGCATGGCGTTGAGTTTCAGGTGATGGCAACCGGCTTTACCTGGGAGACGCAGAACCGAGAAACCGATACGGCCGCCTGCCTTGAAGTATGGGAACACGGCAAACGGATGCTGGCGGATACCGCGCTGGATATGGTGATCCTCGACGAGCTCACCTATATGGTGGCCTACGATTATCTGCCGCTGGAGGCGGTTCTGGAGGCGCTGGCCAACCGCCCGGCAAACCAGACGGTGATCATTACCGGTCGCGGGTGCCATCGCGAGATTCTGGAGATGGCCGATACGGTCAGCGAACTTCGTCCGGTGAAACATGCGTTTGATGCCGGAGTGAAAGCGCAAATCGGCATTGATTACTAATAAAAAACCCCTCGAGCGAGGGGTCAGAATTTAGTTGCCGCTTCCGTTATTGCGGCTGCCTGAACGGCGGTTGCCGCCCGTGGCCTGAGTGTGACGCTTGACGGCGCGGCGAATCTGGTTCGCCTTCATGCGGCGGCGATCTTTTTCTACCGCCACCTTGCTGCTGGTTTCTTCCGGCAGCTCGACAAGCGTACGCAGATAGTTTGTCTGGGCCAGATCAAGCTCAGTATATCCACCACGCGGCAGGCCTTTAGGCAGTTTGATGTCGCCGTAGCGGACGCGAATAAGGCGGCTAACCTGCACGCCAACTGCTTCCCACAGACGACGAACCTCACGGTTACGGCCTTCGGTCAGGGTGACGTTGTACCACTGGTTAATGCCTTCGCCGCCGGTGAACTTGATGGTTTTGAATGCCGCCGGACCATCTTCAAGCTGCACGCCGCGAGACAGCTGCCTGACCTTGTCGTCGTCGACCTGACCAAACACACGAACGGAATATTCACGTTCTACTTCACGGCTAGGATGCATAAGGCGGTTAGCCAGCTCGCCGTCGGTGGTGAACAGCAGTAAACCACAGGTGTTCACGTCGAGACGCCCTACGGCAATCCAGCGAGCACCGCGCAGCTTTGGCAGGCGGTCAAACACCGTCGGGCGCCCTTCCGGATCGCTGCGGGTACACAGTTCACCTTCAGGTTTGTAATAGGCCAGTACGCGGCAGATTTGCTCTGCAGATTCACGAATCGAGATCAAATGACCATCAATGCGAATTTTAAGCGCCTGGGTAATTTCAACACGATCGCCAAGCGTGGCGATTTTGCCATCAACGCTTACGCGACCAGCAGAGATAATGGTTTCAATCTCACGACGGGAACCATGGCCAGCGCGAGCCAGCACTTTTTGTAACTTTTCGCTCATTGAGCTTCCTCGGGTGTCGCCTTCACAGGCGTCTCAGATACTTTGAAATCAAAAGGCATTGGCCTGATGAAGTCTAAATACGGATGCGGACCGCTGCCCGGCCGCAGTGAAAAATCGCCGGCAGCTTCGTGGCCGCACATAGTACACGAATTTTAGTGTAAATGGAGTTAAAACCCACTATGCCGGCATTACACTTCCTGCTGGCTCAGGCTGGCAGACAGCAAGACACGGTCGGCGGGTAAAGGCTCGCGAGGGGCGACCTGACTCCGCTGCGCTTTTGCCCCTTCACTGCCTGCAAGAAACACAGGAAGGCCGCTTTTCAGCCAGCGCTGATAAAGCGCCTGTTGCTCCTGATCCAGCGGTTTATCTGTCCAAATCATAATGTGATCGGCGGCGATGCCGCTGAGGTCCGGACACGGAATTTCACGATCCAGCACCTCCACGCAAAAACCGTCGCTGGCGAAACGAATGCCTTCCAGCCACAGCTCAACGGGATCCCTGAGCGAGAGCGCCAGAATAAACAGTCTGCCGCCAGGGCGCTTGCGCCCGCTGGCCAGCACGAACGTGGCATATTCTGTCAGCGCCGTATCCAGCAATGCCCGGCTCATGACCATTTCCTGCTGCACACCGGCATTCAGCCACAACCTGAGCGGACGGATTATTTCGTCAATAAAAATCGCCGGAGGCAGTTCTCGACCGCAGCGCCAGATAAGCCCCCGCAGCTTTGCAGGCTGCATCGCCTCGCACAGCGCCAGCAAGGCTTCCTGAACCTCAACCCAGCCTGAAGGCGGAGAGGTTTTATCTCCGTTCAGGCGCGCCAGCATATCCGGCAAAGCGGCGCCCTTTTCAAGTAAGCCAACGATCGCCATAACGCGGGAAAAGTGGGTAAAATTAAAGAAACGGTGCCCGTTCTCATCCACCAGCGGTTTGATTAAACCGTATCGCTGCCAGCTGCGAATATTGGCTGGGGTAACGCCGCATTGAGAAGCCAGAACATCAATGTTAAAGCGGGCCATAACTATTTCCTTACAGGAAAGGTTTAACGTCCCCGACGCCCTCACGCATCACTATCGGTGCGTCTTCGGTGAGGTCGATAACCGTGGTCGGCTGCTGGCCCAGATAGCCACCGTGGATAACCAGCTCCACAACCTTCTCCAGACGATCTTTAATCTCTTCAGGATCGGATTCGGTAAACTCATTTCCCGGCAGCATCAGGGATGTTGACAGCATCGGCTCATCCAGCACTTCCAGCAGCGCCAGCGCAATGGGGTTTGACGGCACGCGCAGGCCGATGGTTTTACGTTTTTCCTGCAGCAGACGGCGCGGCACCTCTTTAGTGCCTTTGAGAATAAAGGTGTAGTTGCCCGGCGTATTGTTTTTAATCAGGCGAAACGCAATGTTGTCAACGAACGCATAGGTTGACAGCTCCGACAAATCCCGGCACATCAGGGTAAAGTTGTGGCCATCCGGGAGCTGCCGGATGCGGCAAATGCGCTCCATCGCCGACTTATCTTCCAGCTTACAGCCCAACGCATAGCCGGAGTCGGTAGGGTAAACAATCACCCCACCTTTACGAAGAATCTCTACCGCCTGGTTAATCAGACGCGGCTGCGGGTTATCCGGATGGATATAAAAAAACTGACTCATACTGCCCTCTCTTTCGCGATGTGGCTCTGCTCCCAGTGCTGCCAGACGGGCTCAACGCCTGCCGGTAGCCACAGCTTACGACCGAGCTCAATCCAGGCGCAGGGGAGATGAAAATCTGACCCCTGCGATGCCAGCAAATTAAACTGCTGTGCATAACCCGCAAGCTGGGTTCGCTCGTTGGGAGCCTGCTGGCACTGCGCAACCTCCATGGCATCGCCACCGTGTTCGGCAAAGTGCGCCAGCAGTCGTTTTAGCCATTTTGCGGTCAGGCCGTAGCGCCCCGGGTGCGCCAGCACCGCCTGCCCGCCAGAATGATGAATGACATCAATAGCTTGTTCTATTGTACACCACTGAGGCGGAACGTATCCCGTTTTCCCTTTCGCGAGGTACTTTTTGAACACGTCGCCCATGTTGCCAGCTTTGCCCTCCTCAACGAGAAAACGAGCGAAATGACCGCGCGTGATAGCCCCTCCGTTGGCATGACGCATGGCGCCCTCTAAGGCGCCAGGAATCCGCGCTTTATCCAGGCGATCGGCGATCATCTCCGCTCGCTGGCGCCGGCGCTCGCTTTGCTGTTCAAGGAAAAGCTTCAGCATCGGATGCTCTTCATCAATACCCAGCCCGACGATGTGAATTTCGTG
This sequence comes from Cedecea lapagei, assembly GCF_900635955.1. Lineage (GTDB taxonomy): Bacteria > Pseudomonadota > Gammaproteobacteria > Enterobacterales > Enterobacteriaceae > Cedecea > Cedecea lapagei. Next base: position 1,929,631 of record NZ_LR134201.1, read on the forward strand.
GTTTTCCCAAAGGGTTGAGATTTCCACGCCGCTGATTAACTGCAGGGGCAAATTCAGTCGTTCAATTTCTGCACGGGCGGCAGGCAGGCCAGCGACGGTATCGTGATCGGTAATCGCGAGAACCGTCACGCGCATATCTACCGCCCGACTGACAAGAGCTTCAGGAGACAACAGGCCGTCCGAGGCGGTAGTGTGGCTGTGTAAATCGTGGATCGTGGCCAGGGTGGGCTCGCTCAAAATAGCTCCAGAATGGATAAACAAAAATTTAGCGGCCCATGATAACGATAATCGGCTATTTTAAAAAATCAGTATTGACAACACACGCGCGAACCAGTTTACTAGTACGCAAGTTCACATGACGAGGTATCTGAAATGAAAGCGATGAATTCCCTGCACGGTGGGTGGCGTACTTCCTGAAGTCGGGCGGTGCGATCGCGTACGCTGTTTACCAGCGCAGATACCAGGCCCGCCAACGATGCGGGCTTTTTTTTGAACAAAATTTGAGAACTGAAATGCAAACACAAAAACCAGCACTTGAACTCCTGAGCAGCGAAGCTGCCTACCGTGAAAACCCGACGGCCCTTTTCCACCAGCTGTGCGGCGCTCGTCCTGCAACGCTGCTGCTGGAGTCAGCCGACATCAACAGCAAAAACGATTTAAAGAGCCTGCTGCTGGTGGATAGCGCGCTGCGCATTACGGCGCTGGGTGACACCGTCACTGTACAGGCGCTGTCTGCGAACGGTGCCTCTTTACTGCCGCTTCTGGATGCCGCCCTGCCGGCGGGTGTTGAAAATGAACGTTTCCCTGATGGCCGCACCTTACGCTTCCCGGGAAGCAGCAGCTTATTAGATGAAGATGCACGCCTGTGCTCGCTGTCGGTCTTTGACGCTTTCCGCATCATGCAGGAGCTGGTGACTCTGCCCGCTGACGAGCGAGACGCCATGTTCTTTGGTGGCCTGTTCGCTTATGACCTGGTGGCCGGTTTCGAAGATCTGCCGCAGCTTAAGCAGGATAACCGCTGCCCGGATTACTGCTTCTACCTGGCCGAAACTTTACTGACCATCGATCACCAGAAAAAACAGACCCGCATTCAGGCCAGCCTGTTTACGCCGTCAGAGAGCGAGAAACAGCGACTGATTAAGCGCACGGAACAGCTTCGCCAGCAAATCAGCGAAGAGCCTGCTGCGCTGCCGGTGCAGAAAGTTGAGCACATGAGCTGTGAAGTTAACCAAAGTGATGAAGAGTTCGGCGCGGTTGTTCGCCAGATGCAAAAAGCCATCCGCATCGGCGAAATTTTCCAGGTTGTGCCTTCTCGTCGCTTCTCGCTGCCCTGCCCGTCGCCGCTGGCCGCTTACCAGACGCTGAAGAAGAGCAACCCAAGCCCCTACATGTTCTTTATGCAGGACAACGACTTTACGCTGTTCGGCGCTTCTCCGGAAAGCTCGCTGAAATACGACGCGACGAACCGCCAGATTGAGATCTACCCGATTGCCGGCACGCGCCCGCGCGGTCGTCGCGCAGACGGCTCTTTGGATCGTGACCTGGACAGCCGCATCGAACTGGAAATGCGCACCGACCATAAAGAGCTCTCCGAGCATTTAATGCTGGTTGACCTGGCGCGTAACGACCTGGCCCGCATTTGTACTCCGGGCAGCCGCTATGTGGCCGATTTAACCAAAGTTGATCGCTACTCTTTTGTCATGCACCTGGTCTCCCGCGTCGTCGGCGAGCTTCGCCATGACCTGGACGTGCTGCACGCCTACCGCGCCTGCATGAACATGGGCACCCTGAGCGGCGCGCCGAAAGTGCGTGCGATGCAGCTGATTGCCGGTGCCGAAGGCGTTCGCCGCGGCAGCTACGGCGGTGCGGTGGGTTACTTTACCGCCCACGGCGACCTTGATACCTGCATCGTTATCCGCTCCGCCTACGTTGAAGACGGGATCGCCACCGTGCAGGCAGGCGCTGGCGTGGTTCTGGATTCTGACCCGCAGTCCGAAGCCGACGAAACCCGCAACAAAGCCCGCGCCGTTTTGCGCGCCATTGCTACCGCGCATCACGCACAGGAGATTTTCTAATGGCTGACATTCTGCTGCTCGATAATATCGACTCATTCACCTATAACCTGGCAGACCAGCTTCGCGCCAACGGTCACAATGTGGTGATTTACCGTAACCATGTTCCGGCGCAGACCCTGATTGAACGTCTGGCCACCATGGATAACCCGATTCTGATGTTATCCCCGGGCCCCGGCGCGCCAAGCGAAGCGGGCTGTATGCCTGAATTGCTGACGCGCATGCGCGGCAAGCTGCCGATCATCGGCATCTGCCTGGGACACCAGGCCATCGTTGAAGCTTACGGCGGCTATGTGGGTCAGGCGGGTGAAATCCTGCACGGCAAAGCCTCCTCTATTTCTCATGACGGCGAAGCGATGTTCGCCGGGCTGCCTAACCCGCTGCCGGTTGCACGTTATCACTCGCTTGTCGGCAGCAATATTCCTGCCGGGCTGACCATCAACGCGCACTTCAACGGCATGGTGATGGCGGTTCGTCATGAGGCCGACCGGGTTGTGGGCTTCCAGTTCCACCCGGAATCCATCCTGACCAGCCACGGCGCTCGCCTGCTGGAGCAGACGCTCGACTGGGCGCTGCAGAAGCTGAAGCAGGCCAACACGCTGCAGCCGATCCTCGATAAACTTTACCAGGCGCAAACCCTGAGCCGCGAAGAGAGCCACCAGCTGTTTTCCGCCATCGTGCGCGGTGAGTTAAAACCAGAGCAGCTTGCGGCAGCGCTGGTCAGCATGAAGGTGCGCGGCGAACATCCGAACGAAATCGCCGGGGCTGCCTCCGCCCTGCTCGAACACGCTGCACCGTTCCCAAGTCCGAGCTACGAATTTGCCGATATCGTCGGCACCGGCGGCGACGGCAGCAACAGCATTAATATCTCGACCGCCAGCGCCTTTGTGGCTGCGGCTGTGGGGCTTAAGGTCGCCAAACACGGCAACCGCAGCGTCTCCAGCAAGTCCGGTTCATCCGATCTGCTGGCAGCGTTTGGCATTAACCTTGAGATGAACGCCGATGCTTCCCGCAAAGCGCTGGACGAGCTGGGCGTCTGTTTCCTGTTTGCGCCGAAATACCATACGGGTTTCCGCCATGCGATGCCCGTTCGCCAGCAGCTAAAAACGCGCACCCTGTTTAATGTGCTGGGGCCGCTGATTAACCCGGCGCATCCGCCGCTGGCGCTGATTGGCGTTTACAGCCCGGAGCTGGTGCTGCCTATTGCAGAAACCCTGCGCGTCCTCGGCTACAAGCGTGCGGCCGTTGTTCACAGCGGCGGCATGGATGAAGTTTCGCTTCACGCTCCAACGCTGGTTGCCGAGCTGAATAACGGCGAAATTAAAAGTTACCAGCTGACCGCCGCCGATTTTGACCTCCCGGCCTACCATCAGGAAGCACTGGCGGGCGGCACGCCTGAAGAAAACCGTGACATTCTGACTCGCCTGCTACAAGGTAAAGGTGAGACGGCACACGAGTCTGCCGTCGCGGCAAACGTGGCCATGCTGATGCGGCTGCACGGCCATGAAGACCTGAAGGCAAACGCGCAGAAAGTGCTGGATGTATTACGTAGCGGTGCTGCATATGACCGCGTGACCGCGCTCGCGGGAAGAGGATAAGGTAATGCAGGAAACCGTATTAAACCGCATCGTGGCTGATAAAGCGCTGTGGGTCGAAGCCCGCAAACAGCAGCAGCCGCTGGCGAGTTTCCAGAATGAGATAGTGCCAGCCACGCGCAATTTCTATCATGCGCTGCAGGGCGCCCGCACCGTCTTCATTCTTGAATGCAAAAAAGCGTCCCCGTCTAAAGGGGTTATCCGCGACGATTTCGACCCGGCCCGAATTGCCGGCGTATATAAGCATTATGCTTCTGCGGTATCGGTGCTGACCGACGAAAAATACTTTCAGGGCAGCTTTGATTTTCTGCCGATCGTCAGCGGTATTGTCAGCCAGCCGGTGCTGTGCAAAGACTTTATTATCGACGCTTACCAGATTCATCTGGCACGTTTTTACCAGGCGGACGCCTGCCTGCTGATGCTTTCGGTTCTGGACGACGAACAGTATCGCCAGCTTGCCGCAGTAGCCCATAGTCTGAACATGGGCGTGCTGACCGAAGTGAGCAATGAGGAAGAGCTGGAGAGAGCTATCGAGCTTGGCGCCAAAGTGGTCGGCATTAACAACCGCGACCTGCGTGACCTGTCCATCGATCTGAACCGCACTCGTCAGCTGGCGCCACGTCTGACGCACGGCGTAACGGTTATCAGCGAGTCAGGCATTAATAATTATGCTCAGGTCCGCGAACTTAGCCACTTCGCCAACGGCTTCCTGATTGGCTCCGCGCTGATGAGCGAAGACGACCTGAACGCCGCGGTACGCCGCGTGCTGCTTGGGGAGAACAAAGTCTGCGGCCTGACGCGAGGTGAAGATGCCCGCGCAGCGCAGGAGGCCGGAGCGCTGTATGGCGGACTGATCTTCGTACCTGCGTCACCTCGCTTTGTTAGCGATGATAAAGCCGCAGCGGTGATTTCCGCCGCCCCGCTTCGCTACGTTGGCGTATTCAGAAATACGCCGGTCGCAGAAGTCGTGGAGAAAGTAGAGAAATTCTCGCTCAGTGCTGTTCAGCTCCACGGCGCTGAGAGCCAGGAATACATTAATGAGCTAAGAGCCCTGCTGCCGGAGAAAACGCAAATCTGGAAGGCGCTGAGCGTGGCCGACACGCTGCCGGAGCGCAACCTGCAGCACGTCGATAAATATGTATTCGATAACGGCCAGGGCGGCACAGGGCAAAGCTTCGACTGGCGACTGTTAGCCGGACAAAAGCTGGAAAACGTGATTCTGGCGGGCGGCCTCGGAGCGGATAACTGCGTTGAAGCGGCAAAAGCCGGCTGCGCGGGACTGGATTTCAACTCTGGCGTGGAAAGCGCGCCGGGAATAAAAGATGCTAACAAGCTGGCTGCGGTCTTCCGGACCCTGCGGGCTTACTAAGGAAGAGATACCATGACTTTACTGAACCCCTATTTTGGTGAATTTGGCGGCATGTACGTGCCGCAGATCCTGATGCCTGCCCTGCGCCAGCTTGAAGAAGCGTTCGTAGCGGCGCAAAGCGATGCGGAGTTCCAGGCGGAGTTTACCGACCTGCTGAAGAACTACGCGGGTCGCCCAACGGCCCTGACCAAATGCCGCAACTTGACGGCCGGAACCAACACCACGCTGTACCTCAAACGTGAAGATCTGCTTCACGGCGGCGCGCACAAAACCAACCAGGTACTGGGCCAGGCGCTGCTCGCCAAACGTATGGGCAAAACCGAGATCATCGCTGAAACTGGCGCAGGCCAGCACGGCGTGGCCTCTGCGCTCGCCAGCGCCCTGCTCGGCCTGAAATGCCGTATCTACATGGGGGCAAAAGACGTTGAGCGCCAGTCGCCTAACGTCTTCCGTATGCGCCTGATGGGTGCAGAAGTGATTCCGGTACACAGCGGCTCATCGACCCTGAAAGATGCCTGTAACGAGGCGCTGCGCGACTGGTCTGCAAGCTATGAAACCGCGCACTACATGCTGGGCACCGCTGCAGGTCCGCATCCGTTCCCGACTATCGTGCGTGAGTTCCAGCGCATGATCGGCGAAGAAACTAAAGCGCAGATTCTGGAAAAAGAAGGTCGCCTGCCTGACGCGGTGATCGCCTGCGTGGGCGGCGGCTCCAACGCCATCGGCATGTTTGCCGACTTTATTGAAGAGACCAGCGTCGGCCTGATTGGCGTTGAGCCTGCAGGGCACGGGATTGAAACCGGCGAGCACGGCGCGCCGCTGAAACATGGCCGCGTGGGCATTTACTTCGGCATGAAGTCGCCGATGATGCAGACCGACGAGGGGCAAATTGAAGAGTCTTACTCCATCTCTGCCGGCCTGGACTTCCCGTCCGTTGGGCCGCAGCACGCTCATCTGAACAGCACCGGCCGCGCCGATTACGTCTCCATTACCGATAACGAAGCGCTGGACGCCTTTAAAACACTGTGCCGCAGCGAAGGGATTATCCCTGCGCTGGAGTCCTCCCACGCCCTCGCCCATGCGTTGAAAATGATGCGCTTGAACCCTGAAAAAGAGCAGCTGTTGGTAGTGAACCTCTCTGGCCGCGGCGACAAAGACATCTTCACCGTCCACGATATTCTGAAAGCACGAGGGGAAATGTAATGGAACGTTATCATCATCTTTTTGAGAAGCTGCAGGCCCGCAAGGAAGGCGCATTCGTTCCCTTTGTGACGCTGGGCGATCCTAACCCTGAGCTTTCGCTGAAAATTATCGATGCGCTGATCGAAGGCGGCGCGGATGCGCTGGAGCTGGGTATTCCATTCTCCGATCCGCTTGCGGATGGCCCGACCATTCAGGGCGCTGCGCTGCGTGCTTTTGCCTCTGACGTCACGCCAACCCAGTGCTTTGAAATGCTGGCGACGATCCGCAAAAAATACCCGGAGATCCCGATTGGCCTGCTGATGTATGCCAACCTGGTCTTTAACCGCGGCATCGACGAGTTCTACGCGCTGTGTGCCCAGGTGGGGGTGGATTCCGTGCTGGTAGCCGATGTGCCGGTTGAAGAATCCGCAGAGTTCCGTCACGCGGCGATGCGCCACGGCGTAGCGCCTATCTTTATCTGCCCGCCAAACGCAGACGACGCGCTGCTGCGTGAAATTTCGTCCCACGGCAGAGGTTACACTTATCTGCTCTCCCGCGCAGGCGTGACGGGTACGGAAACGCGCGCCCAGCTACCGCTGAACCATCTGATTGATAAACTGGGCGAGTACCATGCCGCACCGCCTCTGCAAGGCTTCGGCATCTCTGAGCCTTCTCAGGTGCGCGATGCGATAGCTGCGGGTGCAGCAGGCGCAATCTCCGGCTCCGCGGTGGTGAAAATCATCGAGAAAAACCTTGAGCAGCCGGAAGTAATGCTCAGCGAACTGAAACAGTTCGTGCAGAACATGAAAGCCGCCACGCGCGGTTAATCAGCAAGAAGGCCGGGGAGACCCGGCCTTTTTATCAGAAGCGGTAGCCCGCAGAGAACATAAACACCCACGGATCGATGCGGGTCTTGATATTTTGCTGCTCACCTGCGGCTTTGAATTTCACCGAAGTATCAATGTCCATATACCAGACGGACATGTTCAGCAGCCAGTCTTCGTTCACCAGATAATCCAGCCCGACCTGACCCGCAGCCCCCCACGAATCTTTCACTTTCAGATCGCTCAAGCCTGCGCTTTTGCCGGTGTCATTGAAACTTGCATCAAAGAAGGTGGTGTAGTTCACCCCGACGCCGACATAAGGCCGCACTTTGCTGCCCGCATCGCCAAAGTACCACTGCGCCATCAGCGTCGGCGGCAGCTGATGTACGGTCGCCAGGTCACCGGTTGGCCCAAGCCCAACCTTATGGCGGAACGGCGTTGCCGCCAGCAGCTCAATGCCGAAGTTATCGGTGACCATATAGTCAAAGGTCAGCCCCAGTTGCGTATTGTTATCAACCTTAAATCCGCCCATCTTGAGTACATCATCCGACCCGGCGGTTGGACGAACCGTTGCGGTACCTGCGCGCATAAAGAATTCGCCAGCCTGGTGCGCCGAAGCTGCTCCGGACAGGCACCCCATCGCCAGTAATGCCAGAGTGAGTTTTTTCATAGCCCTTCCCTTGTTATGGTTTTTAACAGCGGGCTGAATATACTCAGAAATAAGTACAAAGTGATCTAACACCGATCACACTTTGTCTTCTAATTTAACATTCAATGATCTGGATTAATTTTTGGCAGCATCATGAAAAAACAACAAATCGAAACCAGGTCAATTTTATTGAATTATCAACTTTCGTAAATTTCTGTCATATCTGTACAACCTGCAGGCTAATCGACGCGATTCAACCGCTTACAGGAAGTCTTTGTGGTGCCACGGCAGGCTCATCCAGGGTACAATTGCCCGCAGATTGATAACCGCTAGCAACACCAAGGAGAGTGCATGTCTATCACGGCGGGTTCGGTATACCGTGACACGGGAAATTTTCTTCGTAATCAGTTCATTACCATATTGCTGATTGCGTTACTTTGCGCCTTAATTTCGGTGATTATTGGCCGCGCGTTTTCGCCCAGCGAAGAACAAATGGCGATTCTGAGTGAGGGAGATAATCTGGCGGGCAGCGTCGGGCTGTTTGATTTAGTGCAGAATATGTCGCTGGAACAGCAGCAGGTGTTACTGAAAGCGTCTGCGGCCTCCACGTTTTCTGGCCTGATTGGCAACGCCATTCTGGCAGCCAGCATGCTGGTGCTGATGCAAATCGTTTCTGCAGGCCAGCGCGTCAGCGCCCTGCGCGCGATTGGTGCCTCTGCGCCCGTCCTGCCGAAAATGTTCATTCTGATCTTCCTGACCACGCTGCTGGTGCAAATCGGCATCATGCTTGTGGTTGTGCCTGGCGTGCTGCTGGCTATCCTGCTTTCCCTCGCGCCGGTGATGCTGGTGCAGGATAAAACCGGCATTTTCCGCTCCATGCGCAGCAGCCTGCGCCTGGTGTGGGCGAACATGCGCCTTGTCGCCCCGGCCGTTGTGGCCTGGCTGGCGGCTAAAACGGCGTTACTGCTGCTGGCATCCAGCTTTGCCGCGCTGTCGCCGGAAGCCGGCGCGGTGATTGCGAATACCATAAGCAACCTGATTTCAGCCGTGCTGCTTATCTACTTATTCCGCCTGTACATGCTGATACGTCAATAACCTTCCCCGACTCCTGACAGCGAGTTATAGTCAGGAGTCACCTCTTTACGGAACAGATTATGAAGCAGTTTCTCGACTTCCTGCCCCTGATTGTCTTCTTTGCCTTCTACAAGATGTACGACATTTTTGTCGGCACCTGGGCGCTGATCATCGCCACCGCCCTCGCGCTGGTTTACAGCTGGGTTAAGTATCGCAAGCTGGAAAAAACCACGCTGGTGACCTTTGTGATGGTTGCCGTCTTTGGCGGGCTGACTATTTATTTCCACAACGCCGAATTCATTAAGTGGAAAGTGTCGCTGATTTACGGCCTGTTCGCCGCCGCTCTGCTGGTGATGCAGTTCGGTATGAACAAGCTGCTGATTCAAAGCATGTTGGGTAAAGAAATCACCTTGCCGACCGAAGTGTGGACTCGCCTGAATATCGCCTGGGCGCTGTTCTTCATCGCCTGTGGTTTATTGAATATTTACGTGGCGTTCTGGCTACCGGAAAGCATCTGGATTAACTTTAAAGTCTTCGGGCTGACCGCCCTCACGCTGGTCTTCACCCTGCTGAGCGGCGTCTATATCTACCGTCATATGCCAAAGGAAGAGCAGTAATGCCGAACGAATTACCGCAAGGTGAATTAGTGCTGCGCACCCTGGCTATGCCAGCGGACACCAACGCCAACGGCGATATTTTTGGCGGCTGGCTGATGTCACAGATGGATATGGGCGGCGCCATTCAGGCCAAAGAAATCGCTCATGGCCGCGTGGTGACCGTGCGCGTGGACGGCATGACGTTCCTGAAGCCGGTGGCGGTGGGCGATGTGGTGTGCTGCTACGCCCGCTGCGTCAAGCGCGGGACAACGTCCATCACCATCAATGTGGAAGTCTGGGTGAAAAAGGTTTCTTCCGAGCCTATCGGCCAGCGCTACAAAGCCACCGAGGCGATATTTATCTATGTCGCCGTGGATAAAGAAGGCAAGCCTCGTGCGATACCTCAGATAGATTAGTGCTTAAGAGAAGCCCGGCAATGCCGGGTTTTTTATTGCCGCATTTTATTATGCGGCAATAAGATTCCTGAGAGATGAAATAGGCGTAATCGTTATCAACAATGCAACGTTACATCCCACCGTATTATTTTTAGAAGACATGTCGCAATTTTAGATATAGTCAGTGAATCAGTCGCTGTGTTTTTGTACAGCGTGATATAGTGTTCAGGTGTTGAAACGGATGGCTTACAGAAGTGAGAAATATTGCATAATAAATTAGTTATGAAATAGCGCGACATAAAGGTGTGTCACCACCTCCATGTCGCTAACCACATGCAACTAAGAAGGAGTTGAACATAGCTACTAAGAATTTTAAGCCAGAAGTCACCATTTCCAAAACAAAATCAAACACGCCAGAAAATAATGCTGAAAACTGCGATTCGGTACGCAATAAATCAGATAAGTGCTTGCCAGCAACCCCATCCCCGCTTACCCGCACCGAGTTTTACGACCGGGTGTGGTACGACTATCTGCCGCTTCAGGGCGCGTGGATTTCACAGGCAGGTTTTACGCCAGGTATGCCAATAAAAATCCGCGTGATGCCGGACTGCATTGTGATTACCGCCCAGAACAGCCGCGAACTTTGGGGCTGTGCCGAGGGATTAAGCGACACGCATTTCAACAAGAAGAAGATGCAGCAGTGGATCAAAGACTTTCCTGGGGCGTTGAATGATACCGGCGATATCCCGGTTATCAGACGAGTGTCGCCCCGCTATGACTGTCTGAAGCGGGGTAAGGACTGAGCCTTAACGTAAAATCCCGGCTTGATGGCCGGGATATCTCTAAAGAAGCCCTAATGAATCCGGCAATTCTTTAACATACTCTGATTTATTTCCCAGGTACTCCTTAGATATATTGTGGAAAATATTAATGATGTCTTTTCTATCATTATCATCAAGTAATTGAAGCTCTGCTGACATTTGCTCCATTACTTCAATTGCTGTATCAGGATCTAGGCGCTCTTCATCCGTAAACTCCAAAAATATAGCTATATCAGCAATGACCTTTACCAATCTGGTATGACTATTCTTTGACAATTTTCACCTCTATATTCTTAATACCAAGCTCATCGAACATTTTCTGTGCACGATTAGCCTGTGCCTGATTTGGTACTTCCCAACGACCTGTCATTCCATTATTTTTCAGTGCTTCTGATTGCCGTAAAGCCTGATCTTTTGCCTTCTGGGTTGTTACAATGGACTGACCCCACAGCAGTAGACATTTCCTGTCCTCACGACGAGGCCTGTTCGAAGGCCTCCGGACTGACGCCGCCGAGATGACTGTGGCGCCGGGCCCGGTTGTAGAAGACTTCAATGTAATCGAAGATATCGGCCCGGGCCAGATCCCGGGTTTTGTATATTCTCTTCCTGATGCGTTCTTTTTTCAGTGAACTGAAGAACGATTCGGCCACCGCATTGACGCTCCTATGTCAAGAGCGGGCGATTGGCATAGGCGAGATCTGATAAAATCAATGGATAGAGTTCACGGACGATGTAGCGCTTCAGGCATCTCAGGATCTCTTTGGTCGACAGCCCTTCACCAGTCCTTCTGTCGACATAGATTCTTGTGCGCGGATCACTACGCATACGCACAAGGGCTATTGTCCACAGGGCGTTATTAGCTTCGCGTGAGCCGCCGCGGTTTAATCTGTGCCTGACAGTTTTTCCCGATGATGCTGGCAACGGATTTACGCCACAGAGCGATGCCAGAGCCGCTTCATTTTTTAAACGTTCGGGGTTATCACCTGCAACGGCCAGCAGTGTTGCAGCCGTCTGTGGTCCTACCCCAAACTGGCTACGAAGATGACTGGCATATTTACGGGTCAGTTTATCCAGTGATTCGTCCAGTTCATTCAGCTCTTCAGTCAGGGCCATCCATCGTTTCGCAAGGCTTCGAAGAGTGTTGCACAGGGCTATCCGCAATGGAGAATACTCTGATACCTCGCTGTTAATGCAGGCGGTAACGCATTCGTGTGGTTTCGATTTCCAGAGTTTGTCGCGGACATCCTGCGGGGCACTAACCAGCAGCGCACGAAGCTGATTAATCGCCTGCGTGCGGGCTTTTACTGCACTGCGTCGGGCAACACTGATAATCCGGAGAGCTTCACACGCGCCGGACTGCATTTTGGGTATGGCCTTGCTGCTCCCTGAAAGAACTGACCGGGCTGCATTTTCTGCATCCAGGGGATCTGACTTCCCTTCAAGGCGACGTTTTGAGCGATCTGGCCGATTAACTTCAACCACATAAATGCCATTCTTAATGAGATAACGTGTTAATGCGGCACCATACGTTCCGGTTCCTTCAATGCCAGCTCGTTCGAGACACCCAAAAGAACGAGCCCAATCAAGTAGTTCCAGATAACCAGTTTGATTTGTTTGAATAATGTGAGTGCCAAGCAGTTTACCTGCCTGACTGATAACAGCACCGACATGAATATCAAGGTGTGTATCAACCCCCAGGATCACGCTTTCAGAAGATTTGTGGTCGTTTTGCATGGTTTGCCCCCAGATATTGGTAGCACAACCATCCCCATCGCAGGACAGGACACTCGGGATGCAGTACAAAGCTCCTATCAGGTCACAAACGCTGGGCCCGGTTATGCCCGGGAAATACCAGAACAGACGACAGGTCAACACAAAGGCATCAGAGCCAATCCCAGCACGGGTCAGTCCAATCCGGTATTTGAAAGTATATTAGAATGAGTATCCCAGCAGTTGCCACGCCGACTCATACTGGGTGCCAGATTATTGGCCCGACAGAACCGTTGCCAGTCGTCGCTGCCGTACTGGCTGCCCTGGTCTGAGTGCACGATGACCTCGCTGTCCGGTTTACGTCGCCAGACCGCCATCATCAGCGCATCCAGTGCCAGTTCGCGTGAGAGAGTGGGCTTCATCGACCAGCCGACCACGTTACGGGCGAAGAGATCGATAACCACCGCCAGATACAGCCAGCCCTGCCAGGTGCGGATATAAGTAATATCGGTGACCCAGATCTGATTGGCTCGGACAACGGTAAACTGTCGCTGCACGCGATTAGGGGCAACAACGGAAGGTCTGCCGGCGATACGGCGAGGTGCCTTATAGCCGCGAACGGCTTTGATCCGGTTCAGTTGCATAATACGACCCACCCGATTTTTGCCGCAGGTCTCCCCGATTTCGTTCAGGTCGCCATGAACCCGCCGGTAACCGTATACGCCTCCGCTCAGTGAATATGAGTCGCGGATAAGCATCAGCAGACGCTGGTTATCTTTATCACGCGCCGAGACCGGGTTGTGCAGCCACGCATAGAACCCGGCCCGGGCAACATTCAGTACCCGACACATCGTCATGACACCCCTTACAGTGCGGTGCTCATTGATAAAGCGGTACTTCAGTCGGGCTCCCTTGCAAAGTACCGCGCGGCCTTTTTCAGGATATCCCGTTCTTCTTCGGTGCGTTTTAGCTGCGCCCGTAGTTTCAGGATCTCGCTTTTGGCTTCCAGTAAATCCCGGGCATGCTGTTCGCTGTTATCAGGTTTGATAGCCCGTAGCCACTTGTAGAGGCTGTGTGCAGAAACACCCAGACGGTCAGATACTTCGGCGACGGAATAACCGCGTTCCGTTATCTGACGGACGGCTTCTTCCTTAAATTCAGGTGTAAATCGTGGTGTGCCCATACGCTCCTCCTGTGCTCAAACTATAGGGCAGGATCGTCTACCGGGGTGGGGTCAGTCCAACAACGGCTCAGAAGTGTCTAGATTATCCGTGGCGATTCAAGGTGTGCTAATCCGGCACTGTTATGTGTGCTAATTAACACACCTTTTTACCCGACACTTCAACTCCGCGCAAAATAATAAAATGCAACAACATGATTGTAAAAGATAAATCTGCAAGACGAAGTCTTGCGTGGGGTGTGAGGTTTTTGGGCACAAGTAAAAAGCGGGATTTAATAATAACTCGCGGGAGGGGATTTTATTTGAGAGGATATTTTGGATATTGGCAAGCAGCGTTACCTGCGCGTTTGTAAGGCTGGATTTTTGGGGGCGGGACTGCGCCCTGACGGGATAGTTTTGGAGTGCCTATTATGGCGGCACTCTAAAAACATATCTTGTCTGGTAGTGAGCATATTCTGGATAAAAAATCCCACCACGGTGGCGGGATTTTCTGGTAATTATTTAGGGAAAGTAATGGCAACTTTGTACTCGTCGCAGATAAATCCCTCTTCAGCTCGATTATGCGGTGTTCTTTCTGCATTCCAATAACGCAAGGATGGCTCCGAGGCTTCTATAGTCTGGCGAACATCATTCGTTAAAGGGTTTGTCATGTAAATAACCTGTTCAACTTTAGACCACCCGTCAACAATATCGCCGATGCTATTGCCCTTACTCTTAGCCAAATCTATTGCATGATCTATATATGGAGATTTAGACATATTATTTACCTAAGTCAATCGTATCAATAAGTTTGAGGCTGGAGTTATAATCTTTTATGAAAAATTGTGTTCCTCCCCCAGGACCCAATAATGGATTTTGGCTTACTGTACCCATCGGGATTTCTATATCATTCATAACTTCGTAAACACCCATTTTAGGCCTGTAACCAAACTCAGGATGTGGCGAAACCTGCAAGCTTTTAAATAATGACTCACGGCTAAGTCCTGAGTTCACTAGGGTAGATTCATTTGTATAGTATGCTGATTGACCTGGGATGCCGCCAAATACTTTATCACCCGCTTTTAAGCCTCCCATATTCCAATCATCGGCTGTGTAACCCCATTGCAATTGGTCAGATTTTGCTGAGTGAATTGCAAAATTCGATGACTCGCGAGCTTGCTGACTGGTTGCAATATTACCTTTAATACGATCAGTTTGGGCAATAGCAGAACCTGTTTCAGTCATCCCATAAACTGCCCCAGCCACAGCAGCAGTACTATGTACGACCGTCATCCCATCGTAAAGCGTCGCGGCGGTTTCCGGGCTGACACCCCAGTTTTGTGCTATACGCTGAACATCGGCATCGCGCTGAGCTTTCGCATCCGCAGTCGCATACTGCCATTGCTGCCCGGCGATCTTATCTGCACCTTCCTTGTACACACTGCCCATTGTGCCGACATACTGACCATCCATTTGCTCATCATAGCTCTTGCCCATGGCAGCAAGTTCCTGACGCATACCCTGGCAGGCTGAGGATGACAGGCCATTACAGGCCTTATCCAGTGCCACATCGAACGCTTTATCTTTCGCATCAAGATCCGCAACCAGCTTTTCAGCTTTCGCTTTCTCGCCAGCATCCTTGATGTACGGCAGTGACCACTTCGCATCCTGCCTTTGCTTCTCATCTTTTGCGGACAGCGAGTTATTCTCAACAGCATTCTTGCCGGCCTGCGCGCCCGTGGTCGCCGCTGTGGTGCTATTCCCCACTACGCCGCCGGCGATCCCTGCCGCCATGGTGCCCAGCAGACTGACGAGCTGTTTTTGGTCCTGGGTTAAATTACCCGGATCTTTCCCAGGGAACATCTCTGCCGCAATATGCCTTGCCGCCAGTTCGCCGCTGAATGCGCCCGCCGCGCCTGCTGCCGCATTGCCGCCTGAAAGCTGCGCCGCAAGCGCGCCCCAGACCGCGTGCGCCATCAGGTTGGCGGGTTCATTGACTTCGTTATCCCTGGTGGTGGCACTCTTGATAGCCTGCTCCATCACCGGGTTCAGGCCGCCCGCCAGGGCTTTCTTCAGATCACCCCCGGCGGCGCCCGCCAGGATACCGCTCACCGACTGGGCCACCATCTGATATTTGCCGCCGATGCCGTAATCACCGAAGGCTTTCTGGTAATCCGCCGTATTACGCAGCGCCTCTGCGCTCATGTTGGCGTAATCACCGCCTTTCGCACCCACGGCCTCCAGCGCCTGAGTGTCGCCATAGGTTGACACCACGCTGGTCACCTGTCCGCCGATCTCCCCCACCAGCTGCGCCGTCTGCAGGCGTTTTTGCTCTTCCTCTTTGTTAAAGATCTGACCGATGCTGCCGTTGGCATGCTCGGTATCGCGGCTCAGCGTGGCAACGTCCTGCTGCTGATTCGCCTGCTATGTCATGCTTGATAACGTCAACTATCATAAATATGAAAGTTTAGGTGAAAAAGGTTTCTTCCG
Source organism: Cedecea lapagei (assembly GCF_900635955.1). Lineage (GTDB taxonomy): Bacteria > Pseudomonadota > Gammaproteobacteria > Enterobacterales > Enterobacteriaceae > Cedecea > Cedecea lapagei. The sequence goes on from NZ_LR134201.1 coordinate 1,945,567, forward strand.
AGCCTATCGGCCAACACGACAAAGTCACCGAGGCCATTTTATTTACGTGGCAGTGAACAAAGAAGGCAAGCCTCGCGCGATACCTCAGATAGATTAATATTTAAGAGAAACCCGGCAATGCCGGTTTTTTATTGCCACATCTTAACGTGCAGCAATAATATTCTATAGAACATGAAATAAGCGTAATCTTTATCAACAATGCAACGTTACATTCCACCGTATTTTTTTAGAAGACACCTCGCAAGATTGTATATAGTCAGTGAATCAGGCTCTGTATTTTTGTAAATCATGATATAATACCCAGGTGTTGAAGCGAATGGTTTACAGAAGAGAAGTATGTCATAAAAAATTAATTATGAATTAGCGTGACATAAAGATGTCTCACCACCTCCATGTCGCTGACCACATGCAACTAAGAAGGAGTTGAACATAGCTGCTAAGAATTTTAAGCCAGAAGTCAACATTTCCAAAACAAAATCAAACACGCCAGAAAATAAGGCTGAATACTGCGATTCAGTACGCAATAAATCAGATAAGTGCTTGCCAGTAGTCTCATCCCCGCTTTCCCGCGCTGAATTTTATGACCGGGTGCGGTATGACTATCTGACGATCCGGGGGTATTAAAAATCAAAATGAAACACAAAACCCAACGCTAACCCCTCAGCAAAAAAAGGCTGACAACTACACAACGCTGTAAAAAATCTTTTCTTTCTCCCTATTACATACGCAAATTTTCTCAGCATAGGATATGATTATTCCGCAACCTTACTTATTATAGAATAATTTATTCCGCCTTAGTATTGAGTAAATTTCATTTGTAACCACGTCAATCTCACCACCATACAGCCCCCTGTCAGCCATCATTCTAAAGTCATCATTGATATATTTCATTATGTTATGAAATCCTTGTGCATCTTTGCTTTTAAGAATATTGATGGATCTTATCAAAGACTTATAAAATGGTTCTGTGTATCCTGCATCTATCTGAAATGAGATAACCTTTTCAAGTAAAATAATCAACTTCTCAGTATCAGTTACATCTTCATTGTTCAACATATTACTGACCTCGCGTCACTTGTTCTGGAAATTTAGATTTAAATTCATCATAGCTATATACCTGTCCTGTTTTACCATCTCTGATTGATTTGATCCATTCAGTTGGATAACTTCTTGGTAATAATATTTGATCAGCACCACCAGTGTACTTAGGATCCGTTGAACGTGGTGGTTGTTCACCTGCATGCCCAACATTCAATTTGATACCCTTAGGGATTTCTAGTTCAGCCTCAAATTGTGTGGTGCTACATTTTTTATATACAGCAGTTTCATTTCTACCTGCATTAAATGTCGTTGTAGCAAACCCGCCATCTAATTTTGTTAGTGTCTCGGAACCACCAAAATTACGATATACGGAAACAGGCTCACGTGTAATAACCGTTTCGTATTGCCCTCCTTTAAATGTAGATATCAAAGCATCAGGTAACACTTCTTTGTCAATTAAATTCAGGCTGTTATCGATTTTGGTACCAGCAACAAACTCATTCCCTTGTGCTGCATTTTTCTTAGAAGGGTTATTCCCAGCAATTTTTCCAGCACTGGATGTCGCAGCCATGTTTAGGGCGATATTCAATCCTGCATCGGTTAACCTAACTGCGCTGACAGGAATGTTTAATTTATCGGCAATATATGCAATTTTCCATGCATCGTAGGCTTTTTGACCGTCTTCAATTTTATCGGACTGACTGTATGTAAATCCTTGATACTTTTGTTTCACTTCTTCTGGCACTTTGTTCCAGTAAAGTGGATCCTTAAGCTCAGTTGTCAATAACTCATAGTTTTTAAGTAGATTCTGCTCTTCCTTATAATTCTCACCTTTTTGTGCTAAGGCAAGATTCTTCTCATATTCAGCAGATCCAACAGGGTACTCCGCATAACATTTAACTAACGCGCAAGATGCAGCCTCCATTTTTTGCGGATCATATCCTGCACCAACTAAATTATTAATAATTTGCTTTTCTTTGGGGTTACTAAGTCTATTATTCTCAACTGCATTCTTCCCGGCCTGCGCGCCCGTGGTCGCCGCTGCGGTACTATTCCCCACCACGCCGCCGGCGATCCCTGCCGCCATGGTGCCGAGCAGGCTAACCAACTGTTTCTGGTCCTGGATTAAATTACCCGGATCTTTCCCCGGGAACATCTCTGCGGCGATATGCCTAGCCGCCAGTTCGCCGCTGAATGCGTGCACCATCAGGTTGGCGGGTTCATTGACTTCGTTATCCCTGGTGGTGGCACTCTTGATAGCCTGCGCCATCACCGGGTTCAGGCCGCCTGCCAGGATAAAGCTCATCGAAGGATTTTTGGTAGTATTGCGTATCGACGTGGCAATAATGCTGGTTTTTTAGCGACTAACTAAAAATTGTGACAACTGAAGCACCGGAGCTAAAAATCCGCCGCTATGTCGTGGGATATATCCGCGAGTGGAAGACACACACCAAGGCCACCTTCATTACGCTTAAAGGGAGTTGGCTGGATGATGCGGGATTTGAGACCGGCACGCCGCTGAAGGTAGGGGTGATGCAGGGTTGCCAGGTGCTGACCGCTCAGGAGCCGCCTTCGTCCGAACCGTAACTGATGCAGACCCGGCATAAGGTCTGTAAGCTCTCCGCCCGCAAGCGGCGCCAAATGACAGAGCTGCTCGAAGTGATCAGCAAGTCACAGAGACAAAACGTTAACTGATGGGTTATAAAGTAAAATCCCGCCGGGTAAGGGCGGGATTCGTTCTGATTAGTTAATAATAATCGTCTTGCGTAAGTTGCTTACCCGTTGGGATAACTTCATCCTTATCAAAGGATAAGAGATATTCCTCGTCATAAAGTTTTATTGAGTACCCATAAAGTATCCCATCTTCTTCGCTGACCCCCATAACACCACCTTTTTTACCTGCATATTTCTTATTTTTTTCTTTGCAATCGGAGGATATTTTCACCTCTTGATAAAAACCAATTTTATTTTCCATAAATACGATTCCTTGGTTATTTATGTGTAATGCGTCCATCCAGAGATATATTTAAGTGAGAGCCATCTCTTGTTGCCCAACCAAGCTGAGCTTTACCTTTAGGCGATAGCTGAACATCCCACTCAAAAGCCTGTCCCGCAGTACGAGATGGACCTTTTACCCACTCATTACCAAATTTATCAAGATAACCATTATTTGGCCCTCTTGGTAGCGGATTGCTGGGAGAATAGTTGCTATCTGGAACAAAACGTATTTTCCCTTGTGTAGGAAGTTCTACATATTTTATACGACCTTTAGTCGACCACGGTTGTGCAGCACCACCAGTACCAGAAGGATTGAAAGGAGGTTCCTCTACATAAGCGGGGACTTTACCAGATTGAGCTGAAGTGATGCCTTTCATCCCATACGCCACCCCACCTATCGCCGCGACAGTGTGAACGCCAGCCATCGCGGTATAGAGGCTGTCTGCTGTTTACTTACTTACGCCCCAGTTTTCAGCAATTCGATCAATATCAGCCTCGCGCTGGGCTTTAGCATCCGCCGTAGCATACTGCCAAATCAGCGCATCAACCTGATCCTTTCCTTCCTTATAAACGCTGCCCATATTGCCGATATACTGCCCGTCCATCTGCTTGTCATAGCTCTGGCCCATCGCGACCAGCTCTTGACGCATACCCTGACAAGCTGCTGACGACAGTTCTTTACAGGCTTTATCGAGTGCGCCATCGAACGCTTTATCTTTTGCATTGAGATCAGCAACCAGTTTTTCAGCTCTTGATTTTTCGGCTGCATCCTTGATGTACGGCAGTGACCATTTAGCATCCTTCCGTTGCTTCTCATCAGGGGCACCCAGCGCATTATTCTCAACAGCATTCTTCCCGGCCTGCGCGCCCGTGGTCGCCGCTGCGGTGCTATTCCCCACCACGCCGCCGGCGATCCCTGCCGCCATGGTGCCTAACAGGCTAACGATCTGTTTCTGGTCCTGATTCAAATCCCCAGGTTTTGTATCCGGGAACATCTCGGCAGCGATATGCCTTGCCGCCAGCTCACCGCTGAATGCGCCCGCTGCGCCTGCCGCCGCATTGCCGCCTGAAAGCTGCGCCGTCTGCAGGCGTTTTGCTCTTCCTCTTTGTTAAAGATCTGCCCGATGCTGCCGTTGGCATGCCCGGTGTCGCGGCTCAGCGTGGCAACGTCCTGCTGCTGATTCGCCTGCTACGTTATACTTGATAACGTCAACTATCATAAATATGAAAGTTTAGGTGAAAAAGGTTTCTTCCGAGCCTATTGGCCAGCGCTACAAAGCCACCGAGGCGATATTTATCTATGTCGCCGTGGATAAAGAAGGCAAGCCTCGCGCGATACCTCAGGTAGATTAATGCTTAAGAGAAACCCGGCAATGCCGGTTTTTTTATTGCCACATCTTAACGTGCAGCAATAATATTCTATAGAACATGAAATAAGCGTAATCTTTATCAACAATGCAACGTTACATTCCACCGTATTTTTTTAGAAGACACCTCGCAAGGTTGTATATAGCCAGTGAATCAGGCTCTGTATTTTTGTACAGCATGATATAATACCCAGGTGTTGAAGCGAATGGTTTACAGAAGAGAAGTATGTCATAAGAAATTAATTATGAATTAGCGTGACATAAAGATGTCTCACCACCTCCATGTCGCTGACCACATGCAACTAAGAAGGAGTTGAACATAGCTGCTAAGAATTTTAAGCCAGAAGTCACCATTTCCAAAAAAAATCAAACACGCCAGAAAATAAGGCTGAAAACTGCGATTCGGTACGCAATAAATCAGATAAGTGCTTGCCAGCAACCCCATCCCCGCTTTCCCGCGCTGAGTTTTACGACCGGGTGCGGTACGACTATCTGCCGCTCCAGGGCGCGTGGATTTCACAGGCCGGGTTTACGCCGGGGATGCCGATAAAAATCAGGGTCATGCCCGACTGCATTGTGATCACTACCCAGAACAGCCGCGAGCTGTGGGGCTGCGCCGAGGGATTAAGCGTCACGCATTTCAACAAGAAGAAGATGCAGCAGTGGATCAAAGACTTTCCTGGGGCGTTGAATGATACCGGCGATATCCCGGTTATTAGACGAGTGTCGCCCCGCTATGACTGTCTGAAGCGGGGCAAGGACTGAGCCTTAACGTAAAAATCCCAACCGCGAGAGGTTGGGATTTTTATTTATGAGGAGAATGATAATACTCTGGTATCTGATAATTTTCAGGTATGTCAGGCCATTCAGAAAGCCTCAACTCAGCTATGGACGGTTTTTTTCAATTTAAATAGCGCTACCACGATTACTAGGTGGCGGGATCATTATGTTGTCATCATTTTCTCGCCGCCTACATTTTTCTGCCAATGGAATAGCCAATAATATATCCGACTTGAATTTTTCAAATTCACAGCTTGTAATCTCATAATATTCAGAGTAATCAACCACACCTAAACTTACAGGAATTGTAAGATAAAACCGTCCAGAAAGCTCCTCAACGCCTATCGCAAAATAATGTTCACGACTAACCACAGCATCTATAAATTTCATTTTCCACCTACGTTTACTGGATTCACCTGATAGTCAGATGAAGGCACATCACGGCCATTTATTATAGCTTCACTATCTCCATTTGGCAGTTTCCCTCCAGGAATCCAATGTGAATTTGCTCCTGCTTCGTTTCCGGAAGGAATCCTCAGATTAAATTCAGCTGGTTTGGGGATGTCAATTCTTAACAAGTTATTTGTATCCAAGAACCCTGCGTCCAACCCCAGCGAAAGCTCTAATGAATTTGTATTTCCTTTGGTATTAAATAACAATGCATCAGCCTGATCTCTCGGCATAACAAATGTGGTACCGTCCCTTTGAGCTATCCCATAGCGTTGGTAGTTTTCTTCCGACATGAAGCGTGAAGCGCCATTAGCAAACAGGGATAAATGCTCATTAACATATTCTTCAGGTAAATAATCCGTTGCTTCCGGGCGTTGACCTTTGGGAACATTAATTACGCGGGCAGAATCTTCTGGAGCCAGACTAAATGTCGATTTTCCTGATGTAGTCCTAGGCGCTATTCCGTCGTCGACTGCCGATCCAGCAGCGATGCCCGCGATACCGCCAACAACATACATTGTCCCGAGCTGTAGGCCTATAGCCCTTTTTGCCGCAGTTTCGCTCATTCCTGTGCGTACATACGCATTAACCATACTGCTGTAGACTTCTTGAATTTGCTTCGCTTCCTCAGTAGTACCATTCAGAAGTTGCTGTATCTGCTGGTAACCTAGCTGTCCCTCTTTTTGATCCTGATATCCCAGACTTTGATACGTTTCTTGTTTTTCCATCGCATCCTTACGGGCAGCGGAACAAGCAGCAGCACTGCCGCCATTCAGACACGCATTAACCAGCTCTTTTGTTGTTTCTGCATCTTTCTTATTCAGCGCATCGCGTTCTTTCTGCTCCTGCGGGCTTAGTGTCTGTTTGTGGTTAAGCTCCGTCTGGAGACTCTTATCAGAGCTGCTTAAGTAGTTATTCTCAACCGCATTCTTCCCGGCCTGCGCGCCCGTGGTCGCCGCGGCGGTACTATTCCCCACCACGCCGCCGGCGATCCCTGCCGCCATGGTGCCCAGCAAACTAACGAGCTGTTTCTGGTCCTGATTCAAATCCCCAGGTTTTGTATCCGGGAACATCTCGGCAGCGATATGCCTCGCCGCCAGCTCACCGCTGAATGCCCCCGCCGCGCCCGCCGCCGCATTGCCGCCTGAAAGCTGCGCCGCCAGAGCGCCCCAGACCGCATGCGCCATCAGGTTAGCAGGCTCATTGACTTCGCCACCCTTGGTAGTGGCACTCTTGATAGCCTGCGCCATCACCGGGTTCAGGCCGCCCGCCAGGGCTTTCTTCAGATCGCCCCCGGCGGCGCCCGCCAGGATACCGCTCACCGACTGGGCCACCATCTGATATTTGCCGCCGATGCCGTAATCACCGAAGGCTTTCTGGTAATCCGCCGTATTACGCAGCGCTTCTGCGCTCATGTTGGCGTAATTACCGCCTTTCGCACGCACTGCCTCCAGCGCCTGAGTGTCGCCATAGGTCGACACCACGCTGGTCATCTGGCCGCCGATTTCACCCACCAGCTGCGCCGTCTGCAGGCGTTTTTGCTCTTCCTCTTTGTTAAAGATCTGCCCGATACTGCCGTTGGCATGTTCGGTGTCGCGACTCAGCGCAGCAACGTCCTGCAGCTGGTTCGCCTTGTCACGAATAATAATACTACCATCCGCCACGGCGGATTGCGTGGTGCCTTCGGCGTGGCCTTTCCCGTTCATCCCGGCCAGCAGCGAGCCGACGTTCGCGAGGCCGTTTGAGGCCAGCATTGATCCGGCGGCAGACATATCGGTGCCGCCGGACAGGCTGACCCCGCTGTGGCTGACGTTATAGTCGGCTTTGTTGCCGATGTCCGAGAATCCCAGCGTCCCGGTATCGAGGCTGTTCTTATCCGCCTCAGCCCGGCTGGCTATTACGGCTCCGTTGAGCTGAGTGTGGTTGCCCACGGTAATATCATAGCCGCCTTTTCCGGCAAAAATACCGCTTTGCTCCTGCACCGAATCATAGGTGCTCTTCATCTTATCCTGGCTGAGGCTGATATAGCCCGAGCCGCTCATTGAGCCAAAGGTGAAGCTGCCGCCTGCGGCCACGCTGGTCTGCTTGCTGTCGTAGTTATTCGAGTCCTGCTGGCTGCTGATAATCAGGTCCCGGCCAATGTCGGCGACAACTTTATCGCCGTTAACCTGGGCCCCGTTCAGGATGGCGTCCCGACCGCTGGCGAGCAACACCGTGCCGCCGCTGTCGAGCGTGGTTTCCGTCCAACTGGTGCCGTTCCCTTTGTCTTTACCGTTGGCGGCGTTGACGTTGGCAAAGATGCTGAGCCCCGCTGAACCGCTGTTCACGCCAAAACCAACGCCAATGCCGCCGCCGCTGCTGCTGTTTTTGCCGGTCGTCAACTGCGTATTGGCCGCCCCGCTCAGCACAATGTCATTACTCGCCGCCAGAGAAGTGTCTCCTCCAGCTTTGAGCTGACTGCCCCCAATCAGGATATTGCCGCTTTCAGCGCTGTTTCCTTTCCCGGTCGCGGTGACGTTCAGGTTGTTCCCGGCCGTGAGGCTCGAGCCTTTCACTACGTCAGACTCGGCGTGCTGCTCTGATTTCGATTTTTGTGTCGTCAGGGAGACGCTTACCCGAATACCGTTATCAGGATCCTTTGCCGCCACAGCCTGCTGAGCGCCCAGATAAGCCTGCCCGCCGGCCAGCGCCGTTTTGGTTGCCTGCAGCGCGGCCAGCCTGCCGTCACTTTCATTTTTCGTCGTTTGCGCAGTCTCGACCGCGTTGTTGATCGCCTCGCCCACCGCCCCGGACAGCGCCACGGTCAAGCCGGAGCTCTTCTGCTCAAATTTCTCATCGCGGGTGCGTTTATCGTGCCCCGGTTCGATAAGTACGCTATCACCGGAGACCGACAGATCTTTACCTGCGACCAGATCTGCACCGCCAATATGCGCCATTCCCCCGGCGTTCACGCTGACGTTTCCGCGTGTGGACCCCACGGTGCTGACGCTTTGGCTCTGGGTGGTGCCTTGCTCCCGCAGGTCTTGGGTGCTTTTGCTGCTGCCGATGGTAAAGCCGATGCCGCCGGTGCCCATCAGGCCGCTCTTTTTGGTCTCCTTAAAGTGCCAGGCGGTGTCCGTGTCCGTCGCGGCCACGATATCGACGTTATTACCCGCGTTCAGCGCCACATTGCCATCGCCCACTACGGACGAGCCTTTCACCAGCAGATCGTTGCCCGCTTTCAGCGTTACGTTATCGCCGCTCAGCAGCGTACCGGCTTCGCGAGTCGAGCTGGTTTCGTTGATGGTGTGGGTCGTTTTGCTGCTCAGGAACCCTTTTTTGGTTTTGGTTTCTTCGTCGTAGTGATAGTCGCTGTCGGTGGCGGTTTCGAGGTTGATATCACGCCCTGCACCTACCCCGATATCCCCGTGAGCCGTCACCTGCGCAGCCTGGGTGTTAACATCGCGCCCGGCAATGATAGTGGTGTTCCCGCCGCTAGCGATCTCCGTGCCTTGCTGGCGCACGGACTCGTTGATATCGACCTTTTTCTTCGCGGTGTACTTGTCGCTGTGGGTAGATTCAATCGACTCTAAGTTAACGTCCCGGCCGGCCTGCAGTCCTACGCGGTCTTCTGCTGCCAGTGCCGCACCCAGGCTGTTCAGGTCTCGCCCGGCTACCATGGTGAGATCCTTCCCGGCGCTAACGGCAGTGCGGGTATTGCTGGTATCGAGGGTGTCCGTGTTGCCGGTCTGGCTGTGACGACTGTTCTTCGCCACATCCAGCGTCAGATCGTTCCCCGCCCACAGCGCGGCGCTGCCCCCGGCATTGAGATTGCTGCCGGTAACGGTCAGATCTCGCCCGGCCTGCAGGCTGAGACTCCCGCCGCTGTTTACGTTGCTTCCTTGGTTGGTGATGGATTCGTTGATGTTGCGACCGCGCTGATCGCGTTCCACAAGCTGGTTGCCCGTAAGGGAAATGTTATCCAGCGCCTTAAGCAGCATGTCGCCGCCTGCGCTAAGGTTAGCGCCGGTATTGAGGATATCTTTACCCGCGCTGAGGCTCAGGCTATCAGTGGCGTTGATGGAGGCGAGAGGACCAATCTCCGTATTTGTGAATGCCAGAACCGGGTTGTTACGCCCGCTAGCCTTACCTCCAGTGTCCCACTGGTTGGTCAACGTCTGGTTAATAATGCTGCCGCCCACGCTCTCCAGGCTCACTTTCTGCCCGGCGATAATGGAGCCAATATTATTGATATCACCCAGCGCGCTGAGCTGCAGGCTACCGCCCGAGTTAATCTCGCCGCCGTTAATATTGCTGATGGCGTTCTGGCTGCTGGCGCTCAGCAGCGTTTTGCCCTGCAGCGTGCTGCCGTCGTTGGTGATATTGCCGCCGTTGAGAATCACCTGGTTTCCGGCAATCACGCTGCCGTTATTGACCGCAACGTCCTTCGGAGAGATGTACAGTTTAGGGACGAGGACATTTTGCCCGTCAATCACCGCGTTTTCCCACCACAGGATGCTGGAGTCCAGCGCGGCAACCTGGTCAGCGGAAAGGCTGACGCCCAGCTTAAGCCCCAGCTTGTCACGGGCCTGCGCGGCATGGTCGATCAGATACTGCATCTGCTCGAGGTCAGAACCAACGCCGTTAACGTAGCGGCTGCCGGTCTGGTTCAGGATCTGATTGCTGACATAGCGGGTATCAAAGGCGGCATCGCCGAGGAAACGGTAGTCATACTCCGGGCGCAGATTCAGACGAGCCAGGAAATAGTCCGAGCCGAGGAATTTATTGGTATCGGTATAAGTGGCACGCGTTTCCTGCGGGGCATTCGGTGGCGCGCTCCCGGCCAGTTTATACAGATCGTTAAAAAGGCTGTTATCCAGTTGCCCAAGGCCGTCCAGTTTCGGGTTGGTGACGATCAGGTACGGGCTTTTCGGATCTTTATTCGCGACAAAATAGCCATTATTACTGGACGGAAGTGGGTAATCGCTGAGCTTGATCGGTGAACCGCTGGCCGTCAGTTTTGAGGTAAGCGCAGAAATATCCGTCAGTTCAATCGGACGATAATCATAACCTGGCGGCGGCGGAGTTTTACCGCCGCTGGAGAGCTCGATAACTTTCGCCGTCACCGCGACTATCTCGCCATTTTTATCCCGGGAGGCAAGCTCTGATTTATTACCGGCATGCTGGTTAGCCAGTCCGACGGTATTATCAGAGATAGCGGTGAGCTTGCCGCCGCTATTATTGGCCTCGACAAGGGGCGCTGTATTGGCGGCCAGATCGATTGCGGAACTACCGACACCCTGCTGCTGGCTTAGCCCCTGAGCATTGATCTCTGCCAGCTTGCCGCCGGCCTGGCCAAAGTCACCGATGTTTTGCTGCGAGCGATCGACGGACGCCAGACCGCGGTTGCCGTCTGCCCTGACATTCAGGCTTTCGGCCTGGCCGACACTGTTGCCGTTTGTTGGTAAAGTAATCGTGGCCTGTGGGGCGGTCACATTAGTGCTGGTACCGGCGTTCAGGCCCGTAGCCTGTGCGCCCGCACTCACGCCTGGCCCAGTCGCTAAGTTAAGCCCCGGCGCGCTACGTCCCGGCGTATAGCCCGGCGTATTCGCTGACACAGACGTATTGCTGATATTGTTGCTAAAGTTGGCGACGACTGCGCCGCCGGCCTGAATAACCGAACGATAAATTTCACCCGGCGTATACTGAGTATCATGTCCATTGAGGTTAAATTGGGCACCTATATCCTTTATTTCAGCCCCACGTGGAGCCTCTTTAATATTCGCAAATCGAGGCTGACGCGAACCAGGATCGGTGTATTGGTAAACTAAATAGTCGTAGTTTGTTCCCGCCTGCCAGCTTTGGTTATTTAACTGTGTTCCGGTGAATATAATATTTCTACCAGCGAGAATATTGCTCGCCTGGTTTTCGAGATTATCAATGCTGCCGTTAATTCCGCCCGCAGCCGCAATCCTGCCGCTTCCACCATTTGCAACAACAGTAATATTTGTCTGTGAAACAGCGAATTTTTGCGTAGCAAAATCTTTGAAGGGAGCGTAATGGTAATATGTGTGATGTACGTAATTACACGCCCCGTGGCCATTGCATGAACCCACTTGCACAACGTCATCAGTGGTAAAATAGCCCATTGCGCCAGCAGGTAATTGCTCTGGTTTAACAAAGATTGAAGCATTCCCAATACCTGCAACAGTCGAATTATTTATCGTAGTTTGCTGCACATTGAGACCATCGCGAGTATTCAATAAATGCCCGGTGCGAATAGAGATATCGCCATTCTGTGTCTCGATACTTCCGGAGGTGTTCACCACTTCCGCGTTGGCGTTGCCCGCCACATCGCGCTGCATCCACAGGCTGTTGCCCGCCAGGATATCGCCGCGATAGTTGCGGATGCTGTTGGCCAGCAGGCTCATATTATTGCCCGCATACAGCAGCGCGCTGTTGAGCAGCGTGCCGCCCGCGCTGGCAATCAAATCGCCCGCAGTACCGACGAAGCCCGCGTTATTGATGCCGTTCTGGCTGGTCAGACGCAGCGTCCCGCCCGCCTGCACGCTCCCTGCGCCATTGAGGTTCAACTGCCCTGCGGTCAGCTGGCTTTCACCATAGCCTGCTCGAACCTGACCGTTGTTATTCAACGTCCCGGCGGCAGAGAGCTGCACGCCCTGGCCCTGCATCAGGCCATTGACGTTAATATCGCCCTGACTGCTGACCGCCAGCGTATTGCCCGCCGCCAGCGTGGTCAGCTGGTTGTAGCTGCCCTGGCTGCTAAGCGACAGGTTACCCAGCGCCGCCACCTGCCCCTGCAGGCTGGTATTCCCGGCGTTAATTCCCATATTCCCCTGGCTAAGCAGCCGCGCCGCGGCAGAGCTGTTAACCTGATTACCCGTAATAGCCAGATTCTGGGTGGCATAGACGGTGCCATTGTTATCCAACTGCCCTGGGTTTACGGTTAGATTGGCCCCCTGCAGCATGCCATTATTCAGGATATAGCTGCCGCCGAGAGTTCCTTGCTGCTGCGCGAGTACCGTTCCGCTGTTGTTCAGCGAGCCCGCGTTAAGCGCCAGCGCAAAGCCCTGAACCCAGCCGCCGTTGGTAAACCCTGGCGTATTGAGCGTCAGCGCGCCGCCGCTCAGGATCTGGCCCTGGTTGCTGCCTCGATCGCGCAGATCGATCCGGGTATTGCCGTTACCCTGCACGGTGCCGGTATTGGTTAGCTGTTGTGCCCCCAGATCCAGGCTTCCCTGGCTTAGCAGGACCGCATTTTGCCCGTTATCCAGGTTGCCACTTAGCGCGCCAGTGAGGGCAGAATTCGCTTCTATGCGCCCCTGGTTATTCAGTGCGGCGGCGTTAAGCGTCACCGCATTGCCCTGGGCATGGCCCAGGTTGGTGATGATATTGGCCCCCACCGACAGCAAGCCATTGGTCAGCAGTCTGGCGCCGCTTTGCACATCCAGGTTACCGCCCAGCGAGATACCCAGTCCGTCGACGCCGCTGATATTGCCGCCGTTATTGAGGACGTTGCCGCTGAGAACGAGATTTTTGGCCAGGATCTGCCCCTGGTTTGTCATCCCCGGCGCAGTGAGGGTCGCCACGTTATTGGCCGTTATGGCGCCGGTATTCGTCAGGCCGGACGCCAGCGCCAGATCGAGGTTGCCGGTACTTTGCAGCGTGCCGTTATTTTGCAGTTGCTGAGCGTTCAGCTTCAGATACTGTGCCTGCCACAGGCCACCGTTGGTGACGTTTCGTCCCGTCACCAGCATCGCGCCCTGAGTTTGCATCGAGCCACCCGGCCGGTTGTTGATATCCTGCTGAGGTTGCAGGGTCAGCGATTTCAGGCCAATCACCGATCCCGCGTTATCGATCGCCCCGTTGTTAGCCGTGAGGTTGTTACCCTGAATATTGCCGCTGTTTAGCAGAGCGCCGCCGCTAAGCGTTAAATCTCCCTCGCTCAGCACCGCGCCGGTGTTGTTTAGCGCTCCGGCCGTTATCTGGCTCACGCCCTGGCTGAGTAAACGTCCGTCGTTGGTCAGTTGGTTATCAACCTGAGCCGTCAGCCCGTTGAGGCCGAGCGCGCTACCGCTATTTTTCCAGCTGGCCGCCTTCACGCCCAGGGTCTGCCCCTGCATAACGCCGGCATTACTAATTTGTTGGCCATTCAGCGCCAGCTGCCCGCCCGAGAGCATTTTGCCGCCGGACTGGTTGTTCATCGTTGAGGCGTCAACGGTCAGGCCATTGTCCCCCTGTACCGCACCCGAGTTATTCAGAATAGATACGGCGAGGGAGGCATTGCTGGCCGCCAGCTGTCCGGCGTTGTCCATCTGCCCTGCGCTTAACGTTAATCCCCGCTGAGCAATCAGGCGTGCGTCTTTCTCATTATTAAGAGAGTTAGCCGCATTCAGCGTCAGATCCTGCCCCTGCAGCGTGCCCTGGTTATCCAGAGCGCCGGCACTGACGTTCAGCCCCTGGCGGGAGAATATTACGCCCTGATTCAGGAGCTTAGGCAGCGAAAGCGTTAGCGCTCCGCCAGTAAGGATTTGCCCTTCTTTCTGATTAGTCAGCGTAAGGGCTGAGGGCGTGACCGAGTCCAGTCTCAGCGCCGTATTGCCCTGCAGCAGCCCGGCGTTATTCAAGGTGCGGGCGGTGATCCCTACGGTATCGCCCGCGAGGCTGCCCTGGTTATTAATGTCTGCCGTTTGCAGAGAAAGATCCTTCTCTGCCAGAATTTTTGCCGCGCTGCGGTTGAGAATACTGTCCGCAAAGTTCAGCGCTACGCTTCCGCCCTGCAGCGTACCCTGGTTGTCCAGGCTTGCCCCTGAAAGCACCAGGGCATCTTTAACCGAGATCAGGCCCAGGTTGACCATCTGCGGAATAGTCAGGCTAACAGCACTGCCGCTGACCAGCTGCCCGCCCGCCAGGTTGTTAAGCTGAGGAGTATTCAACGCCAGAGCATTCTCTCCCTGAATCACCCCCTGGTTATCCACCTGACTGCTGCTGAGATCGAGTTTATCTGCCGCGACAACGCCGGTGTTGCTCAGGGTTCCGCTCTGGCTCTTCAGCTCACCGGCGGCCAGCAGCCTGCCGTTGCTTTGGTTATTCAGCTGTCTGGCTATGTTTAGCGTTACGTCCCTGCCGGATAAACGCCCCTGGTTATCCAGGGCATCTGCCGTCAGCAGCAGATTATCGCGGGCCTGAACGGTTCCGGCATTGGTAAACTCAGGCAGGTGCAGCGTCAGCGAACTGCCGGAAAGGATCTGCCCGCCGGTGAGGTTTTCGAGCTTGCCGGTCTCCAGCGTGAACGCTGAGGTGCCCTGCAGCAAACCGCTGTTGCCGATGTTACCGGCTTTCAGGCCGAGGGTATCCGCCGCCAGTTGCCCGTGGTTGATCAGCGTACTGGCGTTCAGGTCCAGCGCCTGCAGGCCGGTTAGCGAGCCGTCGTTATTCCAGCTGTTCGACGCCAGCGTCAGCGCCTGCCCTTGTATTGCCCCCGCGTTATCGACATTGTCGGCAGCCAGCGCAAGGTTTCCGCCGCTTAACAGCTTGCCACCGCTCAGGTTATTCAGGACACGCACGGCCGGTGGCTGAGCTGCGGCAAAACTCCTCAGCAGCAGGAACTGAGGGTGCTTTTCTCCTGCGCCGGACATCGACAGGCCGGTATTGCCCTGCACCAATCCGCCGTTATTGAAGATGTTCACCGCCAGACGGGCGTTATCTGCCGCTACCGTGCCGCCGTTAGCGAATGACTCACCGTTAAAATCAAAGGTGCCGGTCGCCAGCAGTTTTCCCGTCGTCTGGTTGGTGAGGGCGCTTTGGGAGGCAATGGAGAGTGCGTTCCCCTGTACGATGCCGCTGTTATCCAGGCTGGTGCCGAGAATATTCAGCATCTGTTTCGCCAGCAGCGTGCCGCTGTTTGTCACGGCGGTACTGTGAAGATCCAGCCCAGTGTTGCTCTGCAGCGTCCCCCGGTTGTTAAGCGTATCGGTCTGAACACCGACCCTGGTCGCGGCCAGCACGCCATTATTATCAAGCTGGCCGGTGGCAAGCTGGAGTTCCCCCTGGCTAAGGAGTTGGCCGTCGTTAGCGACAGATTTGCCGACATTTAGCGACACCCTGTCTTTGCCGGACAGCGATCCCGTATTGCTGAGCTCCGCGCCCTGAAGAGTGACTAGTTGTCCCTGGAGAGCCCCCTTATTGCTCACCTTGTCGCCGCGAATATCAAGCCCACCGCCGGTCAGCGCTTTTCCTGCCTCGCCATTGCCCAACTGTGCGGTGTTCAGCGTCAGGCCTCGGTCTCCCTGTAGCAGGCCGTCATTTTGTCCCTTCAGTGCGGATAGCGTGACAGTGTCACTTATAATTTGCCCGGCGTTTGCCCAGCCGTTGGACGTCAGCGCCAGCCGGTTGTCCGCCACCAGCGAAGCCCCTGCCTGGTTGCTTAACTGCCCACCCAAGCTGAAATCCAGATTTTGTGCGTCGATGGCCCCGAGGTTATCTACGCTTCCCCCATCGAGCTGCAGGTGTTTAGCGGTTGAAATATTGCCTGCATTGTTTAATACCGGCAGCGTCAGCGAGACGTCATCCCCACCGGCAACCGTTGCACCCTTATCGTTTTGCAGGGAGGCAGCGGTCAACTGCAGTTTGCCGTCAGCCTGAATCAGGCCGAAGTTGCTAGCCTGTGATGACCCGGCATCAATATTAAGCTGAGAAGCAGCGATAATACCGGTATTGCTCAGCGGCCCTGTCGTCAGGCCGAGCTGATTCTGGCTAATCAGCCTGCCGCCGTTGTTAAACGCCCCGCCGAACAAAATATTCAGCGCATCGCGGCCAAGGATCTGCCCGGTATTTTCCCCGCCGTTTTGCCCGCCGTTGAGCGTGATGTTTCGGCCCTGCAACCGCCCGGCACTGTCCAGTCGAGCAGCATTAACGGCGATATTTCCGTCACTTAATAGCTGGCCAGCGGCGCCGTTCGCCAGCGTATTGCCCTGATAGTTAATAGCCTGGTTACCCTGGAGCAATCCATTGTTGGTCAGGTCGTCCACCGCCAGGCTGGTGCTGTTGGCAATAAGTTTCCCGGCGTTGCTGCCCTTTGGTGTAATCACCGAGAGGGTATTGTCGGCAAGGAGCACCCCGCCCGACTGGTTATCCAGTTCCCCGGCAAGCCGGAGGCTAAGGTCAGCAGCTTCAAGATTGCCGCTGTTTTGCAGCGTCAGAGCATCAATGGCCATTCCCTGCCTGACCGATATCAGCCCGGCATTCACCAGCTGTTCAACGTGCAGTTCCCCGACCTGAGCGCTCATTTCGGCCCCACGGGCATTGCTCACCGTTGTGCCGCTGAGCGACAGCGACTCAGAACCGTGGACGATACCGCCGTTCGTCATCCGGGCGGCATCCAGCGCCGTAAGACGGCTCACGGTTTGCCCCTGATTATCAAAGACAGGCGTAGAAAGCCGTAAGGCGTTATCGGCCAGCAGAACGCCTGTCGCCTGGTTGTTTGCCCGTTCGCTGGCCGTCACCCCCAGGTCACTGGCTTCGATGTGGCCGCTGTTATCGAGAGTCGAAACGCCGATCGCCAGCCCTTGCTCCACCGAAATCAGCCCGGCGTTGATAAGCATCGGAATGGACAACGTCAGACCGCTGCCGCTGATGATTTTTCCCTGCTCAAGGTTAGTCAGTTCCGCGGCGTTCAGGCGCAGCGCTTTTTCGCCCTGTAACAGGCCGCTGTTGACGCTACGCTGGCTTTCGAGGCTGAGGTCAGCCGCCGTCAGCGTGCCCTGATTGGTCAGTATATCGCTGGTCAGCGTGAGCTTATTTTTCCCCTGTATTTGACCGCTATTGTCGAGGCTGTCTGTCGCGGTCAGGTTGAGGATGGATAAACCAAGCAGCTTGCCGCTGTTAGCCATCTGGCTGGCATTTAGCGTCGCGGTGTCGGCCTGAATCTCTCCCGCATTGGTCATCTGTCGAGCGGCAAGTGTCAGCTGCCTTTCAGCCAGTACGGTGCCACCCACGGCGTTATTGAAAGTGTCGCCTGTGGCTTTGAGCGCGGAATCCCCTTGCAGCAAGCCTGTGTTAGCGACGTTTTGTGCGTCCAGAACGGTACTGTCAGCAATTAACTGGCCCGCGTTATCTAACTCAGGGGCAGAAAGCTGCAGGTTGCGTTTTGCCACCAGCACGGCGCCGGCAAAGTTAGTGACTTTGTCACGCAGTTTGAGCTGAAGATCCTGCGCTTCAATCCGGCCCCGGTTATCGAGCGTCAGCCCTTCGAGGGTCGCGGCCTGGTTAGCGGAAATCACCCCCGCGTTCACCAGTGCCTGAACGGTAACATTCACCCTACCGCCGCTTTGCAGCCAGCCTTCGTTGGTCACGCTACCGGCATTGAGATCAAGCAGGCCGCCTGCTATGGCTCCCTGAGCGCCCGCCTGACCGACGATGATTTTCCCTTGCGGGCCGTTCTTAAGCTCTCCACTGACGCTGGCCGTTACGCTCTCGCTCCCGGTAGTCAGGCCGCTGTTATTCCATTGTCCCAAGTTGACCGCGAGGTTTTTTCCCTGCAGGCTCCCGGCGTTATTGAAACTGGCAGCAGAAAGCGTGAGCGCATCTTTCGCCAGCAGTGCGCCGCCGGCCTGGTTGTCCAGCTGCTGTCCGGCTTTCAGCGTCATGTTCTGAGATTCAATATTGCCGCTGTTAGCCAGCATCAGGCTCTCAATAGCCAGCCCCTGCTGGACAGAAATCAGTCCGGCATTGGTGAGCTGCGGGATGCTGAGCGCCAGACCGCTGCCGCTGATGACTTTTCCGCCGCTTTGGTTAGTCAGGGCCGCTGCGTTTAAGGTCAGGTTTTGGCCGCCCTGAATCAGGCCCCCGTTGTCTAGCTTAGTGCTGTGTAGCGCGAGGGAAGCGGCCTCAAGCTGCCCGGTGTTTTTTAGCTGTGCCGCCGTCGCGTTCAGGTTTTGCTCGGCCTGCAGGCTGCCGCTGTTGGTCAGGGTGGTCTGCGCAGCTACGTTAACCGTGGAAGCCGCGACCTGCCCGGCGTTGTTAAAGCTATCGGAGGTACTGTTCAGGCCATTGCGGGCGGTGATTTTCCCACTTGTCTGGTTGTCGATATTCCCGACGATGGCCAGCGTCAGTGCATTGCTGTCCAGTGAACCCCGGTTGGTAAAGTTCAGGGCATTAAGCTGTAAGTTTTTCTGCGCCAGCAGGGCGCCACCGGCCTGTTGCACAATATTGTCTGCAGTGAGCAACATTGCGCCATCGGCCTGAATATTTCCGCCAGTGTCGAGCTGACTGGCGCCAAGCGTCACGGTATTACCTTTGGTGCTTCCGCTGTGCGTCAGCGAGCCAGTATTAACCGTCAGCGCCCCTTTGGCTGCCTGCGTGCCGCGCAGCGTGACGCTATTACTGGCCTGCAGCAGCATATTGCCTTCAGATTGCAATTGCCCGCCAGCAAGGGTTTCAAATCGCTCGCCCCTGAACGTCAGATCTTTTTGCGAGGTGATTTGCCCGACGTTTTGTAGCTGCTGAGTCAGTAACGCAAGGTTGCCCCCGCTTGCCAGCAAGCTTCCCTGCTGGCCGTAAAACTGCTTGCTGCTTAACGTCACGTCCTGCTTGCCGCTCAGCATCCCGGCATGGCTGAAACCCTCAGCCTGAAGAGCCAGATTGCCGCTGCTCAGCAGTTGACCATTTCGGCCAATAGTAAAGGCATTGCGGCTGGTCCACGCCTGGTCAGTGCCGCTGCTCAACATGCCGTCTATCCATGCATCCCCGGTCGTGGCCGTGAGTCCTGCCCCGGCGAGCATCTGGCCGCTGTGCGTGAACGAGCCAAGATCGAGCTGGATATTGCGCTGCGCCTGCACGTTGCCGCTGTTATTGAAGCTGTCTGCTTTGGCGCTGAATGAATTATTAGCCGCGATTTGGCCGCTGTTGGCTAGCTGGCCTGCGGAGAGTGCAATGTCACCTCCTGCCGTTAGCTTACCGGTATTTTCCATGCTTGCCGCCGCGCGGGCCCGAATCGCACCGCCCGCATTGGCTTCGCTGGCAGCATCCACACTTGCTGCCCCGGCATTCAGAGCGATGTCATTGCCTGCGGTGAGTTGGCTGTTATTCAGCGCCAGTTTTCCGCTGCCGCTCAAAGATATTTCCCGATCGCTGGCTAGTTTGCCGTTGGCTACGGTGATATCAGAGCCGCTGGTGACCTGTGTTGCCCCCCCGATTTTATGCTCGCCGCTAAGGACAATGTTATCTGCCTGAGCCGTGAGATTGCCGCTCGCAAGGCTGTTATTCACCACCAGCTTGCCGTTGGTATCCAGCGTGATATCCCCCTGGCGTGCATTAAGGTTGCCGAGGTTGACGCCGACGCCTTTGTCGCTGGATATAAGGTGGATACGATTAGCGTACATGCCGCCCAGCGCGCCGGTATCAACGGCGACCACAGGCGCAGAGCCTTCTCCGGCTATCGGTGTGGCTGCGCCAGTAGATGAAACGCGGTTGGCACCCACGGTCACCTTAAGATCCTTGGCATGAATACCGGCATTAACTTCCGTCGCCCGGGCAATGATCGACAGCGCATCGCTTTTGCTGGCGTCCAGCCCCTGACCTTCTACCGTGATACTGCCCTTGCTGACGTCCAGCGCCAGCAGGTTGCCTGCCGCATCAAACTGAGGTTTACCCGTGGTGAGTGTCGCATTCGGGGTATTGATAAATCCGCAGCCGTTACAGGTGATACCGTAAGGGTTTGCCACCATGACGTTGGCCGCCTTTCCCGCCACTTCGGTATACCCCTGAAGCTGAGAACGGTTGCCGCCGATGACCTCATTGATGATGCCGCTCGCTTCCTTGCCGACTTTAAGGTTCGGGTTGTTCTGGATAAGCCCGCCAAGTTGGGTTTGAGTCAGTGACCCGGTGGCGTTGTTAAGAATCAGTCCCTCTTTCCCGACGTTATAGTCCTGGAACTGGTTGTGGGAGATCCCCGCCTGGTTTGGGGTAGCAATGTTAAGCACCGGCACGCCGTTTCCTGCCTGATCCATCTGCGCGCCCGGCGTAACCGGGTTAATGGTCGCAGCCACAGCAGGAAACACCGGCTGCCCGGCAAGCAGGAATATGACGAGGTAACTTAACAGACGCTTCGCTAATCCAACGGGGTGCTTTTCCATCTCTCTACCTTAAATTGCCAGACCCAGGCGGTAATAAATCACAAGGCGATCCGGGGCCAGATCGCCCGGATAGTGAAGTGGCGTGCCAACCGTAAACTGGCTGGAGTAATAGCGTCCGGCCACGCTGATGCCGCTCGAGGCACCCCACAGCGTCCCGGAGGCCTGCCGATCGTCGTTGTCATTACGCAGCCAGCCGCCATCAACCGCAGCGATAAGGCTGACCTCCCCAAGATAAGGGAGACTGAACAGGGAATAGCTCAGCTCGTTGCGAAGATAGCCGCCGTTGTCGCCGGAAAGATATTGTTCTTTAAAGCCGCGCACCGAGCTTTCTCCACCGATCGTTAAGCGCTCGCTGCCGTAAAGTCGGTCCGGTGACCACTGCCCATAAACGCTCGTTAACCACCAGATTTTTTGCGTCACGGGCCGCTGGAAGCTGGCGCTGACGCTCCATTTTCTGAACCCGGCTTTTGGCACATCGCCGCGCTTGCCGTTATCGTTTTCAGCGCCAAACCACGGCACGCCGCGGCTAAAAGAGGGGTTCAGGGTCGCCACGCCGCCGGCAATTTTCTGCGTATGGTTGAGGCCAAACTGCAGGCTGGTGAGCTTGCGGCTGCTGCTAAGCAGAGGCGCATCATTGAGATAGTTACGGCTGATTCGATGAGTCAGGCCCAAAGAGGCGGCGGTTTTCAGGTCGCCGTTTCGATAGAGTACGTGGGAAAGATTCAGACGATGCGTTTCGGCTCGTCCCGTGGAATGCCACAGATAGCCTTTGTTATCCAGGGTGGTGAGATAGTCGCTCCAGCTGTAGCTGTAATCGACCAGGCTGTAGCCCCATGGCACGCTGACTCCGGCCTGAAAACTTTGTGCATCGTGGTCTTTGGCAAAATCGCTGCTGCGCCCGCCGCTAATAAACCATTTATCCGCCAGCCCTAGCGGGTTATTGGCGGTCAACGAGCCGGTAAGCTGCCCGGTACCGGTGCTTTTTTGCCCGCTGTTATCAAACCCCAGCGCGGCGGAAAGCGGAAACTCTGGCGTTGCGGTGAGATTAACAATCGACTGCCCCGCGTTCTCTCCCGGCAATATTTCAATTTGCACCGGCGTGGTCCGTAGCCGGTTAATTTGTTCCATTCCCTGCTCAATATCGCGCAGGTTGAGTATTTTTCCTTCCAGCCCCGGAAACGCCATTTTAAGCTGACGCGATGACGTACCCTCGATACGGATAGCCTGCAATGTTCCTTCAAGCACGGCAATGTGCAGCGTGCCTGCGGAGAGATCCTGTTCAGTCAGAAAAGCGCGGCTGGTGATATACCCGCGGCTGATATACCAGTCAGAAATATCGCGGGTCAGCTTATTGATCTTCTCCATACCGAGACATTGATTGATATAAGGAGAGATTAACCTGCTCTGGCTACGCTCAGAAAGCAGCGTTGTATTATCGATGTCGATCTGGCGGATAGTGAAGCAGGGACCTTGCTCAGAACTCGATGGCTGCGCTAAAGGGCGTGGCTGCAGACTCCGCTGGATCTCCTCCCTCTGCTGCTGGTTCTGTAACAACAAGTCCTGCTGTTGCTGCTGCACCGCATCCCTGTCGGCAGGCGTAAGTGGAGCTGCATAGCCCGCAGGGTGATAGAGTAGCGCGCACAAAAAGGCGGCTTTATGGAGAGAGCGCATAAAGTCAAAGTGAATTCATTGTCAGTTTTTGTAAGTATGCCAGCCCACCTTAAAATAAGAAAAGTCCTGAATGCGCAACCTATTATTATTGGTAGTTAATTTGCGATAAGTCTATTTATAAAATTTAGGATAAGTTAATCAATAATTACTAACAATCTGAATTACATGGAATTTTAAATAAACCATCACTATTTCAATAATCACCTGACAGGGTCTTAAATATCCTGCAGTAAATAACAAAAAAGGCCGCACATCTTCATGTGCGACCTCATGGTGCGGGGATGATATGGGTTTACTCTATGCTTGCGCCGCCGCTGATACGGAACTTGAAGTTGACGATGAGGCCCTCTCCTGGCTTGCCGCTTTCGTAACGCCATTTCTTCAGCGCCTGTTTAACCTCACGTTCAAACATATTCGCCGGCTGAGCGGAGAGGATCTCCACGTTATTTACGCGGCCATCGGCATCGACGTCAAACTTCACGCGAACGCTGCCGTCCATACGTAGCGCAAAGGCGCGCGTCGGATACTGTGGTCTGTCACGGCTAAGAGCACGTGGCCCGGTATTGGCTGATGGTGCAGGCGCGGCCGGTGCCGGTTTGGCTGCCGGAGCAGGCGATGGCTGAGCCGGGGCATTATTTTCAAAAGGGTTCGCCTCGCGAGGCTCCACCGGTTTGACCTCACGCTTCGGCTGCTCGACTTTCTTCACCGGCTTAGGTTTCGGTTTTGGCTTAGGCTGCGGTTTGTGGATCACCACCGGCGCTTCTTTCGGTGGCTCAGGGATCGGTTCTGGTTCAGGCTCTGGCTCGGCCACCGGCTGTGGCGGCGGCGGCTGAACTACCGCTGGCTGCGGAGGTTCAAGGTCTGCTGGGGCAACCATGGTGACGCTGATCGGCTGCGATGGCGCTGGGGTCTCAATAACCTGATGTACCGAGGTGTAGAGCAACCCGGCCACAACGGCACCATGAAGCCCGACAGAGAGAAGAGTCGGCCACGGAAAGCGGCGAGGTAAATCCAGGGTCATTGACGTCATAATGGCTTCAGTATCTTTAAGAGACGACAATTTTAAATGCAAATAGCAATCATATTCAATAACGCATCGTGCAATGGCGCACATTTTCCTGCGCAGTGAGTCATTTTTCCGCCATCAGCTCATGGATTTAACATCCTGTTTATCTTTCAATTGCAGTCTGGACGGCATTCACTTAACTTGGTTCACAATCCAACATCAAGAAGGAAGTGCGCTCGTGTTGTACGTCATTTATGCCGAAGATATTGCCGACTCGCTGGAAAAACGTTTGTCCGTCCGCCCTGCACACCTTGCTCGCCTCCAGATTTTACGTGATGAAGGCCGACTGCTGACCGCGGGCCCGCTGCCGGCTGTCGACAGCAACGAGCCCGGCGCGGCAGGTTTTACCGGCTCTACGGTGATTGCTGAGTTTGCGTCGCTGGAAGAGGCGAAAGCCTGGGCAGAGGCAGATCCGTATGTCGCCGCTGGCGTTTACAGCCAGGTTGCCGTCAAGCCGTTCAAAAAAGTGTTCTGATTGCGCTGAGTGATCCGACGCCACTCCTGCCCCGGCAATGAATACCGGCCATCAGGAAGAGTGTTGATAAGAGGCAAAATTTGAGGGGCACCGCACGCGGTGCCCTGTTCTTATGCCCAGCGATCGTGGATGGCAAATAACAGCGAGTTGCGCTGCTGGTTAACCAGACACTTACGAATGGCATGAATACGCATATTGCGCCGGGACTGGCCTTCCAGCCAACGCGCCCTGCGTTTTTGCGTTTGGCGCTGCATCCGCCAACGCCCGACTTCCGTTCTGCTACGTCTCATTTCCGCGACTCAATTATCCAAAAAAGACACGCCATTATAGAACCTTCTGGCGGGCAAACCATCCGTTTTGCGTATACTTTTAGTATTAAGCGCTGGAAGTTCTGCGTACACTCTCAACTCTTCGGTTTCAAAAGGATTTTTAAGGCATGACAACCTTCTATACCGTGGTGAGCTGGCTGGTTATTCTCGGCTACTGGCTGCTCATCGCCGGCGTTACGTTGCGTATATTGATGAAACGCCGCGCTGTCCCTTCGGCGATGGCCTGGCTGCTGATCATCTATATTCTGCCGCTGGTCGGGATTATTGCCTATCTCTCCGTCGGGGAGCTGCACCTCGGTAAACGACGCGCAGAACGCGCGCGCGCCATGTGGCCTTCAACGGCAAAATGGCTTAAGGACCTGAAGCACTGCAAACATATCTTTGCCTCAGAAACCAGCGAGGTCGCCGGATCGCTGTTCCAGCTCTGCGAGCGTCGCCAGGGTATTGCAGGCGTTAAGGGCAACCAGCTCCAGCTTTTGACCAGCTCTGACGATACCATGCAGGCGCTGATCCGCGATATTCAGCTGGCGCGTCACAACATTGAGATGGTGTTCTATATCTGGCAGCCAGGCGGAATGGCCGATCAGGTTGCGGAATCGCTGATGGCCGCGGCACGTCGCGGCATTCACTGCCGGCTGATGCTGGACTCCGCCGGCAGCGTGGCTTTCTTCCGCAGCCCGTGGGCCAATATGATGCGCAACGCCGGCATTGAAGTGGTCGAGGCGCTGAAAGTTAACCTGATGCGTGTTTTCCTGCGCCGTATGGATTTACGTCAGCACCGTAAGATGGTGATGATCGACAACTATATCGCCTATACCGGCAGCATGAATATGGTCGATCCTCGCTTCTTCAAACAGGATGCCAATGTAGGTCAGTGGGTCGATTTAATGGCGCGTATGGAAGGCCCCGTCGCCACCGCAATGGGCATCGTTTATTCCTGCGACTGGGAGATAGAAACCGGCAAACGCATCCTCCCGCCGCCGCCGGATGAAAACATCATGCCGTTTGAAGAAGCCAGCGGCCACACCATCCATACCATTGCTTCAGGCCCAGGATTCCCGGAGGATCTGATTCATCAGGCTTTACTGACGTCCGTCTACGCGGCGCGGGAATACCTGATCATGACCACCCCCTACTTTGTGCCAAGCGACGACCTTCTTCACGCGATTTGTACCGCTGCCCAGCGCGGCGTAGACGTGAGCATCATCGTCCCGCGCAAAAATGATTCCCTGCTGGTCGGCTGGGCAAGCCGCGCCTTCTTTACCGAACTGCTGGCCGCCGGCGTGAAGATCTATCAGTTTGAAGGGGGACTGCTGCATACGAAGAGCGTGCTGGTTGACGGGCAGCTAAGCCTGGTAGGCACCGTAAACCTGGATATGCGTAGCCTGTGGCTCAACTTTGAGATCACGCTGGTGATCGACGATGAAGGTTTTGCCGGTGATTTAGCGGCGGTACAGGATGATTATATTTCACGTTCGCGGCTGTTAGATGCGCAATTGTGGCTAAAACGCCCGCTCTGGCAGCGTATGGCTGAGCGACTGTTTTACTTCTTTAGTCCGTTGCTGTAAAACGTGGCGCATCAGCACACGATAAGTGGATGAAGACATGGAAATGGATCTGAACAACCGCCTGACCGAAGACGAGACTTTAGAGCAGGCGTACGACATTTTTCTCGAACTGGCGGGCGATAACCTCGACCCTGCAGATATTATTCTTTTTAATCTGCAGTTCGAGGAGCGTGGCGGCGCAGAGCTTTTCGACCCGGCTGAAGACTGGCAGGAACACGTTGATTTCGATCTGAACCCTGACTTCTTCGCAGAAGTCGTCATCGGGCTCGCCGAGACCGACGGCGGCGAGCTCAACGATATCTTTGCTCGCGTCCTGCTTTGCCGTGAGAAAGACCACAAGCTTTGCCACATTCTGTGGCGTGAGTGACCTCAGAGCGGCCCGCGGGCCGCTCTGTTACTTCTCATTCGGCGGTAAATGCTCGCCGCAGGTTTTACAGTAGTGCGCATTCGCCGCATGATCCTGCTGATGACAGCGGGTACACTCCCTCACCGCTCCCCGTCTTTGCATATCCTGAGACATTTGAGACGTTAAAATCCCTGTCGGGATAGCAATTACCGAATAGCCAATCAAGATCAGCAGCGACGCAACGAATCGGCCCAGCGCGGTGTGCGGCACAATATCGCCGTAGCCAACGGTGGTCACGGTCACAACCGCCCAGTAGACCGCTACGCCCAGGCTGGTAAAGCCGTTGGCCTTCCCCTCTATGCCATACATCAGCGCGCCCGCCGCCACCATCACGATGGCAATAAACGAGTAGAAGAGGATCAGCTGATTGCTGGCGTTGATCAGACTGCGCCACAGGCTTTTTAGCGCAGGCATATAGCGCAGAAGCTTCAGAATGCGCAGCACGCGAATGGCCCGCATCGCTCGCCAGGCAAAATAGTAGTGAATAGCAAATTCTGGCCACAGCCACAGCACATACAGCGGCAACATGGTTGCCAGGTCGATGATGCCCCAGAAGCTAAACACGTAGCCGATAGGTTTAGGCCACGTCAACACGCGCAGTACGTATTCGCAGGTAAACAGCAGCGTAAAGATGATTTCCAGCCAGATGAAAAGCTGCCATTCACCGAACGTTAACCTCGGATCGCTCCCTACGCTCGATTCGGTAAAAACAACGGCAACGCTAAGCAGCGCCAGCAGGCCACAAAAAGCCTCGAATCGACGTCCGGAACGGGTATTTTGGTCAAACAGAAAGCGGTAAAGCAGCGCCCGAGGTGAAGAGATATTCCCTGACACAGTGATCCTCGCACAAAAGAAAGGGCCAGCTCGGTGCTGGCCCATGGCGAGATTATAGCGGGTCAACCTTCAGACAGGAAACCGCATGACGGAAACTTCCCTCTAGCAGAGGACGAGTTTTCGCGCATTCCGGTCCGGCGATCGGGCAGCGTGTGCGGAAGACGCAGCCTGAAGGCGGGTTGATTGGCGAGGGAAGCTCCCCTTCCAGCAGCTGAATCGTTTTATTCTTTTCCAGATCCGGGTCAGGAATCGGCACCGCCGACATCAGCGCTTTGGTGTAGGGATGCAAAGGATTGTGGTAAACCTCGTCATAGGTGCCAAGTTCGACGGCATGCCCCAGATACATCACCAGAACGCGATCGGAGATGTGCTTAACGACGGCAAGGTCGTGAGCGATAAAGATAAGCGAAAGCCCCATCTCCCGCTGCAGTTTTTGCAGCAGGTTAACGACCTGCGCCTGAATCGATACATCCAGCGCGGAAACGGGCTCATCGCAGATGATCAGTTTAGGCTCGAGGATCAGCGCGCGGGCGATGCCGATACGCTGGCACTGGCCGCCGGAAAACTCATGCGGATAGCGGTTCACCAGGTTTGGCAGCAGGCCGACTTTCATCATCATCGCCTTCACGCGGTCGCGAACTTCCTGCTTAGGCATTTTAGGATGATAGGTCAGCAGCGGCTCGGCAATAATGTCGCCGATGTTCATACGCGGGTTCAGAGAAGCCAGCGGATCCTGGAAAATCATCTGAATGTCGCTGCGCACGTCGCGCCACTCTTCCGGCTTCATGCCCAGAAGATCTTTGCCCAGCCAGGCAACGCGGCCGTCCGTCGCTTTCACCAGGCCAATGATGGCGCGGGCGAACGTTGATTTGCCGCAGCCGGACTCGCCCACCACGCCCAGGGTTTCCCCTTCATACAGGCGAAGCGTAACGCCGTCGACGGCTTTCAGGGTTTTTGAAGGCTGCCAGAACCACTGCTTGCCGTCTTTGATGTCAAAGTGGACCTTCAGATCGGCAATCTCTAACAGCACTTTTCTCTCTTCTGCAACGGTGCTCATACTAATTCCTCCACCGGTCTAAAGCAGGCACGCAGGCGGCCATCACCAAACTGCTCCAGTGGCGGAGCACTA
Source organism: Cedecea lapagei (assembly GCF_900635955.1). Lineage (GTDB taxonomy): Bacteria > Pseudomonadota > Gammaproteobacteria > Enterobacterales > Enterobacteriaceae > Cedecea > Cedecea lapagei. Next base: position 1,973,815 of record NZ_LR134201.1, read on the forward strand.
TTACAAGCTTCCATTGCAAACTGACAGCGAGGCTGGAACGGACAGCCCTGCGGTAAACGCAGCAGGTTCGGTGGGTTACCCGGGATAGTCAGGAGAGACTCACCTTCCGCGTCCAGACGCGGCACCGCGTTAAGCAGGCCAATGGAATAAGGGTGCACCGGTTTGTAGAACACGTCGCGCGCGTTGCCATACTCCATGGTACGCCCGGCATACATCACCAGTACTTTGTCGCAGATGCCGGCCACAACGCCCAGGTCGTGGGTGATCATAATGATCGCCGTGTTGAATTCGCGTTTCAGCTCGTTCAGCAGCGTCATGATCTGCGCCTGGACGGTCACGTCCAGCGCCGTGGTAGGTTCATCGGCAATCAGCAGCTTAGGTCTGCACAGCAGCGCCATGGCAATCATCACGCGCTGACGCATACCGCCAGAGAACTCGTGAGGGAACATGCGCATGCGTTTACGCGCTTCCGGCATTTTCACCGCGTCCAGCATGCGCACGGACTCTTCAAAGGCTTCCGCCTTGCCGAGCTTTTTGTGCAGCATCAGGACTTCCATCAGCTGATCGCCCACGCGCATGTACGGGTTCAGCGAGGTCATTGGATCCTGGAAAATCATTGAGATTTGCTCGGCGCGCAGGCGGTTAAGCTGGGCTTCCGGCAGGTTCAGGATCTCTTTGCCGTTGAACTTCGCAGAACCGCCAATGCGGCCGTTAGTCGCCAACAGCCCCATCAGCGCGAAGGCCGTCTGGGATTTACCGGAGCCGGACTCACCAACGATACCGAGGGTTTCACCGGCACGCAGGCTAAAGTTGAGGTCGTTTACCGCCGTTACGTCACCGTCCGGCGTGCCGAAGGTCACGCGCAGATCTTTGACGTCAAGCAGGATCTCAGATTTGTTCAGTGGAGCGGCCACCGGAGAGGTTTCAATAGTACTCATGGAGGTACTCCTTAACGATCTTTCGGGTCGAGGGCATCACGCAGGCCATCGCCGATAAAGTTAAAACAGAACAGCGTAATCACCAGGAAGCCTGCCGGGAACAGCAGCAGCCACGGTGATACCTCCATGGAATTCGCACCATCACTCAATAATGCGCCCCAGCTGCTCAGAGGCTCCTGAGTACCCAGACCCAGGAAGCTCAGGAAAGATTCAAACAGGATCATGCTTGGGACCAGCAGCGAGGCGTAAACCACCACCACGCCCAGTACGTTTGGCACGATATGGCGCAGCACGATATTCATCGTAGAGACACCGCCCACGTGCGCCGCTTCGATAAACTCTTTGCGCTTCAGGCTCAGAGTCTGACCGCGCACGATACGCGCCATATCCAGCCAGGAGACCATCCCGATAGCCACGAAGATAAGCAGGATGTTTTGCCCAAAGAAGGTCACCAGCAGGATCACGAAGAACATGAACGGGAAGGAGTTCAGGATCTCCAGCAGGCGCATCATCACGGAGTCAATTTTACCGCCGAGATAGCCCGCCAGGCAGCCGTATAGCGTGCCCACAACCACTGCCACCAGCGCGGCAGCCACGCCCACCATCAGCGAGATTCGCCCGCCGATAGCGACGCGCACCAGCAGGTCACGCCCCGACGAGTCAGTCCCGAAGTAGTGTCCGGAGGCCAGATCTGGCGCGGCAGACATCATGCCCCAGTCGGTATCAAAGTAGGTAAACTGCGACAGTACCGGAGCAAACGCCACGAACAGTGCAATCAGCGCCAGCACCACTAAACTGGTGATTGCCGCGCGGTTATGGATAAAACGGCGACGCGCGTCCTGCCACAGGCTACGGCCTTCAACCTCCAGTTTTTCACTGAAGTTTTCCAGCGCCTCGCTGTTTTTCTTAGTCAACATTATGGCCACTCCAGCTTAGTAACGGATTTTCGGGTCGATAACGGCATACAGCACGTCAACCACCGCGTTGAACAGAATCGTCAGCGCACCGACCAGAATGGTCAGGCTGAGAACCAGTGAATAGTCACGGTTCAGCGCACCGTTAACAAACAGCTGACCGATGCCCGGCAAGCCATAAATCGTTTCAATAACCATTGAGCCAGTGATAATCCCGACAAATGCTGGCCCAAGGTAGGACAGGACCGGCAGAAGAGCGGGTTTCAGGGCGTGGCGCAGCACGATACGACGCATCGGCAGGCCTTTCGCGCGAGCGGTGCGGATAAAGTTAGAGTGCAGAACTTCAATCATTGAGCCGCGGGTGATACGCGCGATGCTGGCGATATAGGCCAGAGACAGCGCGATCATCGGCAGAATCATGTACTTCGGCGCCCCACCGTTCCAGCCGCCGCCGGGCAGCCACTTGAGGGTAATGGCGAATATCAGTACCAGCAACGGCGCCACCACGAAGCTGGGGATAACCACCCCCGTCATGGCAAAGCCCATTACCGTGTAATCCCATTTGGTGTTCTGATTCAGTGCCGCAATGACGCCCGCCGAAACACCAAGCACGATGGCAAAGATGAAGGCAGCTGCGCCTAATTTAGCGGAAACCGGGAAGCTCGAAGCCACCAGGTCATTCACGGAATAATCTTTGTATTTAAATGAAGGTCCAAAATCCCCGTGCGCCAGCTGTTTTAAGTAGCTGAAGTACTGAGTAGTGATGGGATCGTTCAGGTGATACTTCGCTTCGATGTTCGCCATTACTTCCGGCGGCAGCGTACGTTCACCGGTAAAAGGGCTACCTGGTGCGAGACGCATCATAAAGAAGGAGATCGTTATAAGAATAAAGAGTGTCGGAATTGCTTCCAGACAACGACGTAGAATAAATTTCAACATTGCCCGTACCTTCTGGCCTGTGCCTTTGCAGTGCGATGTAAATAAGACACGATGGGGCAAGGCTTGCTCACCGGCCGCAGCCGGTGAGCCCTGCCCCACGAATTGCCATTAATGTTTGATAATGTACAGATCTTTCACGTAGACATTATCCAGCGGGTCTTTACCGGTATAACCACCTACCCACGGCTTAACCAGACGGGCGTTAACGTAGTAGTAAACCGGTACGATAGCGGAGTCTTTATCAAGCTGCTGTTCAGCTTTGTCGTACAGCGCGGTGCGCTGGGCTTCATCGCTGGCTTTCAGAGTATCGGCAATAATCTTATCGAACGCCGGGCTCTTATAGTGCGCGGTGTTGTTCGAGCTGTCGGACAGCATGGTGTTCAGGAAGGAGGTCGGTTCGTTATAGTCCGCACACCAGCCAGCACGCGCGATATCGAAGGTGCCCTGGTGACGAGTGTCGAGGAAGGTTTTCCACTCCTGGTTTTCCAGCTTAACGTTCACACCGAGGTTTTTCTGCCAGATGGAAGCCACGGCGATAGCCAGCTTCTTGTGCAGATCGGAGGTGTTGTACAGCAGGTTGAAGGTCAGCGGTTTGTCTTTGGTGTAGCCCGCTTCAGCCAGCAGTTTCTTCGCTTCTTCGTTACGTTTGTCCTGAGACCAGCTGAACCACTCTGGTTTGGTCAGTTTCGCGCCATCGGTATACGGTGGGGTGTAGCCATAAGCCGGCAGGTCACCCTGGTTTTTCACTTTATTTACGATGATGTCACGATCCAGGCCCAGTTTCAGCGCGGTACGTACACGTACGTCGGTAAACGGTGCTTTCTGGTTGTTGATTTCATAGTAATAGGTGCACAGATACGGATCGGCGTGGACTTCCGTTGGGATCTCTTTTTTCAGCTTCTGGAACAGCTCAATCGGCAGGTTGTTATAAGTCATGTCGATTTCGCCGCTGCGGTAGCGGTTGACGTCCGTCACTTCAGAAGAGATTGGCAGGTAGGTGACCTGGTTGATAACGGTTTTCTTGTTATCCCAGTAATTAGCGTTACGCACCAGAACGATACGTTCGTTAACTACCCAATCTTTTAATTTGAATGCGCCGTTAGTCACGATGTTGGCAGGCTGAGTCCATTTGTCGCCGAATTTATCGATAGTGGCTTTCGGCACTGGAGACATAGATGGGTGAGTCAGCAGCTTGTAGAAATAAGGAACCGGCTCGCTCAGCGTGACTTCCAGAGTATGATCGTCGACAGCTTTAACGCCCAGATCGCTGGTCGGTTTTTTGCCGGCGATAATATCGTCGATATTCGCGAGGTGGCCGTATTGCAGGTAGCTTGCGTACGGAGAAGCGGTTTTCGGATCCGCCAGACGCTGCCAGCTGTAAACGAAATCTTGTGCGGTAACCGGGTCACCGTTGGACCATTTTGCGTCTTTACGCAGATGGAAAGTCCAGACTTTAGCGTCTTTATTATCCCAGGATTCTGCAACGCCCGCGGTTGGGTGCCCCTGTAAATCACTGATCAGCAGCCCTTCAAACAGGTCGCGGCTAATATTGGACTCAGGGACGCCTTCAATTTTGTGAGGGTCAAGAGATTGAGGTTCAGAGCCGTTGTTGCGAACCAGATCCTGTTTCTCTGCCAATTGGACACCCGCCGGAACATCTGCCGCCATCGCGACATTACCAGCAATTAGCGCAGTTAAGATGCCCGCTGCAATCAGGCTTTTTTTAGTGATATTTGTCATTGTGTTGGTACTCCACTCATTATAATTACCGACCCGGAAGCCGGCCTCTTCCCCTCAGGGGTCCCTTACAGCGCAGGAGCGTTAAACGTCCGTACGGGATACTGCTTTCCTTTTTCGCTATCACCGACTTTATTTACGGGCCATTCTCTAAGACAGCCTCATTACGTCGATTCGGGTAGGCCGCCGATTGCGTGTTCGACGGCCATTAATTTTCTATTTCCGCAGGGAATGATGACGCGGTGTAATCATTCTCATCTACAAAAGAAACGTTTTTCAGCGAATTGTTTTGCCCGGAAAGTATCAAAAGCGCCAGATACCCGCCAATACAATTTGCAAATTTGTTAACCATTTCTCTTTTATGGAGAGATTGTGGGGAAAACGATGCGTGACAGGGATTTGAGTTAGCTTAACCATAATCTTTATAATCATGGGCTTAACATAGTATCGCTGCATCGGAAGGGGGAGCTGTTCCTGACCCGCCTCATCACTCACAAAAAATTAACAATTGATTATTTTTTAGCACATTCCTCTGCGGGAAGGCATGAATTACTAATATCATCTCACTAAACCCGCAGCAAGCCTGATTGCATAACGGCAGCTAAATATCATTTCGATTGCCACTTTTCTGTACAACCTGTTACAAGGTCAACCGCTAATGTACGGTTTTCCAAAGCATTTTCTTATGAAAGATTCGCATTAACTTTTGCTTAAAAAAGCGCAAGGCGGCAGGGGAAGCAGGAGGCAAAGAGAGAAAAAAAGCAGAGAAGAGATTCTGCTTTTTCATTTGAAAGTGACAGCGGAATTAACTTAACAAACCCGGGAAGATGGCTTTCACCCCGGTGACGATAAATTCAATCCCCAGCGACATCAGTAAAAGCCCCATAATACGGGTTATAACGTTGATCCCCGTCTGCCCCAGCATACGCACCAGCCACGGAGCAATGCGGAACAGCAGCCAGCAGCAGAAAGCGAACAGCGCAATGGCAAGGGAGAAACCCAGCAGATGGCCCCAGTTATGGTAGCGGCTTCCCCAGACGATGGTGGAGCTAATGGCCCCCGGCCCCGCCATCAGCGGTAATGCCAGCGGCACAACCCCAACGCTTTCACGAATGGCGCTCTCTGACTTTTCCTGCTTGTTCTGCTTATCCTCACCCAGCTTGCCGCTGATCATCGACATCGCAATGGTGACCACCAGGATGCCGCCAGCGATGCGGAATGAGTCGATAGAGATGCCAAAGACCTGCAGGATGCCGTCGCCAAGAAACAGCGAGGTCCAGAGAATAATCGCCACCGAGAGGTTGGCAGTAAGATTGGTTTTATTTCTTGCCGCCGCACTCTGATAGCTGGTCATACTGATAAAGACGGGAATAATTCCTACCGGGTTGACCAGAGCAAACATCCCGATAAAGAACTTAATATAGGTCGGCATATCGAAAAAGGATTGAGCCACGCAAAACTCCGCAAATAAACAAAGCAAAAGCAGGCGTAATGTAATGGAAAAACATCCCCACCGCTACGCTATTTCCCGGCATTAGCGCCAGCAGCAGCCACGCATTTTAACACGGGGGTGAACTGTTATCTGAATGTTGAATTTATGGTACTTTGTTTCGAGGTTGCTGTGACTGAATTTTTAAAGATTTATCAGTCACCTGGATAGCGCTAGCTGAATGGTGTCAGCCTGAGATACTTGTGATTTAGATCACGAAAAACCTACTCAGAAGTGGGTAATCTTGGACACATCTGAAGAGCAGGTTTTTCGACTAAAACGGCTTATTCAGGTAAGGCTCTTTTAGTAAATCAGCGCATCGCTCCAGCTATTTTTTACGGCTGCGTTTCGTCTTAAACACGCATTCTGCTGCTGCTGACTATACTGTCGACTCGCGCCGCTCATTTACTAAAAGAGTTTAACATTATCAGGAGAGCATTATGGCTGTAACTAATGTCGCGGAACTGAACGCCCTCGTCGAGCGCGTAAAGAAAGCCCAGCGTGAATATGCCAACTTTACTCAAGAGCAAGTCGATAAAATCTTCCGTGCTGCCGCCCTGGCCGCTGCCGACGCTCGAATCCCCCTGGCTAAATTAGCCGTCGCCGAATCCGGTATGGGTATCGTCGAAGATAAAGTGATTAAAAACCACTTCGCTTCCGAATATATCTATAACGCCTACAAAGATGAAAAAACCTGTGGTGTGCTGTCTGAAGATCATACCTTCGGTACCATCACTATCGCCGAACCTATCGGCATTATCTGCGGTATTGTGCCCACCACTAACCCAACCTCTACCGCCATCTTCAAATCGTTAATCAGCCTCAAGACCCGCAACGCTATCATCTTCTCCCCGCATCCGCGTGCTAAAGATGCTACCAATAAAGCGGCGGACATCGTGCTGCAGGCGGCCATCGCTGCCGGCGCACCAAAAGATCTGATCGGTTGGATCGATCAGCCCTCTGTTGAACTGTCTAACGCCCTGATGCACCACCCGGATATCAATATGATCCTGGCAACCGGTGGCCCAGGCATGGTTAAAGCAGCCTATAGCTCCGGTAAACCTGCGATCGGTGTTGGCGCCGGTAACACCCCGGTTGTGGTTGACGAGACCGCAGACATCAAGCGTGCTGTAGCTTCTATTCTGATGTCCAAAACCTTCGATAACGGCGTTATCTGTGCTTCTGAACAGTCCGTCATCGTTGTCGACTCTGCCTATAACGCAGTGCGTGAACGTTTCGCAACCCACGGCGGCTACCTGCTGCAGGGTAAAGAGCTGAAAGCCGTTCAGGACATCATCCTGAAGAATGGCGCCCTGAACGCGGCTATTGTCGGTCAGCCAGCCACCAAAATTGCTGAACTGGCCGGTTTCACCGTGCCGGCAGACACCAAAATTCTGATCGGCGAAGTGTCCGTGGTGGACGAGTCTGAGCCATTCGCTCACGAAAAACTGTCCCCGACGCTGGCCATGTACCGCGCCAGGAACTTCGAAGACGCCGTTGTTAAAGCAGAAAAACTGGTTGAGATGGGCGGTATCGGCCATACCTCCTGCCTTTATACTGACCAGGACAACCAGCCTGAGCGCGTGAAGTTCTTCGGTGACAAAATGAAGACCGCACGTATCCTGATTAACACCCCGGCTTCCCAGGGGGGTATCGGCGACCTGTACAACTTCAAGCTGGCCCCTTCCCTGACGCTGGGCTGTGGCTCATGGGGCGGTAACTCCATCTCTGAAAACGTGGGTCCTAAGCACCTGATCAACAAGAAAACCGTTGCTAAGCGAGCTGAGAACATGTTGTGGCATAAACTTCCGAAATCTATTTACTTCCGCCGTGGCTCCCTGCCCATCGCGCTGGACGAAGTGATTACTGATGGCCACAAACGTGCGCTGATCGTGACTGACCGCTTCCTGTTCAACAACGGCTATGCGGATCAGATTACCTCCGTGCTGAAAGCGGCCGGGGTAGAAACCGAAGTCTTCTTCGAAGTTGAAGCTGACCCTACGCTGACCGTCGTTCGCAAAGGCGCGGAGCTGGCGAACTCCTTCAAACCAGACGTGATCATCGCGCTGGGCGGCGGCTCCCCGATGGACGCAGCCAAAATCATGTGGGTGATGTACGAACACCCGGAAACCCACTTCGAAGAGCTGGCGCTGCGCTTTATGGATATCCGTAAACGTATCTACAAGTTCCCGAAAATGGGCGTAAAAGCGAAGATGATTGCGGTGACCACCACTTCCGGTACCGGCTCTGAAGTGACGCCGTTCGCGGTTGTTACCGACGATGCGACAGGCCAGAAATACCCGCTGGCTGACTACGCGCTGACCCCGGACATGGCGATTGTTGATGCCAACCTGGTGATGGATATGCCTAAGTCGCTCTGCGCCTTTGGCGGTCTGGATGCCGTGACTCACGCGCTGGAAGCTTACGTTTCCGTCCTGGCAAGCGAATTCTCTGACGGCCAGGCTCTACAGGCGCTGAAACTGCTGAAAGAGAACCTGCCAGCCTCCTACAATGAAGGTTCTAAAAACCCGGTTGCCCGTGAACGCGTTCACAACGCGGCGACCATCGCCGGTATCGCGTTTGCTAACGCCTTCCTCGGCGTGTGTCACTCAATGGCCCACAAACTGGGTTCACAGTTCCACATTCCTCACGGTCTGGCGAACGCCCTGCTCATCTCCAACGTTATCCGCTACAACGCGAATGACAACCCAACCAAACAGACTGCGTTCAGCCAGTACGACCGCCCTCAGGCCCGTCGCCGCTACGCTGAAATTGCAGACCATCTTGGTCTGACCGCAGCGGGTGACCGTACCGCGGCTAAGATCGAGAAGCTGCTGGCATGGCTGGAGTCTATTAAGGCTGAACTGGGTATTCCTAAGTCCATTCGTGAAGCTGGCGTACAGGAAGCGGACTTCCTGGCCCACGTTGACAAGCTGTCTGAAGATGCGTTTGATGACCAGTGTACCGGCGCAAACCCTCGCTACCCGCTGATTTCTGAACTTAAACAGATTCTGCTGGATACCTACTACGGTCGTCCGTATGTAGAGGGTGCCGTGGCGAAAGAAGCCGTACCGGCAGTTAAAGCTGATAAAAAAGCGAAGAAAACGGCCTAATCAGTCGTTCTTAAAGACAAAACCCGCCTTCCGGCGGGTTTTTTTATATCTGAACGGATTGTACAGTCCTCTGAGCGCATTTAACGCAGTGGGGGCACCACAAGCCCTCACGGCGTTAACTCCCCTGAATCTCCTGCAGAGAGCCCTTATTTAACGCCTCTTTATAATGTTTACGGCAAACGGAGACATAGCGTTCATTGCCGCCAATCACTACCTGCTCGCCTTCATTATAAGGGCGTCCATTCTGATCGAGGCGAAGAACCATGCTCGCTTTGCGGCCGCAGAAGCAAATCGTTTTCAACTCAACCAGTTTGTCGGACAGCGCCAGCAGGTACTGGCTGCCGCTAAACAATTCGCCGCGGAAATCCGTGCGCAAGCCATAACATAAAACAGGAATGTCCAGCTCATCGACAACGTCAGATAAAGCATAAACCTGCTCTTTAGATAAGAACTGGCTTTCATCAACCAAAACGCAATGAACCGGCGCGGATTGCTGTTCCGCACGAATGTCGGCAAACAGATCCGTTGTCTGGTTATAAAGCCTTGCCGGAGAGGACAGGCCAATGCGCGAGCTAACTTTGCCGACGCCAAAGCGGTTATCAATCTCGGCCGTATAGACCAGCGTGCGCATCCCTCTTTCCTGATAATTCCATGATGACTGAAGCAGCGCCGTCGATTTTCCCGCATTCATTGCTGAGTAGTAAAAATAGAGTTGAGCCATTGCACCCGTAGCCTGAAGCAAAATGTAAAATATGTTGCGGCAGATTGTACCACAGCGGCCTGCCGCCGTGGATGACCAATTACCTTGCTAAAGATCAGGGTTAATCGTATCAGTTATATTAATAAATCACGCTTATACGGCGGGTAATAGCAACCCCCCTCGTAAACGTAGACCGCTCTGTTCGGGCTGGCTCTGCACCTAAATCACCTGTTAAGGAAATGGTTCACTTACTCAATTATTATAAATTGTAAACAGCCTGAATCATCCATCGCCATTTATAGCTGTGGTTGATATTTGATGATTAATGCGAAATTTTATCTTTTTTTTACACCCGACAAACCCTTTCAATGGCAGGGTTGTTGTCTAAAAATTGAGTCTTAAAGTGCCATGGTGTGTGGCCTGCACGTCAAAAATTAAGTTAACCGTATTTAAACCAGCGCATATATATCAGCAAATTTTGAATTCCTTACATTCACGGCTATTGCAGAACTTAATATTAGGCTCTATTATTAGCTCTAACGTTACCCCTCCAATAATAAGTTTGAGATTACTACAATGAGCGAAGCACTTAAAATTCTGAACAACATCCGTACTCTTCGTGCCCAGGCGAGAGAATGCTCTCTGGAAACACTGGAAGAAATGCTGGAAAAATTAGAAGTTGTTGTTAACGAGCGTCGTGAAGAAGAGAACGCGGCAGCCGCTGAAGTTGAAGAGCGCACTCGTAAACTGCAGCAATACCGCGAAATGCTGATTGCTGACGGTATTGACCCTAACGAACTGCTTAACAGCATTGCCGCTGTTAAATCTGCAGGCAAAGCAAAACGCGCAGCGCGCCCTGCTAAATATCAGTACGTCGATGAAAACGGCGAAACTAAAACCTGGACTGGCCAGGGTCGTACCCCAGCCGTTATCAAGAAAGCGATGGACGAGCAAGGCAAGAAGCTGGAAGACTTCCTGCTTTAATCCTCTCAGTGCTGCTTATTAAGATCCCGCTTCGGCGGGATTTTCTATTTCTGAAACCCACTGACTTTAACCTCGCCGCAGAATCACACCTCAGAAAAACAATCATAAACCTCCTTACGTTTCTTTATTAATGAATCGACTAAATATTTTTAGATACAATACCTGTCCTTTAGTACAGTCAATTTCACTCGCCAATCATCAGGTTAACTCTGAAAATGATTTAACGCGCTTCAGTTAACCCTTTGCGAACGTGATATACCCTGATAGCGGTATCAAAAAAAAATGTGATATTGCCAGAAAGAGTTGAACCATTACCCGATGCAATGGCTAATCATGTCGATAACTCTTACTTATTGTCATTATTGAGTACGCCTTACGCGCGTCTTTATCCTGCCTTAAGTATCCCCCCCTAAGCATAGACGGGCACCCCTCTGAGGTTTTTTTTCAATATAGCCCTATCACTTTTCTCGCTAATATTTACTTTACCTCACTGTTCTGGCGTTCACCTTTGTGGCTACTATTCAGCCGCAGGCCTGATGCGGTCAAATAATATGCTACCCATACTCGCCAGGGCGTATTATAGATGGCCATGATTGTTTCGATCGAAAGCAACACTTATACAGGGTCATATGCCGCTTAGACACGCGGTAGCGACGAGGTGTTATATCGTGAGTATACTGAGAAAGGGAACGTGACCGGCAGCGCACAGGCTTGCTGAGAGCGCTGGCGTGCCGGTCTCGTTAAATAACCAGGAGGGTGATTACTTAAACAATATTAATAGAGGCGCCGCGGCCGATGGCATAATAGACAAAACCGCGCCTGTTGAGTCTTTCAGGGTCATAAAGGTTACGACCATCAAAGATAACGGGCTGTTTCAGCGATTTCTTCATCAGTTCGAAATCCGGAGCCTTAAAGCTCTGCCATTCGGTACAGACAACTAATGCATCAGCGCCCTGTAAGGCGGCCTCTTTGGTCCCCATCAGCCTTAAATCGCTGCGGTGACCGTAAATACGCTGAGTCTCATCCATGGCTTCAGGATCGTAAGCCTGCACGTCCGCTCCACGCTCCCAGAGCGCTTCCATCAATACGCGGCTGGAAGCTTCACGCATATCATCCGTATTCGGCTTAAACGACAGGCCCCAGAGCGCAAAAGTTTTCCCTTTCAGATCCTCGCCGTAGTGGCGGGTAATGAATTCCGGTAATTTTTGCTTTTGGGCATAGTTAACCTCTTCGACCGCCTGCAAAATGCGTGGCGTATAGCCGATCTGCTCGGCGGTGCGAATCAGCGCCTGGACATCTTTCGGGAAGCATGAACCGCCGTAGCCGCAGCCAGGGTAGATGAAGCTGTAACCAATACGGGAGTCGGAGCCAATCCCCATGCGCACCTTCTCGACATCAGCCCCAAGGCGCTCGGCCAGGTTCGCAATTTCATTCATAAAGCTGATTTTGGTCGCCAGCATGCAGTTAGCTGCATATTTGGTCAGCTCTGCACTGCGGATATCCATCAGAATCATACGATCGTGATTGCGGTTGAACGGCTCGTACAGTTCGCGGAGAAGGTCAATAACCTCTTCGTTATCTGTACCGATGACGATGCGCTCGGGACGCATGCAGTCGGCAACCGCAGCACCTTCTTTCAGGAATTCCGGGTTAGAAACCACGTCAAATTTAATCTCCAGACCACGAGATTTGAGGGTTTCTTCCATCACCGCACGTACTTTATCGGCCGTGCCAACGGGTACCGTTGATTTGTCGATAACGACTTTGTGCGAATCCATATACTGCGCGATGGTGCGTGCAACAGCCGTCACATATTTCAGGTCAGCGGAGCCATCTTCATCCGGCGGTGTTCCCACGGCGATATAGTGCATTTCGCCATGGTTAACGCCTTCTTCAGCATTGGTGCTGAACTGCAGGCGCCCTTCCTCATAATTCTTCTTTACCAGCGGCGCAAGGCCTGGTTCAAAGATAGGGATTTCACCTTTTTTCAGGTTTTCCACTTTCTTTGCGTCTACGTCGATGCACATCACATCGTGCCCAACATCGGCGAGCACGGCGGCCTGCACCAGGCCAACGTAGCCAATACCAAATACGGTAACTTTCATCTTACCATCCTGCGTTGAATTAACTTATTTCTTCGCGCCAACGGTGGCTTCAAGCCAGGTTTTAAAATCTTCACCCAGCGTTTTATGACGAATACCGTACTCAACAAACGCCTGCATATAGCCAAGTTTGTTGCCGCAATCGTGGCTTACGCCCTTCATGTGGTAGGCCTCAACGGTCTCTTTTTCCATCAGCATGGCAATAGAGTCGGTAAGCTGGATTTCATCCCCTGCACCCGGAGGCGTTTTCGCCAGCAGCGGCCAGATATCCGCACTCAGCACATAGCGACCTACAACGGCCAGGTTTGACGGGGCGACGTCCGCTTTTGGCTTCTCGACAATCCCCACCATCGGCACGCTGTCACCCGCAGAGAGCGATGCGCCCTTGCAGTCAACCACGCCATAGGCGGTCACATCGGCAACAGGCTCAACCATGATCTGGCTGTTCCCGGTCACGTCGAAGCGACGGATCATCTCCGCCAGGTTGTCCTGAGAAAGATCAGACTCGAATTCATCCAGAATCACATCCGGCAGAATAACCGCGACAGGCTCATCGCCAACTACTGGGTGAGCGCACAGCACCGCGTGGCCAAGGCCTTTAGCCAGACCCTGACGCACCTGCATGATGGTGACGTGCGGAGGGCAAATAGACTGCACTTCTTCCAGAAGCTGACGCTTAACGCGCTTCTCAAGCATCGCTTCCAGCTCAAAACTGGTATCGAAGTGGTTTTCGATGGAATTTTTTGAGGAGTGGGTGACCAGCACGATTTCAGTAATACCGGCGGCGATACACTCATTAACGACATACTGAATCAGCGGCTTATCAACCAGCGGCAGCATCTCTTTTGGAATTGCCTTTGTTGCCGGCAACATGCGCGTTCCCAATCCCGCAACCGGGATAACAGCTTTAGTTACTTTAGAATTAATGGCAGCCATTGAAAAAACCTCCAGGACTGTTCAAGTTTCACACTTGTCGTCAATTTAAAAACGCGGTTGAGTATATCAGCTTAAAAACAAAAACCGCCCCCCGTTTACCCCGGTAGCGGCTAATTTAAGACAAATACGATTAGGTTGGTCGCGATATTACCATCGCCCGGGTTCCGGGAAAAAAGCTAAATGTAATCAGTTGTTCCGTTGTTTATTCTGCAGACAACATCAGCCGTAAACGGCCGCCAGAGCCCCACACCTGGCACTGCCACGCTTCGCACCGTTGGCTGATTTGATTCAGGTAAGCGTTGCCCAGCGTGCCTAGCGGCACCCCGTTGCTGACCTGGATTTGGTGCTCGCCGGTATTGAGTGTCGCATTAAGCCCGGCAGAGACAAGAATGAGGTTTTTTAATCCGCTGTGATAATAACCCACGATGAGTGGAAATTGCCCGCTCAGATTTGCCTGCCGCAATAGCTGATTGACCTGTTTCAGTAAATTACCCAATTCCGGTAACCGCTGTCCCTGATGAGAAAGTTGTTCCTGAAGTAATCCGTTGAATAACGCACGTAACAACAGCGCCGCTAATACACCGTTATCGCCGGCACGCGTTACGTCGAGGCAATAAAATGCTAAGTCAGTATCTGAAAGCGGTGCAATATCGAGCACCAGACCAGGCTGATCGACAGAGATTAGCTGGCGATAGTTTATCCTGCAGTGGGACATAACCTGCTGCACCGGCGGCTGTAGCTCTTGCAGGAGCTTTGAGGCAGCCTGAGGGTCGCGCGCCAGAGCATCCCAGTCCTGAAAGAGACGCTCCTCCTCTTCCACCCGTGAATTAAACATTGCCGGGTAGAGGCAGGATAAAACCGTCCCTTTTAAACGATTAAGATCTTTAATTGGTTTCAGCAAAACGTCCTGCACGCCAAGCCGCAGGGCCTGGGCGATATCAGACATATTTTCGGTCGCAGAGATCACCAGTATGGGGGTTTGGTTACCTTCATTGCGAATATGCTCCACCAGCTCAAGCCCGTTCATTCTCGGCATCGCCAGATCGCAAATCAGAAGGTCCGGAACGGATTGCGCCAGTTTTTCGAGCGCGTCCATACCGTCCCGGGCAACCAGGGTTAGCGCCCCGAGCGAAGTAAGATAACTGTCCAGCAGAGAGCGGAAAACGGGCTCGTCTTCAACAATGAGGATCTGCTTTCCTTCCAGCGGGTGACTCATGCGCTTTCCTCTGCCTGGTCATATTTCAATAGTGGCACGGTATCGCAACGAGCGCCTGTCAAAAAAGGTCTAAGCGGTAACTTAATCATGAGTACGGACCAGAGGTAGCAGCTCATCCATTTTTTTCTCTACCGCTAAGCTGCCAGCCTTAATGGCCTCTGAGGCGCGGTGAAAGTCCAGCGTCGAGATTTGCGGGCAAAACGGTTGTAGAAGAATATCAGGAGGGTCCCCTGCCATTCGGTTGCGCTTGAGGCGATTTTCCAGCACCTGAATGGAGGTGGTCATGATTTCCATCGCGGTAGGCGTGACGTTCCCACGGCGGCTGGTCATCTTCCCCAGACGCTCGCGAAGCCGGCCACGCCAGGAGGTAGCCTGCGCCAACGGCTCGTCGGCCGATGGCGTCATGTTCACCGACAGTAAATCTTGCTGCATCAGATGGGCATCGTGCTGTAAGTCCACCGCGATAACGATATCCGCGCCCAGAGCACGTGTCAGAGAAATCGGCACCGGGTTAACTATCGCCCCGTCTACCAGCCAGTAACCATTGTGCGCCACCGGCGACAGAAGCCCGGGCATGCTGCAGGAGGCACGGATAGCCTGATGTAAATCACCGTCGGTAAACCACAGTTCTCGCCCGGTGCTAAGGTTGGTCGCCACGGCGCCAAATCTCATGCCGCAGCCTTCGATAGCCGTTTCAGGGATAATGTTGCGAATATTGTTGAACACGCGCTCACCGCGAAGCAACCCTCCGCGGCGCCAGGACAGATCCATCAGACGCAGGACATCCCAGTAGCTAAACGACCTTACCCACCGTTCCATGACCGGCAACCGGCGACTGGCGTAGGCAGCCCCCACCAGCGCGCCTACGGAGCAACCTGCTACAACATCAATCTGAATCCCTGCTTTTTTTAACGCATTAATTACGCCAATGTGCGCCCATCCTTTTGCAGCACCCGACCCCAATGCCAGGCCGATCTTTACCTGTCTCATCACGCCTCGGTCAATCTTCCCCGGTAATCACTCCGTGACGCCAACGCTACTGCTCAGTTAACATAAGCGCTGCCGTAGTGTTTTTGACGCCGTTTATTTTTTCCTGGAGATGCAATGTTGCAACTTTGTCCCTGTGGCAGCGGATCGGAGTATAGCTTATGTTGCCAGCCTTACCTAAGCGCTGGGCAGTATCCGCAACGCCCGTCACAGCTTATGCGCTCTCGTTATACTGCATTTGTGAAGCAGAATGCCGATTATCTGGTGTCCAGCTGGCATGAGAGCTGCCGCAGCCCCTCTTTAAAATCAGAAATATCCAACGGTTTTGGCGAAACGGAATGGCTGGGCCTGACGATATACGAAGAGGCCGAAGGCAAAGATGCCAACGAAGGATTTGTCAGTTTCGTTGCTCGTTTTCGCGAAAACGGCAAGCAAAGTGCGATAATCGAACGTTCCCGTTTCGTCAGGGAAAGCGGCCAATGGTATTATATCGATGGCCTCCGCCCGCAGTTCGGTCGTAATGACCCCTGCCCTTGCGGTTCAGGTAAAAAATATAAAAAATGCTGCGGGTGATAGCCTTCCCTTCATAACAGCATTATTGTTTCGCAAACACCGTTCAACAGGATTTCTCTCTTCATGCAGGCATTACAACGTAAAGTTCTCCGCACAATCTGCCCCGATCAAAAGGGTCTCATCGCGCGAATCACCAATATTTGCTACAAACACGAACTCAATATTGTCCAGAACAATGAATTTGTCGATCATCGTACCGGTCGCTTCTTTATGCGCACCGAGCTGGAAGGCATCTTTAACGACACAACGCTGATGGCAGACCTCGACAGCGCGCTACCGGAAGGTTCTGTTCGTGAACTCACCCCGGCCGGCCGCCGCCGCATAGTCATCTTAGTCACCAAGGAAGCCCACTGTCTGGGCGATTTGCTGATGAAATCCACCTACGGTGGCCTGGACGTGGAAATTGCGGCCGTCATCGGCAACCACGAAACCCTGCGTACTTTAGTGGAGCGTTTTGATATTCCGTTCCAGCTTGTCAGCCATGAAGGCATGACCCGTGAAGAGCACGATATGCAAATGGCTGACGCCATCGACGCGCACAAACCAGACTACGTAGTCCTGGCTAAATATATGCGAGTGCTGACGCCAGAATTTGTCGCCCGCTTCCCGAACCAGATTATCAATATCCACCACTCGTTCCTGCCGGCGTTTATCGGGGCTCGCCCTTATCATCAGGCCTATGAGCGCGGCGTGAAGATTATCGGCGCCACCGCGCATTACGTTAATGATAATTTGGACGAAGGCCCAATCATTATGCAGGACGTTATTCACGTCGATCACACCTATACCGCAGACGATATGATGCGGGCCGGACGTGACGTAGAAAAAAATGTGTTGAGCCGCGCGCTGTATGAAGTGCTGGCGCAGCGCGTCTTCGTCTACGGCAACCGCACGATCATTCTGTAATCACGCGGAAAATGAATTGGTTAGCTTTACGGCGCTACGCGTAAAAAATCGGCAAACGATTCATTTTCTTAACGTGAAGGCTTTACAGCGGCGCTTCATTTGATATGATGCGCCCCGCTTCCGCAGCGAAGCAGGCCAGTAAAAAGCATTACCCGTGGTGGGGTTCCCGAGCGGCCAAAGGGAGCAGACTGTAAATCTGCCGTCATCGACTTCGAAGGTTCGAATCCTTCCCCCACCACCATTATTCACCGCAGCGATGTGGTAATACCGATGAGATGAGGCAAAGTTTTCGCTTATCGGGAAGGGTGAGAATCTTCGATTAAGGTTCGAATCGAGCGAAAGCGAGATAACGCTGCTAAAGCAGCGGCCCGAAGGGTGAGGAGTGAAGCGACGAATAATCCTTCCCCCACCACCATCTCAGTATTAAAAGCATTGCCCCTGGCGGGGTTCCCGAGCGGCCAAAGGGAGCAGACTGTAAATCTGCCGTCATCGACTTCGAAGGTTCGAATCCTTCCCCCGCCACCATCTCTCAGAAAAAATTCAGACCTTTAAATTCGCAGAATCTTCCAGATACCCGTTGGGGAAGGACGAGAAGCTTCGACTAAGGTTCGACTCACGCCAGTGAGAACGCGCGCTGCGCGGTCATCCTTCCCCCGCCACCATCTCTCAGAAAAAATCCAGACCTTTAAATTCGCAGAATCTTCCAGATTCCCCTTGGGGAAGGACGAGAAGCTTCGACTAAGGTTCGACTCACACCAGTGAGAACGCGCGCTGCGCGGTCATCCTTCCCCCGCCACCCTCTCTCAGAAAAAATCCAGACCTTTAAATTCGCAGAATCTTCCAGATACCCGTTGGGGAAGGACGAGAAGCTTCGACTAAGGTTCGACTCACGCCAGTGAGAACGCGCGCTGCGCGGTCATCCTTCCCCCGCCACCCTCTCTCAGAAAAAATTCAGACCTTTAAATTTGCAGAATCTTCCAGATTCCCGCTGGGGAAGGACGAGAAGCTTCGATTAAGATTCGACTCACGCCAGTGAACGGGCGGACCCGGCACTCAGGCCCGCAACTCATCGCTTACATCACGGCATTAATAATAAAAAAGCCGACCGCGGTCATCACCAGCGAGCCAAATACATGGGCGAAGATGGATGCCATTGCCCAGAGATAATTTCCGCCCTGCAGCAGGGAGAAAAGCTCAACCGAAAAGGTCGAAAAGGTACTCATCCCGCCGCACAGGCCGGTGGTGATCAGCAGCTTCCAGCCGGGATCGAGCTGCGGCTGGCGAAGAAAGAACGCCAGCGCGCCGCCGATGATCAACCCCGCCAGCAGGTTAACCGCCAGCGTCCCCAGGGGCAGATGAGGAAAAAGGCCATTAAGGCGTACGGCCAGCAGCCAGCGAATGACGCATCCCGCCGAGCCGCCGACAATAACTGCAAAGAGTGATTTAACCATGTTTCCCTCACAAGTTGCCTCAATGGCAAAATGTTATTAGATAATAATGAGTTACTTTAAGCTATAGCAGGGAAAACAGGCAGAGCGGATAATTGATCGGCCTGATACCCTCCCATACTAAAGGAGTTATACCAGGCGTCATCAGCCTTCGAAAGAGGCGGTTGGGAAAGGTGGAACGCCATCACCCTGAAAATATTCTGAAGCGTTTTCTGGGATCTTTCAAGTGAGATTTAACGTTTCAGCCGCCTGCCCTGCCGATCGACAACTTGCTCGCCATCTTCTTTACTGAAGGCGCCCTGCTGCTTGTCAGGCAGGATCTCCAGCACCCGCTCAGAGGGGCGACAAAGTTTAGTCCCAAGCTCGGTGACCACAATCGGACGATTAATTAACAGCGGAAATTGCACCATCAAGTCGGTCAACTGCTCATCGCTGAATTTTTCTTCTGCCAGACCTAATTTCTCGTAAGGTGCGACGTTCTGCCGTAATAACTCGCGAACGCCAATCCCCATATCGGCGATCAGCCCGGCCAGTTCTGCCCTGGACGGCGGTGTTTCCAGATAATAGATAATGGCAGGTTCAGTTCCACTGTTGCGGATCAGCGCCAGGACATTGCGGGAGGTACCGCATTCGGGGTTGTGATAAATCGTAACCTTGCTCATGGCCTATACCTCAGTGAGAAAAAGAGAGACGCAGCGCAAGTGCGCCCAGTGTAACCAGTAGCACCGGAATCGTCATGACAATGCCGGTACGGAAATAGTAGCCCCAGCTGATGGTGATCTTTTTGCTGGCGAGCACATGTAGCCAGAGCAGCGTGGCAAGACTGCCGATAGGCGTAATCTTTGGTCCGAGATCGCAGCCGATGACGTTGGCATAAATCATCGCCTCTTTAATCACTCCTCCGGCGCTGCTTCCCTCAATAGAGAGGGCACCTACCAGAACCGTCGGCATGTTGTTCATTATTGAAGAGAGAAATGCCGTAATTAACCCCGTTCCCAGCGTCGCTTGCCAAAGCCCTTGTGCTGCCATAGTGCTCATCAGGGCTGAAAGCTGCCCCGTCAGACCGGCATTACGCAGACCGTAGACCACCAGATACATTCCCAGGGAAAAAATCACTATTTGCCAGGGCGCCCCACGCAGCACCTTACCGGTATTAATTGCCTGACCACGCCAGGCCACTGCCAGCAGGATCAACGCGCCTGCAGCGGCAATGGCGCTGACCGGTATCCCCATTGGCTCAAGGGCAAAAAAGCCCACCAGCAACAGCCCCCAGAACTCCCCAACCGGCTTTAAAGGTCGCAGGATCTTTGATAGCGCTGGCCGGCGTCTTCAACAGTTCGGGGTTATAAACCAGGGGGATATCTCTGCGGAAAAACAGATGAAGCAGGGCAAGCGTCGCGACGATGGCTGCAAGATTGACCGGCACCATGACCGATGCGTATTCGCTGAAGCCCAGGTGGAAGAAATCAGCAGAAACGATGTTGACAAGGTTTGAGACTATCAGCGGCAGGCTGGCGGTATCAGCGATAAAACCGGCAGCCATCACGAATGCAAGCGTTGCTGCTGGACCGAAACCCAGGGCCAGCAGCATTGCAATAACAATGGGTGTCAGAATTAGCGCCGCTCCGTCATTAGCAAACAGCGCGGCGACGGTGGCCCCAAGTAAAACTATCCAGGTAAACAGCAGCCTTCCTCGCCCTTTTCCCCAGCGAGCAACATGCAGCGCGGCCCACTCAAAGAATCCCGACTCGTCGAGCAGCAGGCTGATAATAATGACCGCGATAAACGTGGCTGTGGCATTCCAGACGATAGCCCATACCACGGGGATATCGCCCACCTGTACCACGCCCGTGAGCAGAGCAAGCGCCGCGCCGGATGCAGCGCTCCAGCCAATCCCAAGTCCACGCGGCTGCCAGATAACCAGCACAATGGTAAGAACAAATATCGCCCCTGCTAATAACATGTGAACCCGCCCTTATATACATTCGAAAAAACAGATATGTTAAGCTAAAATTTTTTATCGGCAGCCTGCCATCGCCCCGCTGGCCTCGAGGTGTTTCATCCGCTCCAGGACGCCATGCCCCTCGCTAAGCCAGGCCTGCTCAATAACCGCCGCCGCCCACGCAGGCATATGCGGTGAAAGCCGATAGTAGACCCATTTACCTTCCCTTCTGTCCTGCAGCAAACCGCTGCCTCGCAGCATCGCAAGGTGCCGTGATACCTTGGGCTGCGGCTGTTCCAGCGCGGCTGTCAGATCACAAACGCAAAGCTCGGTTTTCGCCTTCAGCATCAGGGTGATGGAAAGCCGGGTCTCTTCTGACAGATGCTTAAAAAGCAGTAAAGGCGTTAACGCGGTCATCATAGGGCCTCTGAAATGAACCCCGACATAATAGATCTCAGTGTCACAATGTCAATGATCACATTCCAAAAAACGAATATGTCACGATCAAGAAAAGCCCGACAGTTCAGCTGCCGGGCTTGTTATTACTGACGGGAACTAGCGACGCGCACGAACAATCTGGTATTTGCGCGTCAGGTACTCTACCGGCGCGCTCCAGATATGAACCAGTCGAGAGAACGGGAACAGCAGGAAAAGCGTCATGCCGAGCACCAGGTGGACGCGGAAGATAAACGCAACGCCGTCCAGGTATTCATGGGCGCCGCCGCGGAAAGTCACCACATGCTGCGCCCAGTTCACCAGTTTCATCATTTCGCTGCCGTCCATATGCTGGGCGGAAAAAGGAATGGTGCCCAGACCCAGCGCGCACTGGATCATCAGCAGGCTCAGGATCAGGATATCGGCGCCGGTCGTAGTCGCGCGAATACGCGGATTAAACAGGCGGCGCTTCAGCAGCAGCAGGCCGCCGACAAGCGTCATCACGCCGCTCGCGCCCCCGGCAAACATCGCCATTTTCTGTTTAATCTCGAGGGGTAAAAACGACTCATACATCCAGTGCGGCGTCAGCATGCCCAGGAAATGTCCGGCAAAAATACCGAGAATCCCGATATGGAACAGGTTGGACGCCAGCATCATACCCTTGCGATCCAGCATCTGACTTGAACCTGCTCGCCAGGTATATTGCCCGTAGTCGTAGCGTAGCCAACTGCCGATCAGGAAGACGGCGCCGCAAAGATACGGATAGATATCAAAGAAGAAGACGTTGAGAAAATGCATTATTTCCCTCCTGCTATATTCAGGTACTGCGGAGCCACCGCCCCGGCAAAACGACGCTGGTGCGCGGTAATTTCAGACTCTCCACAGCTGTCATCAGCCATGAACTTCACCTGCTCCTCTTCCCAAACCGCATCCAGCGCCTGCGGCGTATCGTCGCGCGCTTCGTTGGCGATCTGCTGGCGCACGGTATCGACGCTGACTGTGCTTTGCGAGATGGCAATCAACAGGTCGAACAGCAGCGCATATTCGCTTTCACGCTGTTTCAGGCGGGCGCTGAGCAAAGCGAGGATTGGCGCGATATCCTGCAACCCACCTTTTGCTTCCTCCGCCGTGCGCTGGGAAAGGTATTCCAGATACAGCGGCAGATGGTCTGGCAGCTCGTAGCTATCCATCTCCATCCCCGCCTGCTGATACTGGTTCATCAGGTTCACCATCGCCTGGCCGCGGTCGCGGGATTCGCCATGAACATGTTCAAACAGCAACAGGGATGTCGCCCTGCCGCGGTCGAACAGCTCGCCGTAGCTTGCCTGAGCATCCAGCAGCTCACGACCACAGAGCCTTGCAATAAAGGCCTTCAGATCGCTGCGCTGCTGGTCGTTCAGCGCCGTACCTTCAGACAGCGTCTCCGTCAGTTCTGCATGATGCTGCCACAGGGCAGCATCCGGATACTCCATCAAGCGAGAGATAATCAGCAGCTCAATCATGGGTGCGGCTCCGTTTTACCGGACACATCAATGGCATCGATGCGGCGGCTGTTGAACAGATTGAATTTACTATCGCTGCCGTGACAGCCATCGCCGAAGCTGAAGCCGCAGCCGCTGTGTTCCGGGAAGGCATTTTCAGCCAGTTCGCGGTGGCTGGTCGGCACCACAAAACGATCTTCGTAGTTAGCGATAGCCAGGTAGCGATACATCTCCTGCGCCTGAGCCTCCGTCAGCCCAACCTCTTCCAGCGCGCTCACGTCATGAACGCCCTCTACGGTTTCCGCACGTTTGTAGTGGCGCATCGCCATCATGCGCTTCAGCGCGCGTAGCACCGGTGCGGTGTCGCCTGCGGTCAGCAGGTTAGCCAGGTACTCAACCGGTATACGCAGGCTTTCGACATCAGGCAGCACGCCGGTGTGCGGCAGTTGGCCTGCATCTGCAGCAGACTGGATTGGCGACAGCGGCGGCACATACCAGACCATCGGCAGCGTGCGGTATTCAGGATGCAGCGGCAGCGCCAGCTTCCAGTCCATCGCCATTTTGTACACCGGCGACTTCTGCGCGGCCTCAATCACGCCCTGAGGAACGCCGTCTTTCAGCGCCTGCTCGATAACCGCCGGATCGTGCGGATTCATAAACACGCCGAGCTGACGTTCATACAGATCCTGTTCGTTCTCGGTGCTTGCCGCTTCTTCGATGGCGTCAGCGTCGTACAGCAGGACGCCGAGGTAACGAATACGGCCTACGCAGGTTTCAGAGCAGATGGTCGGCATGCCCGCTTCAATACGCGGATAACAGAAAATGCACTTCTCTGACTTGCCGGTTTTCCAGTTGAAGTAGATCTTTTTGTACGGACAGCCGGTGACGCACATGCGCCAGCCGCGGCATTTGTCCTGATCGATAAGCACAATGCCGTCTTCTTCACGCTTATAGATAGCTCCGCTCGGGCAGGTGGCGGCACACGCCGGGTTAAGGCAGTGCTCGCAAAGGCGCGGCAGGTACATCATGAAGGTGTTTTCGAACTGGCCGTACATCTCCTTCTGCATGTTTTCGAAGTTCTGATCTTTAGCGCGTTTTTCAAACTCACCGCCGAGCAGCTCTTCCCAGTTTGGGCCGGCCTCAATTTTGTTCATCCGCTGGCCGGTAATCAGCGAGCGCGGGCGAGCGACTGGCTGGGCCTTGCTGCCTTCCGGCGCGGTGTGCAGATTCTGGTAGTCGTAATCAAACGGCTCATAGTAATCGTCAATCACCGGCATATGCGGGTTAGAGAAGATTTTACCCAGCAGCATCGCACGGTTACCCATACGCGGCTGCAGCTTGCCGTTGATTTTACGGATCCAGCCGCCCTTCCATTTTTCCTGATTTTCCCAGTCGTTCGGGTAGCCAATACCGGGCTTTGTCTCGACGTTGTTAAACCAGGCGTACTCCATCCCTTCGCGGCTGGTCCAGACGTTTTTACAGGTGACGGAACAGGTGTGGCAGCCGATGCACTTATCAAGATTCAGCACCATGCCGACTTGTGAACGAATTTTCATTTTACGCTCTCCTGTTTCTGGTCATTACCTTCGCCGTCTAACCAGTTAATGTCTTTCATCTTACGCACCACCACGAATTCATCGCGGTTAGAACCGACCGTACCGTAATAGTTGAAGCTGTATGCCAGCTGCGCATAGCCGCCGATCATATGGGTTGGCTTCAGGGTGATACGGGTTACCGAGTTATGAATACCGCCGCGCTGGCCGGTAATTTCCGAGCCGGGCAGATTCATAATGCGTTCCTGTGCGTGGTACATCATGGTCATCCCGGCCGGTACGCGCTGGCTAACCACCGCGCGCGCCGTGAGAGCGCCGTTTTTGTTAAATACTTCAACCCAGTCGTTATCCGCGATGCCAATTTCTTTCGCATCCGCTTCACACAGCCAGATAATTGGGCCGCCGCGGCTAAGGGTCAGCATCAGCAGGTTATCGCTGTAAGTTGAGTGGATCCCCCATTTCTGGTGCGGCGTCAGGAAGTTGAGCGCTTTTTCCGGGTTGCCGTTGGATTTATGGCCGATCATGCCTTCCACGGAGCGGGTATTAATAGGTGGACGATAGACCACCAGGCTCTCACCAAAGTCGCGCATCCACTGATGATCCTGATACAGCTGCTGGCGGCCTGACAGCGTACGCCACGGGATCAGCTCGTGAACGTTGGTATACCCTGCGTTATAGGAGACATGTTCATCTTCAAGGCCGGACCAGGTCGGGCTGGAGATAATTTTGCGCGGCTGCACCTGAATATCGCGGAAGCGGATCTTCTCTTCCTCTTTCGGCAGCGCGAGGTGCGTGTGGTCGCGGCCGGTAAACTCGCCCAGCGCGGCCCAGGCCTTCACGGCCACCTGGCCGTTAGTTTCCGGCGCCAGGCTCAGGACCATCTCCGCCGCGTCAATTGCGGTTTCGATGCGCGGCTGACCTTTTGCCGGCCCTTCGGTTTTCACGTAGTTAAGCTTGCGCAGGAAGTCGACTTCTTTTTCGGTGTTCCAGCTGATGCCTTTCCCGCCGTTACCGATTTTTTCCAGCAGAGGTCCGATCGAGGTGAAACGCTCGTAGGTGGCAGGATAATCACGTTCAACAACCATAATATGAGGCGCGGTTTTACCTGGGATCAGGTCACATTCGCCTTTTTTCCAGTCGCGCACGTCATACGGCTGCGCCAGCTCTGCGGCGGAGTCATGCTGGATAGGCAGTGTGACAACATCGGTTTCTTTCCCGAGGTGGCCGACACAGACTTCAGAGAATACCTTCGCAATGCCTTTGTAGATTTCCCAGTCGCTTTTCGATTCCCAGCAAGGATCGACCGCGGCGGAGAACGGATGAATAAACGGATGCATATCCGAAGTATTCAGATCCTCTTTTTCATACCAGGTCGCGGTCGGCAGTACGATGTCAGAATAGAGACAGGTGCTCGACAAACGGAAGTCCAGGGTGACCACCAGGTCCAGTTTACCGTCCAGGCCGTTATCGACCCACTCAACCTCTTCCGGCATCTGACCGCCTTCCTGGCCCAGGTCTTTCCCCTGAATACCATGCTCGGTGCCGAGCAGGTATTTGAGCATGAACTCATGCCCCTTGCCTGAAGAACCCAGCAGGTTTGAACGCCAGATAAACATGTTGCGCGGATGGTTGTAGCCGGAGTCAGGCTGCTCGGCCGCGAAGCGGATACCGCCGGACTTCAGCTGATCCACGGTGTAGTCAACCGGAGACATGCCGGCTTCTTTTGCCTTTTCAGCGATGCGTAACGGGTTAGTCCCGAGCTGCGGGGCGGACGGCAACCAGCCCATGCGTTCGGCGCGCACGTTGAAGTCAATCAGATGGCCGGTGTAGCGGGATTTATCCGCCAGCGGAGAGAGAAACTCATCCGCCGTCACCGTCTCGTAGCGCCACTGGCTGGAGTGGTTGTAGAAATAGGACGTGCTGTTCATATGGCGAGGCGGACGCTGCCAGTCGAGAGCAAAGGCCAGCGGCATCCAGCCGGTCTGCGGACGCAGCTTTTCCTGGCCCACATAGTGGCCCCAGCCGCCGCCGCTCTGGCCGATACTGCCGCAGAAAATCAGCATGTTGATCAGCCCGCGATAGGTCATATCCATGTGGAACCAGTGGTTTACCCCGGCGCCGACGATGATCATGGAGCGGCCGTGAGTTTTGTCGGCGTTATCGGCAAATTCACGGGCAATACGCACGATATCGTGGCGAGAAACGCCGGTAATCTGTTCGGCCCACGCTGGCGTGTACGCCTTAACATCGTCATAGCTGCTGGCGCAGTTTTCATCGTTCAGGCCGCGATCCAGACCGTAGTTGGCCATGGTCAGGTCATAAACGGTGGCGACCAGCGCGCTCGTGCCGTCGGCCAGCTGCAGGCGTTTCACCGGCAATTTGTGCAGCAGAACGTCTTTCAGCTTAACGTTTTTGAAGTGCTCGGTGCTTTCACCGCCGAAGTACGGGAAGCCCACCTCGGCCACTTCGTCATGGCTGCCCAGCAGGCTCAGGCGCAGCTCAGTTTCATTCCCGTTGCCGCCGTCGCGCTGCTCAAGATTCCATTTGCCTTTCTCGCCCCAGCGGAAGCCGATGGAGCCGTTTGGCGCAACCAGATCGCCGGTGGCGTCGCTCAAGGCAACGGTTTTCCACTGCGGATTGTTTTCCTGGCCAAGGTTATCCACCAGATCGGCAGCACGCAGCATATTGCCCGGGGCATAGAAGCCATCACGCTCTTCCAGCGTCACCAGCATCGGCATGTCGGTGTAGCGACGCACATAGTCGGTGAAGTACTGGCTGGGTTTGTCCAGGTGGAACTCGCGCAGCATAACGTGGCCCATCGCCATCGCCATGGCGGAGTCGGTTCCCTGTTTAGGGGCCAGCCACTGGTCACAAAGCTTAGAAATTTCAGCGTAATCCGGCGTGACGGCAACGGTCTTGGTGCCTTTGTAGCGAACTTCGGTGAAGAAGTGCGCATCCGGAGTACGGGTCTGAGGCACATTAGAACCCCAGGCAATGATATAGCTGGAGTTATACCAGTCGGCGGACTCCGGAACGTCAGTCTGCTCACCCCAGGTCTGAGGAGAGGCCGGCGGCAGGTCGCAGTACCAGTCATAGAAGCTCATACAGGTGCCGCCGATCAGCGACAGATAGCGTGTCCCCGAGGCGTAGGAGATCATCGACATTGCCGGAATAGGCGAGAAGCCGGTGATGCGGTCAGGGCCGTAAGTTTTGGCGGTATAGACGTTAGCCGCCGCAATCAGCTCATTCACCTCCTGCCAGCTTGAGCGCACCAGGCCGCCGCGTCCGCGCGCCTGCTTATAGCTTTTCGCTTTTTCAGGGTCATTGACGATGGATGCCCAGGCATCAACCGGGTCGCTGTGCAGTAGTTTTGCCTCACGCCATAGCTTGAGCAGGCGTTTACGCATCTGCGGATACTTGAGGCGGTTTGCGCTGTAGAGATACCAGGAGTAGCTGGCGCCGCGAGGGCAGCCGCGAGGCTCATGGTTTGGCATATCAGGGCGGGTGCGCGGGTAGTCGGTTTGCTGGGTTTCCCAGGTCACCAGGCCGCTTTTGACATAAATTTTCCAGCTGCAGGAGCCGGTACAGTTTACACCGTGAGTGGATCGAACGACCTTATCGTGCTGCCAACGCTGGCGGTAGCCCTCTTCCCAATCGCGGTTAGTATCGAGTAGCTGGCCGTGCCCATTGGCAAACGTTTCGCCCTTCTGTTTGAAGTAACGAAACCGGTCAAGGAATTTGCTCATCGGGGATCTCCTGATGTGGAGCCTGGAGGCTCTTCTGGTGAAGTCGACATTGCTGAATGCGAAAACGGTAACGCTTAGAAAGAAGAGGATATTTGATGATGATCAACTGCTCCTGGTAAGGCCTTTCTCACCCGAGGGCGATATACCACCAAAGTGTCATTCGATTAATTTAAGTAACTGACTGTATTTAAATATAAAAAAATCGATTTTCGTTACCCAGGGGTTAGGCATTTCCGCTCATCAGGTATTAAGGGGTAGTAAGGCTGGGAGGGCGGCCCGGGTGAGCCTCCGGTAAAAAAAAGCGCGGCCGAAGCCGCGCAAAGGGATAACCAAAAGGTCAAAGCATTAGCGTGAAGATTTACGGCCGTATACGACCCAGGTAATCACCACGCAGACGATATAGAACACCAGGAAGACTTTCATCGCTCCGGCCGGGGAGCCGGTCAAATCCAGCGAGGTGCCAAACGCTTTAGGAATAAAGAACCCGCCAATAGCGCCAATGGCCGAGATAAAGCCCAGCGCGGCTGCGGTATCGGTCGCGGCTTCGCGCATTGCATGTTCATCGCTACCGCCCTCGGCCTTCACCCGATCCATGGTCAGCTTGCGGAAGATCACCGAGATCATCTGGAAGGTAGAGCCGCTGCCCAGCCCCGCCGTCAGGAACAGCACCAGGAATACGCCGAAGAAGGCAATAAAGTTGCCGCCCTGACCGTGAGTCGGCAGCGTGGTAAAGAGCAGCGCGCTGAAAACGGCCATTACAACAAAGTTGTACAGCGAAACGCGGATCCCGCCCCAGCGATCCGAAATAGCTCCCCCCGCTGAGCGGGCCAGCGCGCCAAGCAGCGGTCCAAAGAACGCGAAGTGCAGGATATTCACTTCCGGGAACTGAGTTTTAGACAGCATCGCAAACCCGGCAGAAAAACCGATAAACGAGCCGAAGGTGGCCAGGTAGAGCAGGCCAAGGATCCAGAGATGTCCCCGCTTAAGCACCGGCAGCTGCTCGCGCAGGGAGGCCTTTGACGCAGAAAGATCGTTCATACCAAACCAGGCCGCGAGGGTGAAGACCGCCAGGAAAGGTACCCAAATCCAGGCCGCATTCTCCAGGAACAGCATTGTGCCGTCCCCCTGCTGAACGCCCTTGCCGCCAAACACCGCAAACATCGACACGGTGATCACCAGCGGCGCCGCCAACTGCATCACGCTGACGCCCATATTCCCCAGACCGCCGTTGATCCCCAGCGCACCGCCCTGCTTTGCCTTGGGGAAGAAGAAGCTGATATTCGCCATACTGGAAGCAAAGTTTGCGCCGGCGAAGCCGCACAGCAGCGAGATAATCATGAAGGTGGAAAACGGTGTACTGGTATCCTGAACCGCAAAGCCCAGCCACACGCACGGAATAATCAGGATCCCGGTGCTGAACGCCGTCCAGCGGCGACCGCCAAACAGCGGCACCATAAAGGAGTAAGGTACGCGTAAAAGCGCACCGGACACCGACGGCAGAGCCGTCAACATAAACAGCTCATCGGTGGTGAAGCTAAACCCGACCTTGTTAAGGTTGACCGCCACAGCGCTGAACAACATCCAGACGCAAAAAGCCAGCAGAAGGCTGGGGACCGATATCCACAGGTTGCGGCTGGCGATACGATGACCCTTTTGCTGCCAGAACTGCGGATCTTCCGGCCGCCAGTCGGTAATCAGCGCGCCCGAAGACTTTTCTGTAACGGGAGACTGTGACATAAACACCTCATTTTGTGTGAGTAACTGCCGCAACCTTAGGGTTATGGTGTGGAGATTAGTTGATGTAAATCAATGGATAATCTATCTCTCCGGCGCGCAAAAAATGGCCATCCTTCTTTATGAGTAAAGAATAGATTTAAAAAAGATGTGGTTTTTCACATCCCTGACTCTCGTTATGGTTAAACGAACAGATCGCCCTGCTCCCCTGGGCAATTTAGAGGTAATCCTTAGGGGGTATGGGTATACTCCAGGGGATGGCTGAAAATAGCGCCACTTGTCAATATCCCTTTCAGGAGCCTCCGCACGAATGGTAAAACGCCTGTTCTCTCCTCTTTCACTGGTTAACCAGCTGGCGCTGGTGGTGATGCTGCTTGCGCTGCTGAGCGTTGCCGGCATGGGCGTCGCCGGCTGGCTGGCTCAGGGGATATCGGGCAATGCCCACGCGATCAATAAAACGGGCTCGATGCGCATGCAGAGCTACCGCCTGCTGGCCGCCATTCCGCTGACAGAGCAGGATAAGGAATTGCTTCGCGAAATGGAGCAAACCACCTGGAGCGACGAGCTGCATCTTGCCGCCGAGCGCGACGGGCAGCAGGCTAAGCTTCGCCAGCTCCAGGATTACTGGCGTAATACGCTAGAGCCGGCGCTGATTGCGGCGCAAACTCCGCAGCAGGTAAAACCCGCCGTTGCCCGTTTTGTTGCCGGTATTGATGAGCTGGTCAGCTCCTTCGATCGCACCACGGAATCGCGCCTGCATCACGTTATTTTGCTGCAGCAAGGTATGGCGGTATTACTCGGGCTACTGATCGTCTTTACCCTGATTTGGTTACGCAAAAGGTTACTCCGCCCGTGGCGAAAATTACTGGCGATGGCAACGGCCATTGGCCAGCGGGATTTCACCCAGCGCGTGAGCATCCGCGGGCGCGACGAAATGGCGACCCTTGGGCTAGCCCTCAACAGCATGTCCAGCGAGCTTGCGCAGAGCTACGCCGTACTTGAGCGTCGGGTCAGAGAGAAAACGACCGGACTCGAGCAGAAAAACCAGATGCTGTCGTTTCTGTATCAGGCAAACCAGCGGCTGCACTCCCAGGTCCCGCTGTGCCAGCGTATATCACCGGTATTGAGTGAACTGCAGGAGCTGACTCCGCTGCACGGTATTGAGCTGCGCGTTTACGAATTCGAAGATGAGGAAAACTACCAGGAGTTTACCTTCCAGCCGGATGCCCACTGCGATGCTCGCGGCTGCCAGCTTTGCCCGGTCAGAGAGACAGCTTCGCTGGCAGAGACAACTACGCTGAAGTGGCGGCTCACCGATAACCACATTCACTATGGCCTGGTGCTGGCTCAGCTTCCTTTAGGGCGCAGCCTGACGCAAGATCAGCAGCAGTTAATTGCCACCCTGATGGAGCAGCTCACCTCCACGCTTGCCGTCGAGCGCCAGTACGAACATCAGCAGCAGCTGGTGGTCATGGAGGAGCGCTCGGCTATTGCACGCGAACTGCACGACTCTATCGCCCAGTCGCTCTCCTGTATGAAAATGCAGGTGAGCTGCCTGCAAATGCAGGGTAAGGATTTATCGCCGGAGAGCCAGGCGCTGCTGGAGCAGATCAGGGCCGAGCTTAATACCTCCTGGCGCCAGCTCAGAGAGCTGCTGACTACCTTCCGCCTTAAGCTGACAGAGCCAGGTTTACGTCCCGCTCTGGAGGCCAGTTGCCAGGAGTTTAGCCACAAGCTTGGCTTCCCGGTGATGCTGGATTACCAGCTTCCGCCGCGCCTGGTCCCCTCCCATCAGGCCATACATTTAGTGCAAATTGCGCGTGAGGCGCTAAACAACAGCCTAAAACACGCTGAGGCCAGCGCCTGCGGTATCAACGTGACCCGTCAGGGAAATCAGGTTCGCCTGGTGATATGGGATAACGGCAAAGGGATTTCCGACGGCGGCGAGCGCAGCAATCATTACGGACTAATTATCATGCGCGACCGCGCGCAAACCCTGCAGGGTGACTGCCAGGTTCGTCCTCGCCCCTGCGGCGGCACCGAAGTGGTCGTCAATTTCATCCCAGAAGTCCCGCTTTCTTCCGTAACAAGGAGCGAAGAATGAGCAATCAGGAAGCAGCAACCATTTTGCTGATAGACGATCATCCCATGATGCGTACCGGCGTTAAGCAGCTTATCAGCATGGCCCCGGAGCTGGCCGTCGTCGGTGAGGCCGGCAGCGGTGAACAGGGCGTACAGCTGGCGGAGTCCCTCGATCCGGATCTTATTTTGCTGGACCTGAATATGCCGGGTATGAACGGCCTCGAGACGCTGGACTGCCTGCGTGAAAAGGCGCTTTCAGGACGCATTGTGGTTTTCAGCGTCTCTAA
Source organism: Cedecea lapagei (assembly GCF_900635955.1). Taxonomy (GTDB): domain Bacteria; phylum Pseudomonadota; class Gammaproteobacteria; order Enterobacterales; family Enterobacteriaceae; genus Cedecea; species Cedecea lapagei. The sequence continues at coordinate 2,006,057 of NZ_LR134201.1, forward strand.
TCACGAAGAAGATGTGGTCACTGCTCTCAAGCGCGGCGCGGACGGTTATCTGCTGAAAGACATGGAGCCGGAAGACCTGCTCAAAGCCTTGCAGCAGGCGGCGGCCGGAGAGATGGTGCTCAGCGAAGCGCTGACGCCGGTTCTGGCGGCAAGCCTGCGGGCTAACCGCTCAACGTCTGACCGGGACGTTAATCAGCTCACGCCGCGCGAGCGCGACATTCTGAAGCTGATTGCCCAGGGCTTACCTAACAAAATGATCGCCCGGCGGCTGGACATTACCGAAAGTACGGTGAAGGTTCACGTTAAACATCTTCTCAAGAAAATGAAGCTTAAATCTCGCGTTGAAGCCGCGGTCTGGGTCCACCAGGAGCGTATTTTTTAATTTCCGGGGTTTTCCGGAACCAGCGAATATCGCGGGTCATTTTCCGGGTTAATCAGCAGAGGTGCGGCAGGCTTCAGGGTGATCCAGTTCGAGGTCGCCCGCTGCCCCTTCTCATCTTCAATCGTCACCGACAGGCGATATTCATTTGTTTCCCCTTCCTGCCATGCGGGCATAATCACGCTCCAGCCCTCCGTGCTCCGGGACTGTCCGGGCGAGGTCAGGCTAAGTGACCGCGTATCCCCTTGCCAGGCAATATTACGTATGCCGTTAGCGGCTCGTACCTGCAGCTTAAGGGCAACGGCTTCACCAGGCTGAGGCTGCCAGGGCGGCGTAGCAAGAAAGACCGACAATGTCTTACGCTGGCGGTACTCCATCACAGGCACAGACTCGCGATCGACGCTGTCGTAGCGGCTGCCTCGCAGCGAGCTGCTGGCCGCGACCTCCTCGGCCGAAAGCTGTTTCTGCAGCGGTACGCCAAAGCGGTAGTTGAGCTTCAGGCCAACGTTCTCCTGCGCCGTTCCGCTTTCCCCCTGCTTGTGCTGGGCCGTCAGGGTTATCAGCGGCACCGGCGTATAGTTGATGCCCATCGTCACCGCAACCGGGTTTCGATAGCCGGTATCGCTGTTAAAAAGAGTGACACTGTCACCAAAATACTGTTCAAAGCTCAGGCTGGTATTGATATGGCGGTAAAACGGCAGCCACGCCTGAGCCGTGACGTCGTAGCCCCGCGCCAGACGCTGTTCAAGCGTTTCAGTCTGTCCACGCCAGCCGTTGAGCGGCTGATAGTAATTAGCCGATAGCCGCAGGTATTCGCCCCAGGCTTCGGCGCCAAAGCCGGTTCGCTGGAGCTGAGTGGTCAGCTGATTATCGTAAAAGGTGTTGTATCCCAGCAGCCATTTTCCGGCCACCCAGCGCTGGCCCACGCCGAGATTTCCCACCGCGCCCTTCTCCTGCTGACTAAAACCGAGCTGGCTCCAGGTCAAATAACGATTGTTATCTTCCCAGGGCGTGAACAGGGAGCCCGTGCTGCCCTTCCAGCTACCGTGCTGATCAACCTTCAAATTAAAACTGGCTTTTCCCCATGGGGAAAGCAGAGACTGAGCTTCATCGGTAACTTTGTCCGTCAGCAAATCGCGTAAGCCGGTAAAAGCATAGAGGCGAGCCTGCTCGCCGGTATCCAGCCCGTTATCGGTCATGCTGTCCTCGCCGAATTTTTTGGCCACCTCTGCGATATGGCGCGCAGCGGCATCGGATTCCGGGGACAACCCGAGATCAGGAAGTTTTTCGGCGGGCGCCGGAAGGGAGTTTGAGGTAATCATCGCCCCTCCCTCAGCAGGGAGCAGGCAGAGCAAGGTCAGAAGCGGAACGGCAAATCTACGCATTTGTAAATTATAACACAATGGCCTGACCCTTTGGCCAGGGCGGCGGCCGAATGCGGGCAGTTTCAGGACTAATCCGCTAATTGGCAATTAATCATATCTACAGCCATGGACGGGAGATACACTAACCCTCCTGCCAATCGACATTATCAAGGAGAAGCACGTGCAGAAGATCGTTATTATCGCCAACGGTGCAGCCTACGGCAGCGAATCGCTGTTTAACAGTTTGCGCCTTGCCATCGCCCTACTGGACAGAGAGCCGCAGCCTGAAGTGAAGCTGTTTCTGATGTCCGACGCCGTAACCGCCGGTCTTCGCGGGCAAAAGCCAGCGGAAGGCTACAACATTCAACAGATGCTGGAGATCCTCACCGCGCAGAACGTGCCGGTCAAGCTCTGCAAAACCTGTACCGACGGGCGCGGCATCACCGACCTCCCGCTCATCGAGGGCGTCGCCATCGGCACGCTGGTGGAGCTTGCCGAATGGACGCTGCAGGCGGATAAAGTCCTGACCTTCTGAGCAAGCGCGGCAGCGGCCTTTTGGTTATGCGAATTCGGGCTGCAGCCCACCGCCCTCGTCGGGCCCACTTAACCACGCCCGTACCTGGTTTGCCAGCTCAGACATACGGTCATCCTGCATGCCGTGCTTTTTCATCTCTTGTTCAAGAGAGAAAAGATACTGGGCATTGGTGCCCAGCGGGCCGCTTGCGGCAGCAATTAACGGCGCTATGGTTTCGGCCCGGGTATCCGCCTCGTAGAGCGGATGACGAGGATCCATAATAAACACCAGCGCGTTGACCGTGCGGCCATCATCCAGGGCAAGTTTGCACCAGGTTGGCAGATAACACCCGGTGATCATCTCTCGCTTCCAGACAAGCGTCAGCTCATCTTCAAGGCCTGCCTCCGGCAGCCGGTAAGCAAGACCCGTTGTTCTGCCGCCCTCTTTCAGGGCCAGCATCCGTCCGGGACGACAGGCCGTGCCGCGCCCCGCGGTCAGCTTAAGGCAAAAGGCACGATGCCAGCCCACCAGCATGCCGGGGGCTGACTCTTCAAATTCAAAAGCCGGGTTCCACATCAGTGAACCGTAACCAAAGAGCCACACCGGACTTTGGTCCGGACGACAGGCAAGCGTCGCGGCCAGAGAAGCCGAGCGCTGCTCAGGGGTCCACAATAACGATTCCTCAATGGCACCAAAAGCCGTCTTACAATCCGCTTTCATTAAGAAATCACGCGTTAACACCATATACCTCCGCCACTGCTTGCTTCCGTGCAACAATACAAGCTGCGCCTTCCCGGCTTTTATTGACAACTTTTGCTTACTAATAGAGCAACATATGAAGACCATAAGCAATTCACCGCGCGCTGGCAAGCTTGATGATGATCACAAAACAGTTAAATTGTCATTTTTTATTGTCAGACTGGCGTGTGTTACGCGGAACCGTGGAAATAAGGCACGCACAATATAGGGTTTATTTCTTATGCCAGCGCTCATCCTCCCCTTTCTCATACTGATGCTTAACCGCCGCCCAGGCGACTTTATGCGCGGTCTCTTCCCGGCTGGCATCACCCCGACGTTCGGCTTTAGCTTTGTACTCCTCCCACGCGCTGTTAAAGGCCTCTTTATAGATATCCTGGGCATGAGCAGGTAGAACGTTTTGCACGCTTTCAGGAAGGTCTGTCCGGTTTTTATAAGGCATACTGGTCTCTCCGTTAGGGGTCTGCTTTAAGTGTGTAGCAGAATCCATATCACGGCCACCCGAGTTGAGTTATTTGAATATTCATATATTGTATTGCTATGTTTTATATGAAATAAAAAAAGAATACTCATCATTATGATGAACTAAACTTTTTTTAATATAAATGCCGTAAAAATAAGTAAAGTTTAGCCAAAAGCAACGATTTTTTGCTAAGTTATACCGGTCCAAAAACCTGACTATAATGATCAAAACAGGTTATCGCCTGCAGAGATGGAGAAGTTAAATGACAAAAACACAACATGAGGCGGTAAAAACCCGCCACAAGGAGAGTTCTCTCATTTTCCCGGTACTCGCGCTGGCGGTACTGGCAATATGGGGGTCGAGCCAGTCCCTGCCGGCGGTAGTGGGCATCAATCTTTTAGCTCTGGTAGCTATTCTCAGCAGCGCGTTTAGCGTGGTCCGCCACGCGGACGTGCTTGCACACCGGCTGGGCGAACCTTACGGCTCACTGATCCTGAGCCTGTCGGTCGTTATTCTTGAGGTCAGCCTGATTTCCGCGCTAATGGCTACCGGCGATGCTGCGCCAACCCTGATGCGCGACACGCTCTATTCCATCATCATGATTGTTACCGGCGGCCTCGTGGGCTTCTCCCTGCTGATGGGCGGCCGTAAATTTGCTACGCAGTATATGAATCTGTTTGGCATCAAGCAGTATCTGATCGCCCTCTTCCCGCTGGCGGTGATTGTGCTGGTCTTCCCGATGGCGCTGCCGGGCGGTAACTTCTCGCTGGGCCAGTCTCTGCTGGTCGCGCTGATTTCCGCCGCAATGTATGGCGTATTCCTGCTTATTCAGACAAAGACGCACCAGAGCCTGTTTGTCTATGAGCATGAAGATGAGGGCGACGGAGACGATCCACACCACGGCAAACCTTCGGCACATAGCTCCGCCTGGCATACCATCTGGCTTATCGTACATCTGATTGCGGTTATCGCGGTCACCAAAATGAACGCCAATCCGCTTGAGCATCTGCTGAGCGCTATGGACGCCCCGGCGCAGTTCACCGGCTTCCTGGTCGCCCTGCTGATTCTGTCTCCGGAAGGCCTGGGAGCGTTAAAAGCGGTGCTCAGCAATCAGGTACAGCGCGCGATGAATCTCTTCTTCGGCTCGGTACTGGCCACCATCTCCCTGACCGTTCCTGCGGTCACGCTGATTGCCTGGTTTACCGGCAACGACCTGATCTTTGCGCTGGGTATGCCGCAGATGGTGGTCATGCTGGCGGCGCTGGTGCTATGCCAGATTTCATTCTCGACCGGCCGCACCAACGTGCTCAATGGCACCGCGCACCTTGCGCTGTTTGCCGCCTACCTGATGACAATCTTTGCCTGAATAAACAGCAAGACTGCCTGTAAGGGCAGTCTTTAGAGTTTGCTCCCTCTCCCGGTTCAGGGAGAAAGGAACAAATATAAAAAAACCCGCCGCGGCGGGTTTTGTTTTTTTGCAGCAATTAGTGGCTGGTATCCAGCGGCGCGAAGTTCTTCACCAGATCGTCAATCGCTTTAATCTGGGTCAGGAAGGCTTCGAGCTTCGCCAGCGGCAGCGCGGAAGGACCGTCGCAGCGCGCGTTGTCCGGGTCCGGATGCGCTTCAATAAACAGGCCGGCCAGGCCCGTTGCCATACCGGCGCGGGCCAGTTCGGTCACCTGAGCACGGCGGCCGCTTGACGCTGCGCCAAACGGGTCACGGCATTGCAGAGCATGGGTGACGTCGAAAATCACCGGTGCACCGTCAGAAACCTGCTTCATGACGCTGAAGCCCAGCATGTCGACAACCAGGTTGTCGTAGCCGAACTGCGTACCGCGATCGCAAAGAATAACTTTATCGTTGCCGCCTTCAGCGAACTTATCAACGATGTTGCCCATCTGCCCCGGGCTGACGAACTGAGGTTTCTTCACGTTGATGACCGCGCCGGTTTTCGCCATCGCTTCAACCAGGTCGGTCTGGCGAGCAAGGAATGCTGGCAGCTGAATAACGTCAACCACATCGGCAACCGGCTGCGCCTGGCTAGCTTCGTGGACGTCGGTGATGATTTTCACGCCGAAGGTCTGCTTCAGCTCCTGGAAAATCTTCATTCCCTCCTCCAGGCCTGGGCCACGGTAAGAGTGAATTGATGACCGGTTGGCTTTATCGAAAGAGGCTTTGAACACGTACGGGATACCCAGTTTTTGGGTCACGGTGACGTAATGCTCACAAATGCGCATCGCCAGGTCACGGGACTCCAGCACGTTCATGCCGCCAAACAGCACAAACGGCAGGTCGTTTGCGACGTTGATATCACCAATGCTAACCACTTTTTGTTTCATATGTTCGCCTTATCAGGTGTGAACTTAATGCAGGGTAATCTGCTTGTGCGCAATCGAGTTGATTTGCGCCTTAATCATTTCGCTAATCGGATCTTCCGGGCACTGCTCAACAAAGTAGCTCAAGTCGTTGAGCGCTACGTGCTCGCAGTCCAGCTGCGCATATATCAGGCCGCGGTCGCGGATCTCATAGGGATCTTCAGGATTAAACTGCAGCAGCACTTCGCTGGCGCGCAGCGCCATCTCCATCTGCCGCTCTTCCATCAATGCAGACTTGAGCGTATCAAGCAGCTTACGGATCACTTCCGCGTTGTCTGACTCATCAAGATCTTCCTCGAACAGCTCTGCCGTAGGGTTGATATTGCCCTTGATCCACACTTCCAGCGTGTGCTCGTCCAGCGTATCGCCGTTAAACGGATTGATGAGCCACATTTCTCCATCCATCCAGTCGGCGCGGAGGATAAGCTGCGTCGGGAAGATAACCGGCATCAGCGGAATATCGAGCTGCCCGGCGACCCACAGCAGTATCGCCCCAAGAGAGACGGCGCTCCCCTGACGGCTTTTTAAAACATTGTCGAGCCACAGGGCATCGGACAGGCGGTAAACGCCGCTGGAATCCGTAAAACCCCACTCTCCGTAAAAGAGCTCCAGCAGTTTTTCCAGCTGCAGATCGGGATGGGATGCCTGGCAAATTTCTTCTTTTGCCAGGCTGACCAGCTCCCTGAGCTGCGCTTCGACTTCTGCAACCGGGAAATCATTCCTGATCAGCTGCGAAATTAAAATCATGCCTTCGCACAGCGGTGCCTGATTAAATTCGAAATCGGCTAACGACTTCATACTAACCCCAATAGCGGTATTTTAGTGGTGGCGAGTTTTATGATGATGTAGAGCACCACCAACCCCAGCAGAAAAGCAAACCAACGGACCTGCTGGCTGCGCGGGCGTTTACCCAGCGCGATAAAACCTAAAGCGATATAGATAATAACGCCAAACAGCTTTTCAGTCAGCCACGTTCCCTGTGGGGTAAAAGGATAGAAATGCGTAATCATCACCAGCGCAACCCCGCTGACTAACAGCAGCGTGTCGTTGGCATGCGGCACGATGCGCACCCAACGCTTAGCGGACATCGCCGAGCCGCGATATTGCCACCAGTAGCGTAAAACAAACAGGCTGATTGAGAGTACGACGGTAATAATATGCAGATATTTGAGTGTGAAATAAGTCGCCAAAATGTCTGTTCCTTACTGATTCAAAGATAGCGTCCTGACGTCAGGCGATCGTTGCCGCCATAATCTTTGCTGGTTTCAACATCGGTAAAGCCTGCTTCCCGCAGCAGCCGCTGAACGCTTTCGCCCTGGGTCCAGCCGTGCTCGAGCACAAGCCAGCCGCCGGGTTCGAGAAAGCGACGCGAATCCCTGACCAGGGTTTGTAAATCGGCCAGGCCATGATTCTCCGCCACCAGCGCGCTTTTCGGCTCGAAACGGACATCCCCTTCGCGGAGGTGCGGATCGTTTTCATCGATATAGGGCGGGTTGCTGACAATCAGGGTAAAGCGCTGGTCATCAAGGGTATCAAACCAGTGGCTGTGCATCACATCGACGTTGGTTATGCCGAGATTTTCAGCGTTACTTCGCGCCAGCGCCACGGCCTCCGGCACCACATCCAGCGCCGTCACATGGCAGTCAGGGCGCTCGCTTGCCAGCGCAAGGGCAATCGCACCGGTTCCAGTGCCGAGATCCAAAATTGCACAGGGCGTATTCGGCAGCTTTGTTAGAGCGTGTTCAACCAGACATTCGGTGTCGGGACGCGGAATAAGCGTAGCCGGAGAGACGCGCAGCGGCAGGGACCAGAACTCACGCTCGCCAACAAGATGCGCAACCGGTTCTCCTCGCACGCGCCGCGCCAGCAGAGCCTCAAGGTCAGCTTGCTGGGCAGGCGTCAGCGTGGTTTCGCCGAATGCGAGAATGAAGGTGCGGGCTTTGCCGGTAACAAACCCAAGCAGGATTTCCGCATCCCGCTTTGGGCTTTCGCTCTGCGCCAGGCGCTGTACGGCCTGGCGAAGCCATAGCTGAAACTCCATTAATCCTGCTCGGACAGCGCCGCGAGCTGATCGGCCTGGAACTCCTGGACAATCGGCTCGATCAGGGCATCGATCTTACCTTCCATCACTTCATCCAGACGGTAAAGCGTCAGGTTGATGCGGTGGTCGGTCACACGTCCCTGCGGGAAGTTGTAGGTACGGTTGCGGTCGGAGCGGTCGCCGGAGCCCAGAAGGTTACGGCGGGTAGACGCCTCTTCCTGCTGACGTTTTGCCACTTCCGCAGCGCGAATACGCGCGCCCAACACGGAAAGCGCTTTCGCTTTGTTTTTATGCTGTGAGCGTTCGTCCTGGCACTCCACCACAATGCCGGTCGGCAAGTGGGTAATACGGATGGCGGAGTCGGTGGTGTTAACGTGCTGACCGCCAGCGCCCGAGGAGCGGAAGGTATCGATACGCAAATCCGCCGGATTGATGTCCGGCAGTTCCGCTTCCGGGATCTCCGGCATCACCGCCACGGTACAGGCGGAAGTATGAATACGGCCCTGGGATTCCGTGGCCGGAACGCGCTGCACGCGATGGCCGCCGGACTCAAATTTCAGTCGTCCGTAAACGCCGTCGCCGCTGATTTTAGCGATAACCTCTTTAAAACCGCCGTGTTCGCCTTCGTTAGCGCTGATAATCTCAACGCGCCAGCGGCGGGCTTCCGCATAGCGGCTGTACATGCGGAATAGATCGCCGGCAAACAGCGCGGCTTCATCACCGCCGGTACCGGCGCGGACTTCGACAAACGCGTTGCGCTCATCGTCGGGATCTTTTGGCAGCAGAAGCACCTGAAGCTGCTGCTCCAGCGCTTCGCTGCTGGTTTTGGCTTCGGCCAGCTCTTCCTGCGCCATTTCGCGCATTTCAGGGTCGCTAAGCATGCTTTCTGCGGTTTCAATGTCTTCCTGTACCTGGCGCCATTGCAGGAAACAGCGCGAAACATCGCTTAACTGGGCATATTCGCGAGACAGGGCGCGGAAGCGATCCTGATCGGCAATGGTCGATGCGTCGCCAAGCAGGGCCTGAACTTCTTCATGGCGCTCCTGCAAGGCTTCCAGTTTGGCAACAATAGAAGGCTTCATGGGCGGTGGTTCACCTTGTAATAAGAGTTGTGTGTGCTAATCCAGCCCGAGGCTGTTACGGAGAATTTGCAGGCGTTCATCGTCCCCGTCACGGGCGGCCTGCGTAAGCGATTTGGTTGGGGCGTGGATCAGGCGATTGGTCAGTTTCCATGCCAGATCCTGCAGTACGGATTCCGCGTCGCCGCCCTGTTGTAGGGCAGCCAGCGCTTTGGCGGCGAGGTCGTCTCTGACCTGCTCTGCCTGACTACGGTATTCGCGAATGGTCTCGGAGGCGCTTTGCGCGCGCAGCCAGGCCATAAACTCGCTGCACTCCTGAGCCACAATAGTTTCAGCCTCCACCGCCGCCGCTTTACGCTGGGCGAGGTTGCTCTGAATAATGGCCTGCAGGTCGTCCACGCTATAAAGATAGGCATTGGCAAGTTTGCCCACTTCAGGTTCGACATCGCGCGGGACGGCGATATCCACCAGCAGCATAGGCTGGTTGCGACGCGCTTTAAGCGCCCGCTCCATCATCCCTTTGCCGATAATCGGCAGCGGGCTGGCGGTGGAACTGATGATGATATCGGCATCTGCCAGACGTTGGTCAATGTCGCTCAGGCTAATCACTTCGGCGCCGACTTCGTCGGCCAGCACCTGAGCACGTTCGCGGGTGCGGTTGGCAATAATCATCTTCTCAACTTTATGCTCGCGCAGATGGCGGGCAACCAGTTCGATGGTCTCCCCGGCACCGACCAGCAGGACGGTAACCGAAGAGAGAGATTCAAAGATTTGCCGCGCAAGCGTACAGGCAGCAAAGGCGACGGAAACGGCACTTGCGCCGATGTCGGTTTCGGTGCGGACACGCTTAGCGACGGAGAAAGACTTCTGGAACATGCGCTCCAGTTCGCTGGAACGCGAATGGCCTTTTTGCGAGTCAGCAAAGGCTTTTTTCACCTGGCCCAGAATCTGCGGCTCACCAAGAACCAATGAATCCAGGCCGCTTGCGACGCGCATAAGATGGCTCACGGCGTCGTTATCGTGGTGCCAGTAAAGGCTTTTACGCACTTCCTCTTCATTGAGGTTGTGGTACTCGCACAGCCAGCGCACCAGCCGTTCGTGCAGGTTTTCCTGTTGCTCAACGCTCAGGTACAGCTCGGTTCTGTTGCAGGTCGACAGCACGACTCCGCCCTGAACCATGGGCTGTTCCAGCAAACTGCCCAACGCCTGGTCGAGCGTGTCCGGCGAAAACGTGACGCGTTCTCGCAGCGATACTGGAGCCGTTTTGTGGTTAATTCCTAGCGCTAACAGGGTCATGGAGCGGTCTGAGTAATACCGATGTTGATAAGGATTTCTGGTCGCATCATACAGGATGCGCCCCGGCAATAAAAGAGAGCTTCCCCTTGCGGAGTAGGAGGGAGATTTATCAATTAAGATAACTTGAACGTAGACGCCCTGGCAGACGCCCGCTAGCATGAACGGTTGACCACCAAAATGAACTCAAGGATTTGCCGCCGCTATGTTGATGCCAAAAGCCCGCCTGATGCGCCTTCTGCCCCTTGCCAGCCTGGTTCTGGCCGCCTGTACCCTGAATAAACCCACCGGCCCGGGCAAGAGTCCTGACTCGCCTCAGTGGTTACAACACCAGCAACAAGTGCAAAAAATCACCCAGTATCAAACGCGTGGCGCTTTTGCTTATCTCTCCGATAGCCAAAAGGTATATGCCCGCTTTAACTGGCAGCAGACAGCCCCGGATCGCTACCGCCTGCTGCTGACTAACCCACTGGGCAGCACCGAGCTTGAACTCAATGCGCAGCCGGACCAGGTCCAGTTGACCGACCGCGACGGCAAACGCTATATCGCAAAAGACGCAGAAGAGATGATTGGCAAGCTGACCGGTATGCCGATTCCGCTGAATAGCCTGCGCCAGTGGATGCTTGGCCTGCCGGGCGATTCCACCGATTATAAGCTGGACGACCAGTACCGCCTACGTGAAGTGAACTACACCCAGGGCGGAAAAACCTGGAAAGTGGTCTATAGCGACTACGACAGCAAGACCCAGCCTTCTCTGCCATCCAACATGGAGCTGCGCGAAGGTGACCAGCGCATCAAGCTGAAAATGGACAGCTGGACGGTAAAATAATGATCTCCCGCTGGCCTTCTCCCGCAAAACTGAATCTGTTTCTTTACATCACAGGCCGTCGTGAGGACGGCTATCACAACCTGCAGACGCTGTTTCAGTTTCTCGACTACGGCGACACCATAACGATAGAACCTCGTGATGATGGTGTTATTCAGCTGGTTACGCCTGTTGATGGCGTCCCGCACGAAGAAAACCTGATCGTACGTGCTGCACGAATGCTGGCCGATTATGCCGCAGCTAAAGGCACCCTGCCCGCCGGCGCCGGTGCGGATCTCGGGGTAGAGAAAACGCTGCCGATGGGCGGCGGTTTAGGCGGCGGCTCCTCCAATGCGGCGACCGTGCTGGTTGCGCTGAACCACCTCTGGAAAACCGGCTGCAGTGAGGATGACCTCGCCGCGCTGGGCATTCGTCTTGGCGCCGATGTACCGGTGTTTGTCAGGGGCCATGCGGCCTTCGCCGAAGGCGTTGGCGAAATTCTCACGCCGGTGGAACCTGAAGAGAAATGGTACCTGGTTGCCCATCCTGGCGTCAGCATTCCGACACCGGTCATTTTTGGCGATCCTGAGCTGCCGCGTGAAACCCCGGTAAGGTCAATTACAACGTTGCTAAAATGTGAATTTGGCAACGATTGTGAGGTTATCGCAAGAAAACGTTTTCGCGAGGTTGATGCCGCGCTTTCCTGGCTGTTAGAATACGCGCCGTCGCGCCTGACCGGCACCGGCGCTTGTGTGTTTGCTGAATTTAACACCGAGCAGGCCGCCCGGCAGGTGCTTGAGCAAGCCCCGGAATGGCTGCATGGGTTTGTTGCGCGAGGCGTTAATAGATCTCCGCTGCATCAGGCCATATCCGGGCAAGCTGGGCATTGGTGACAACGTCACCTCGTTTCAGACGTTGCATCGTGCTCTTTAATACACCGCCTGGATGGTGGGCTACCCTGCCCGCACATATGCGGTAGCAACCATCCGCCACTGGACGCATGCCTGAGGTTCTTCTCGTGCCTGATATGAAGCTTTTTGCTGGTAACGCCACCCCGGAACTAGCACAACGTATTGCCAACCGCCTGTACACCTCCCTTGGTGACGCCGCCGTCGGTCGTTTTAGCGACGGTGAAGTAAGCGTACAAATCAACGAAAATGTACGCGGTGGTGATATTTTCATCATCCAGTCCACCTGTGCCCCAACGAACGACAACCTGATGGAACTGGTTGTTATGGTCGATGCCCTGCGCCGCGCTTCTGCAGGCCGTATCACCGCTGTTATCCCTTACTTTGGTTACGCTCGTCAGGATCGCCGCGTGCGCTCCGCCCGCGTGCCAATCACTGCGAAGGTTGTCGCTGACTTCCTTTCAAGCGTAGGGGTTGACCGTGTTCTCACCGTGGACCTGCACGCTGAACAAATCCAGGGCTTCTTTGACGTCCCGGTTGATAACGTCTTCGGTAGCCCAATTCTGCTGGAAGATATGCTGCAAATCGGTCTGGAAAACCCTATCGTGGTCTCTCCGGACATCGGCGGCGTGGTGCGTGCCCGTGCTATCGCCAAGCTGCTGAACGACACCGATATGGCGATCATCGATAAGCGTCGCCCACGCGCTAACGTTTCCCAGGTTATGCATATCATCGGTGATGTGTCCGGCCGTGACTGCGTCCTGGTTGACGATATGATCGATACCGGCGGTACCCTGTGCAAAGCAGCGGAAGCGCTGAAAGAACGCGGCGCTAAGCGCGTATTCGCTTACGCAACTCACCCAATCTTCTCCGGTAACGCGGTACACAACCTGCGCAATTCGGTGATCGACGAAGTAATTGTTTGCGATACCATCCCGCTGTCTGACGAAATCAAAGCCCTGCCAAACGTGCGTACCCTGACTCTGTCGGGTATGCTGGCAGAAGCGATTCGCCGCATCAGCAACGAAGAATCTATCTCTGCTATGTTCGAGCACTGATCGACGTTGCCTTTAAAACCCGCTGCGGCGGGTTTTTTCGTTTTTATACTACCCTTGTTGAATGCCTCCTTCACCTGCCTGAACGACAGATGATGCGCTCATGGATGGAGTAACAAGTGAAAACCGTCTCTTCTTCTCGAGTCATGCCTTTCCGCGCCCTGATTGACGCCTGCTGGCGCGAGAAATATACCCTGTCCCGCTTTAGTCGCGATGCTATCGCCGGCGTGACCGTCGGTATTATTGCCATTCCTCTTGCCATGGCCCTGGCCATCGGCAGCGGCGTTGCGCCGCAGTATGGGCTGTATACGGCCGCCGTCGCCGGGATCGTGATTGCGCTAAGCGGCGGTTCGCGCTTCAGCGTTTCCGGCCCTACCGCTGCCTTCGTGGTCATCCTCTATCCGGTTGCGCAGCAGTTCGGGCTTGCCGGGTTGCTGGTCGCCACGCTGATGTCCGGGATATTCCTGATCCTGTTTGGGCTGGCGCGTTTTGGCCGACTTATCGAGTACATCCCGCTGTCGGTGACGCTGGGCTTTACCTCCGGGATAGGCATTACCATCGCCACGATGCAGGTGAAGGACTTCTTCGGCCTGACGCTTGAGCACGTGCCGGAGCACTACCTGAGTAAGGTGGCCGCGCTGGCTATGGCGATGCCCACGGTGAATATGGGCGACGCGGCCATTGGCATCGTTACCCTCGCAATACTGATCTTCTGGCCTCGTCTGGGCATTCGCCTGCCCGGCCATCTGCCTGCGCTGCTGGCGGGCTGCGCCGTGATGGCTATCGTCACTTCTCTGGGCGGCGAAGTGGCCACCATTGGCTCTCGCTTCCACTACGTTCTTGCTGACGGAAGCCAGGGCAACGGGATCCCACAGCTGCTGCCTCAGCTTATGCTGCCGTGGGCGATGCCAGGTTCAGACTTTACGCTGAGCTGGGACTCACTGAGCGCCCTGCTTCCCGCAGCTTTCTCGATGGCCATGCTTGGCGCCATTGAGTCACTGCTGTGCGCAGTCGTGCTCGACGGGATGACCGGGACGAAGCACAACGCGAACAGCGAACTGGTTGGTCAGGGGCTGGGGAATATTATTGCGCCTTTCTTCGGCGGCATTACCGCCACCGCAGCTATCGCTCGCTCCGCCGCTAACGTACGCGCAGGTGCCACCTCGCCGGTTGCCGCCATTATTCACTCGCTGCTGGTGATCCTGGCCCTGCTTGCGCTGGCCCCATTGCTTTCCTGGCTTCCGCTCTCGGCGATGGCCGCCCTGCTGCTGATGGTCGCCTGGAACATGAGCGAGGCGCACAAGGTCGTCAGCCTGCTGCGCCGCGCGCCGAAAGACGACATCATCGTAATGCTGATCTGCATGTCCCTGACCGTGCTGTTTGACATGGTGATCGCCATCAGCGTCGGCATTGTGCTGGCGTCGCTGCTGTTTATGCGCCGCATTGCCCGAATGACCCGCCTCGCTCCGCTTAATAACGTCAATGCGCCTGAGGATGTCCTTGCTCTGCGTGTGACCGGGCCGTTGTTCTTCGCCGCCGCCGAAGGGCTTTTCACTCAGCTAGCCCTTCAGGTACCGGGCCATCGTGTGGTTATTTTGCAGTGGGATGCGGTGCCGGTACTCGACGCGGGTGGGCTTGATGCCTTCCAGCGGTTTGTGGAGAAAATGCCGGAAGGCTGTGAGCTGCGGGTGACGAATCTTGAGTTCCAGCCGCTGCGCACCCTCGCCAGAGCTGGCGTTAAGCCGATTCCTGGCCGCCTTGCATTCTTCGCGGATGTACAGGCAGCGCTGGCCGCCGAATAGCGGCCAGCTTTACTAAACGCTACTGCCCGGCTTCCCGCCGCCGCCTGCTGGTCACGCTCTCACGATTCGCTCCCCAGTTGTCGGTCTCGACTTCGTCGATGACTACAAAAGTATCAGCAGGCTTTTTGTTCAGCACCTGCTCCAGCAGATCGGTGACGCCCTCAATCAGCGCAAGCTTCTGCTCTGCGCTGACCCCTTCACGAGTCACGCGAATATTCACATACGGCATAATGCTCTCCTGTTACCAGACGCCAGCGGTGCTGCCGCCGTCGACGGCCATCACCGTTCCACTGACAAACGCTGAGTCCGTCAGGTACAACACGGCATTCACCACATCCTGCACGTTGCCGGTACGCCCGCTCGGCGACAGCGTGCTGAGAAAGCCTGCCGAACCCGCGTAATCAGCATGCAGCGGCGTCTCGATAATGCCCGGCGCAACGGCATTAACCCGCACATTATCGGCCGCCAGCTCAAGGGCCAGCGCTCGGGTTGCCTGATTTAATCCCCCCTTGACCATCACCGGCAGCAACGCCGGAACCTTGACGTTCGGCTGGATGGCCACGCTCGCCGTGATGTTCACGATATGGCCCGCTTTGTTTTTGCTCATATGAGAGGCAGCAAGCTGCGACGGGAAAAGAAATCCTTTCAGATTGGTATTAATCAGCGCATCAATATCCTGCTCGCTGTATTCGCTCGCAGGTTTAGGAATAAATATTCCTGCGTTATTAATCAGAATATCAACACGCCCGAAAGCGGCAATAGCCTGCTTAAAGAGCTCAGTCGCGGTCGCCTTTAGCGAAATATCACCTGCCACCGGCAGGAATTTCTCGGGATTGCCCAGGCTCGCTGCCGCAGTCTGTAACCGCTTCATAGTACGGGCGTTGCCGACAACATTGTAGCCGCGCGCCAGGTAGGCCTGCGCGATGGCAAGGCCAATACCGCTTGAGGCGCCGGTAACAATAACGGTTGGGGTTGAGTTCATGGTGTGCTCCTGTGGATGAATGAGGAGCCCACTATACTTATGACACAATGACCGATAAATTAGCCTTCCGTAATATGACAAGATACCCCATGTAATAAATAGAAAGGAAACCGTCAGCGATGAAGCGCCACTTCGAAGAGATGCAGATAGGTACGCTGGAGCTGTTTTGCCAGGCAGCCGAGCAGCTAAGCTTCAGCGCGGCGGCTAATTTTATGGGCATCACGCCGGCGGCGGTCAGCCGATCTATCGCCCGACTAGAAGAACGGCTCGGCGTGCGCCTGTTTGTACGCACAACCCGCCAGATCAGACTGACCGAGAGCGGTGAGCGCTACTTTCGCCAATGTCAGCAGGCGCTGCAGCAGCTCAGGGAGGCTGAACGAGAAGTGACAGGCGCACAAATTGAGCCTGCTGGCGTATTGAGAATCAGCCTTCCCACCCCCTACGCTCATCATCGTGTTCTGCCGTTGCTGCCGGAATTCAGGCAGCTTTACCCTCGCGTGTCCGTTCAGGTTCACATCAGCAACCGTAATATCGATTTTGCCGACGAAAGTTATGACATCGCAATCCGCGGCCGCTCGCCTGCGGATTCAACGCTTATTGCCCGCAAGCTTGAAGATGCGGAGCTGGTGATGGTCGCTTCCCCGGAATATTTAACGCGGGCGGGGATACCGAAAACGCTGGCCGAATTAGCTCAGCATGAGTGCATCCAGTTTGAATTGCCCAGTACCGGGCGTAAAGTGCCATGGACGTTTAGCGTGAACGGAAAAGACGCAGACATTTTCACCGGCGGCAGCTTCACCTGCGCCGAGGATGTGATGGGTATTGTGACGCTTGCCAGAGGGGGCGCGGGTCTGATTCAGACTTACAGATTTATCGTGGAGCAAGATTTGGTCGACGGTAAGCTGGTCGAGGTGCTGCCGGAACATGGCGGCACCTCACGGCCGTTTATCCTACTCTATCCTCACGCCCGCCATCTCTCTTTGCGGGTCAGGAGCCTGGTTGACTTCTTAGTCCAGCGGCTTGGAACATAGCGCCTATGGCCTGCTGCAGCCAGGCCAGCACGTCCGGCGTCATCCATGTCCCTTTTGCCAGCTCTGGCTCTTTAGCCATTGCGGTGCGGAATTTTTGCTGAGTCTGCAGCGAAGTGCCGGCAAATGACTGAAACAGCTCAAGCCAGCGGTGAGCAAGCTGCCGGGCCTCGTCTGAGTCTGGCTTCACGCCCTGCGCGCTCGCCTTTCGTAGCGCAGCCACCAGCGGCGGCCACTCCTGCATGCGCTCAAAATAGTGGCTGCTGGTAAAGGCAAACTCCTCTTCGCTGAGATAGCGACGGTAAATATCCAGCTTGCTGTGGCCAAATGCGCGTGTCACGTAGTCGGTCATCTCCGGGGAGATCCCTGTCTGCCGGACCATATCTGGTTCAGCCTCGTGCATCGCGTTCAGACGAACCAGAAAATCAGGCTCCCCTGCCGTATCACGCTCCAGCATGCCCATCCACTGCGTGGCTAACTGCTGAGCGCGCACATCGGATGGGGGAACGCCCTGCTGAGAAAGGGCTGCCACCTCCCCGACAAGCTGCTTCCATTGATCGTCACGGTGGCTATCAGGCTGCGCAAAGGGCAGGCGCCGTAACTCCTCTTTTGAAAAATAGCGATCGTACATCGTCATTAACTCCAGCGTAGTAAGCCATTCCTCGAGATCGGGCTCAGCGCCGCTGTGTAAAGTCTCACGCAGCGTAACCAGACGCTGGCGCAGCGTGACAATTTCTGCCAGCTGGCCGTCCAGCATTGAGATCTGTGAATCCAGGATCTCGTTTAGCGACAAAGCCTGACGCTCAAGACAGTCGCGCACCTCTTTCAGGCTCATCCCCATTCGGCTCAGCGCCTGAATATGGTGCAGCCTGGTGATATCCTGCCGGTTATACAGACGGTAGCCGGCGGCGGTGCGGGCAGAAGGAAGCAGCAGGCCCATCGCTTCGTAATGGTGCAGCGTTCGTACCGTGATACCGGCACGCTTTGCCAGTTCGCCTACTTTAAACAACATGTCCTGCTCCTTTTGGTCTCTGCTGATGCGGAGTTTGCAGCCTCACGCTACGTGAGGGTCAACCCGGTAAGCAAAAAAAACGACTCCTCAAAAGGAGCCGTTTTCTAAAATTTGCTAAATATTAGCTGTGGCGGTGATGCTCATCCCGGCGGCAGCGCTTGTCATAATGACGAACCCACCAGTAGCGGTCGCAGACCTGCTCGCGCCCACCGAGACGGGCCCCGGCAAGCCAAAGTACGGCCCCAACAAAGATGCTCAAAACGGCACCGTGGGCGAAAAACTGCGGCAGGTTCAGCTGTGGAAGCTGGTTCAAAATCGAATAGCCCACGCCGCCCACCATCACAACCAGTCCCAATCCCATGAGGACATTACCGAGTAACGAAGCGTTTCTGCGTTTCATAAGTCACCTCCGCATAATTACGGGTCGGTGGGGAACATCCCCTTTCCTTGTGACTAAAGTATAGACAATGCCCCTAAAGCGCGTGTGCGCTGGCGATCACAATTACGAGCGAAAGCTCTACAAAAGTTTACAAATAAGCGTCTGAGTTGCTTGAAATTCTAATGGTTCCCCCAATCAACTATTCAAGAATGTGTCCGCGCCGGGATTGCGCTTTGTCAATGCCGCCGCGGCGCAGTAAACTACGCGGCTGTGAACGGTTTTCAGGAATTTAAACGTGAGCATTAAACTGATTGTCGGCCTGGCCAACCCAGGCGCTGAATACGCAGCGACCCGCCATAACGCCGGCGCCTGGTATGTGGATTTACTGGCCGAGCGCCATAACCAGTCGCTGAAAGAAGAAGCGAAGTTTTTTGGCTATACCGCCCGTATTAATCTCGGCGGCGAGGATGTCCGACTGCTGGTTCCAACCACGTTTATGAACCTCAGCGGCAAAGCAGTTGCGGCGATGGCAACCTTTTTCCGCATCGCACCGGACGAAATTCTGGTGGCGCACGACGAGCTGGATCTTCCTCCAGGCGTTGCCAAATTCAAGCTGGGCGGCGGCCACGGCGGACACAACGGCTTGAAGGACATTATCAGCAAGCTCGGCAATAACCCTAACTTTCACCGATTACGCGTGGGAATTGGTCATCCGGGCGATAAAAACAAAGTTGTCGGCTTCGTGCTGGGCAAACCGCCGGTTAGCGAACAGCAGCTGATTGACAATGCCGTTGACGAAGCGGCGCGCTGCACGGAGGTCTGGCTGAAAGAGGGCCTGACCAAAGCGACAAATCGTCTGCACGCCTTTAAAGCACAATAATCCCTCCTTACGCCCATCAGGGAAGGATTTCCGCGCCCGTTGGAGGCGGTTTAAGTGTATAATGGGCAAAGTTATCTACATTTTTTCAATGAAAAGATTAAAATTCATTGATTATCAAGCAATTAAGGTGATTTAAACCATGGGATTCAAATGCGGTATCGTCGGCTTGCCGAACGTTGGTAAATCCACTCTGTTCAACGCGCTGACCAAAGCGGGTATTGAAGCGGCTAACTTCCCGTTCTGTACCATCGAGCCGAACACTGGCGTTGTTCCTATGCCAGATCCGCGCCTGGACAAGCTGGCTGAAATCGTTAAACCGCAGCGTATTCTGCCTACCACCATGGAGTTCGTGGACATCGCCGGTCTGGTAAAAGGTGCCTCTAAAGGCGAAGGTCTGGGTAACCAGTTCCTGACCAACATCCGCGAAACTGAAGCTATCGGTCACGTTGTTCGCTGCTTTGAAAACGACAATATTATTCACGTGAACAACAAAGTGGATCCGGCTGACGACATCGACGTGATCAACACCGAGCTGGCGCTTTCTGACCTTGATACCTGCGAGCGTGCAATTCACCGCGTGCAGAAGAAAGCCAAAGGCGGCGACAAAGACGCTAAGGCAGAGCTGGCCGCGCTGGAAAAATGCCTGCCGCAGCTGGAAAACGCCGGTATGCTGCGTGCGCTGAAAAACCTGACCGAAGAAGATAAAGCCGCAATCAAATACCTGAGCTTCCTGACCCTGAAGCCAACCATGTATATCGCCAACGTTAACGAAGACGGTTTCGAAAACAACCCGTACCTTGATAAAGTTCGCGAAATTGCCGCAGGTGAAGGTTCCGTTGTGGTTGCCGTGTGTGCCGCAGTAGAGTCCGACATCGCCGAGCTGGATGACGCTGACCGTGAAGAGTTTATGGCCGAACTGGGTCTGGAAGAGCCCGGCCTGAACCGCGTGATCCGCGCAGGCTATGAGCTGCTGAACCTGCAAACTTACTTCACCGCTGGCGTAAAAGAAGTACGCGCGTGGACCATCCCTGTAGGTGCTACCGCCCCTCAGGCCGCGGGTAAAATCCACACCGACTTCGAAAAAGGCTTTATCCGTGCGCAAACCATCGCCTATGAAGACTTTATCGCCTACAAAGGCGAGCAAGGCGCTAAAGAGGCTGGCAAAATGCGCGCAGAAGGGAAAGATTACATCGTTAAAGATGGCGACGTGATGAACTTCTTGTTTAACGTCTAACCTCAGCTTTGCTGCAAAAAAATCCACGCTTCGGCGTGGATTTTTGTTTTCAAAGCAACATCAGCGCTCAGCGCTATTAGGGTAAACCGTCGCCGCAGGTAACACGCGTTTATCCAGCCGACGCAGGCCATAATAGAGCGCCGCTGTACCAAACCAGCCGATGATCCACGACACGTCGTTGCCGTCGAAGAGCCACGTCAGCGAGCCGTGGAAGAGCGGGTTTTCAATAAACGGCAGCTGGATAAGCACGCCCACGACATAGACGCCAATGCCGAACAGGTTCCAGCGGCCATAGCGTTTATCGGCGTCAAACAGCGCGGGAATATCCACGGCCCGGGACGAAATAAAGAAGTAATCCGTCAGGCTAATGGCGCTCCACGGTACAAAGAAGGCCAGCAAGAACAGCAGGAAATGGGTGAAGTGTTTCAGGAACGCCGGTTCGCTCAGCAGCGCAATAATGCACGAAGCCGCCACCATCAGCACCACAAACAGAATGCGATTTCTCTGGCTCAGCGTCACCTGTTTGCGGAAACCTGACACAATGGTGGTTAGCGACATAAAGCTGCCGTAGGCGTTCAGCGTGGTAAACGTAATTTTGCCAAAGCAAATAGCAAAATAAATCAGCATCGCCATGGTTTCGGTTTTGCCCAGCCCGACAATATAGCTAACCTCATGCCCCGAAAACGCACTCCCTGCAATTGCCGCAGTGATAACACCCAGCGTCATAGAAGCCTGAGTTCCGAGCACGGTGCCGCTGAACACCGAGAAAAACACCTTCGGGCCGGACACATCCCGCGGCAGATAGCGTGAATAATCGGAAACATAAGGGCAAAACGCAATTTGCCAGGATGAGGACAGCGACACCGCCAGCAAAAACATCGGCATGGAGAAATGGTTATTTTGCAGGATGGCCGTAAGATCCGTATTGAACAACAGCGAACCAAATAACCAGGCAAACGCCAGGACACCAACAATACTGGCGACCTTCCCGAGCTTATGGATCACACGATAGCCGAGCACGGCAATCACGATAATAATGGCGCTGAACAGAATCATCCCGCTAACGTCGCTTATCGACAGAAGACGGGCCATCGCCTGCCCCGCCAGTACGGTGCCGCTGGCGGAAAATCCGATGTACATAATGCACACCAGCACCAGCGGAATGACCGCCCCGTATACGCCAAACTGCGCCCGGGAGAGGATCATCTGCGGCAGGCCAAGGCGCGGCCCCTGCAGAGCGTGGAAGGACATGATCGCTGCCCCCAGAATCTGCCCCACAAATAGCCCCACCAACGACCAGACGACGTCTCCGCCCAGCACAACGGCCAGCGCGCCGGTGACAATCGCGGTGATCTGCAAATTGCCGCCGAACCAAAGGGTGAACTGGCTAAAAGGATGCCCATGACGTTCACCGTCAGGGATGTAATCGATGGACCGGGATTCCGTCAGGCGGCTCCCGCTTTTGGACTGCTCTTCGGTTGATGAAAAAGACGACATAGCCACCTCATAAAGCCAGATTAAACGCCGGATAACCCACCACGCACCTCAAATGATCAATCATGTATATACAACCAATTTTGCCGTACAACACCTGCTAAAAGGTGATTTTGCGAAGCCGATTGTAGATTTAATGTAACAAGATTGATGCCTGTTTGTGCTAATACAAAACACGGATGGTTTTTGCGCTAACGATAAGAAAGTGAGATGACCTTGCAAGCAATAAGGTTGCAGGATCGCTTATAACCCTGAGCCACGGCGGCGGACGCCCGGGCATCCACCGCCATAGAAGGCTGGCTATGTTGGCGACAGCCTATAATCCGGCGGGACGAGGAACCTCAATATAGTTCCCGTCGATATCCTTCTGATAATAACTCCCGTTACGCACGTAATAGCGCTTGCCGTTGTAATCGAGAACGTTGATGCCGGAGCCTGGGCTTGGCGGGGTTTCAACCCGAATATACTCCGCACCCTGCCGCTGATAGTAGATACCGTTGACGACATAATAGGTTAACCCGCCGACGATAATGGCGGTTGCCAGCCCCGGAAGCACGGTCAGGCGAGGCCCCGCATAGAAATAATGCGGACCGGCATAAAAACGTGGACCTGAATAGAATCCGGGTCCATGGCCAAACCACGGGCCAGGACGCGCCAGCGCCATGGATGGCACAGTCATCAGCGCAGACATTGCCAAAACATAAAGGTGCTTTTTCATCTTATACTCTCCTGCCCTGCGGCTGAACCCGGGGCCTTAGCCCGCTCTATGTCGATTATAATCCCGCAGCCTGAAGCTTTACCGCAGGGGAAGAGTAAATCCCCAAAATCTCCACAATCTTATTTTTGACGACTTTATTTATCCTTAAATGTAAAAAGTCCACGCAAAGCGTGGACTCAGATTGATGACAAACACCCGAAAAACGTGGGCTTTTATTTTACGACAATGAATGGTCAGAAATTCACGTTAGCCGAGATACCGCCGATAAAGGCGTCATCGACTTTAGAGACTGCCCCAGGCGCCGCAACATACTGCAGGTTCGGGCGGATCTGCAGCCATTTGGTGGCCTGCACGTTGTAATAGATTTCGTAATCGTATTCCGACCCATCCTGAATCGGCAGATACGTGGCGCTGTTATAATCGTTCACGCCGTTGAAATTATTCTCAGCACGCTGCTGGTTGCTGTAGCTTGAGTTAACGTGAATGCGGGCGATACCGATGCCGATTTCATCGTCCGGACGAGCATCAAAAGCCCCTTTCCAGGTCAGAGAGACCGACTGGTAATTATCGATTTTTGCCGTCTTGTGGTCGTTCATCACACCCTGTAACGTCAGCTTAAGCCCGCGAGTAGGATCTCCGCCCTGGCTCGTCAGCTGCTGTTGCGCAAGGATATAGCCGCCGTAGGCATGGGCCGTGTCCGTATAGCCACCGTTACGCCACGAGCTGTACACCGAGTCGTTAGCCGAGCTGTAATAGCCACCAATCCGGTAATTACCCTGCAAATTATCCGGCCCCAGCTTCGGCTGCCAGCCCAGCTCAACCGGGACCATATTTCCGACCGTCGGGTGGAAGTCCATGCGGAACCCATCCCCGGCGGCATAGTTATTTTCATTCTGGTTATACCAGCCAACCTGCATAAATATTTCTGGTGTGAAATTCAGACGAACACGCCCGCCCCACTGCGAGACCGGCCAGTTATACCAGTGATCGCCACGCCAGTTGCCCGCCTGCCCGCTGCCAAAAGCAAGGTTCTGGAATTTACTGTCGAAATTATCAAAATCCTCCCCCACGGTGACGCGGCCAGCCTTGATATCCAGCGCATGATCAAAGAAGCCTTTACGCATCCATAACTGCGTCAGGCGCCAGGTTTGTCCTCGCCCGTAAACTTCCTGAGTCGAAGAGAGCATGCCGGTGCGCGGGTCGGACACTTTCTGCCCGGAAATATCCTGCCCATCGCGGTTGGTTACGGTGAATTGAAATTCCGTATCGTCCCAGTTAAGCAATTTCTCCAGGTTTAAATTGACGCCGAAAGCCCACTGATCGCTGTAGCGCATCGAGGTGGATTTATCGTAGCCGCCCGCGAGATTTGCGGCAGACTCAGCCGTGTAGCCAACCTGAAAATCTACACCCTGATTTTTCAGGTCGGTTCGATAGCCGCCCCAGTCGCCGAACATATATTCGGAATCAGGGCTAAAAGCATCGGCGGCATGCCCGAGTGAAGGCAGAAGTGCGAAAAATAATATGCCCGGGACAAAGGTTTTCGCGGAGCCTTTGACCACTGCTTTGCTGATTTTCATAATTATTATTCTTCATAAATGAAGTTGATGGAGTGTTCAGCTTATGTAGCAGGCTAATTATTTCTTATATAAAAGTGCGTTTAAGCCATATTTAAGTTGATATTTTGAAGTGATTCACAATTTTAATTTTCGCATATTTTCAGAAAACAAAAACAGGCGTAATAGTGCTCGATCGCGCACTCAAAAAAATGAATAAAAAGAAACCCGCCAGGACAAAAGCAATAATAATAAAATCATTTCAAATCGTAATATTTATTTAAATTAAGATTCAAAATATTAACAAGCCCAACAAGCTGCCTTCCATTATATCGTTAAATAAAAAACCCACGTAGGGCCGTGGGTTTCTTGAGCAGGGTTTGTCAGCGAGTTATTCGAAACAAACGTCCGGATTGTCTGCAAGGGAGACAAAGGTCTTGCTGCTTTTATCCAGGGTGCGGATTTCGCCGCTTTCGATATCGTAAACCCAGCCGTGCAGGCGCAGGCCATTGTTGCGCAGACCTACCGCAACGGAAGGATGCGTTTTAATGTTGTTCAGCTGGGCGATGACGTTCTCTTCCACCATCGCGTTAACCTTATCGGTCTCGTTGTCCCAGGTTTTCTTTTCAACGACCGCTTTTGCTGCATCGGAATAGTGCAGCCAGTGGGCTACGGCAGGCATAGGGTCGAGACACTGGCAGGAGGCAATGGCTTTCATCGCACCGCAGTTAGAGTGTCCGCAGATCACGATATCCGTCACGCCAAGCGCCACAACCGCATATTCGATAGTCGCAGAAACGCCACCTGGCTCAGGGCCAAAAGAAGGCACGATATTACCGGCATTGCGAATAACGAAGAGCTGCCCTGGCTCCTGCTGGGTCACCAGCTCCGGCACCAGGCGGCTGTCGGAACAGGAAATAAAAAGCGCTTTAGGATTTTGACTGGACGCCAGGCTGCGAAAGAGCTCTTTGCGCTGCGGAAAAATCTCTTTCTGGAAGTTAAGGAAACCTTCGATGATATGTTGCATAGCACATTCTCTTGTTCTGTAGTGACCTGGACATGATAGAGATCACATGGAGTTAGTCCAGCCCCAACGCGCCAAAAGGCCAATTTTATTGCCGTTTCCGCAAAGAAAAAACCCACGTTTGCCGTGGGTTTTCCCGGTGCGATATATGGCTTTTCCTCAACCACAGCGCGTTTTAATTGCCGAGACATTTCTTTCCAGATTCGCCGGATCGTACTCCGAGAGCTGGAAATTGAAGCCATGGTTCTTACGTAAATCAAGGCGTTCCGGGCGTAGCATTTTTGGATTACTGTCCACATCAAACAATTTAGCGATATGGTCCGGATCGACCCGGCCCTGCGACATATTCATAAAGTGTCTGTTGATATCATTCAGTGACACCGGGTGCGAGGCTTTCTTACTCATCCAGTCGTCAAGGCGCAGCGGTCGGGTTGCGCCATCGCCCAAATCAGACTGATAGAGGAACGCATCGCGGGCGGGTTTTGCGCTGGCGGGAAGATCGATGACGTACGCATGCCCAAGACCCGCATCGTTAACACGTAGAATGAAATGCTTATGGGCCGGTAAGTTCGCCAGCTGCTGCTGGAGCTGCGGCAGCGACATTGTACGTCCATGCTCAAAAGCGTAGCTAAAGTGGTCAGTGTCGAGGAATAACTTCATTACATTATTCGCGGTCACGCCGCATACGGGCTCGTTAATACGCTTGCTGCTCCCCAGCATCGCCTCTACCTCATGCTTGGGCATTCCCCACTCTCTCGCCGTATTTGAGATATTGTCGTCTATTGCCTTCAGCAGCGCCGAAGGGCTTTTATGGTGAATCGGCACAGAGTTGTCATCGCTGTTAAGCAGCACGTTGGCCCTGAGGTTTTTACCGCTGAGCTTGGCAAAGTCCTGCACCATTCGGGTGGAGGGATTATTGACGCTGCGCGACGACGAAGCCGTGGCCGCCGTTCTGGATGTACGACCATGCTGAGTATTTTGCGCCTGCAGGCGCGGGTCAGTCTGTGACGGACGAAAGGTGTTATTAAGGAAGCTTCTCATCTGAGGGTATTCCACTCGTTGGGTATTTGAGCCTGAGTGGTAGCGATAAGAAACAGGTTCCCGAAGGAGATAAAAAACCCACGCCCAAGCGTGGGGGCGGCGCTTATTTTAGCTCAGGAGAATAAGCCAGCTTCAGGTGAGTATGATTGGTCAGCAGTTCGGCTTTTTTGAAGTCCAGAGCCGTCCTGTCTGACCTGTCATTGATTTCATCCCAGTTTGTTAGTTTGCATAAAACATCGGCCAGGCTGAGGCTAACTTTCCTGAAAAACTCTCATGGATAAAGACGCTTAACGGAGCGTATAGCCCCCATCGCAGTAGAGGGTGCTGCCCGTAATATTTTGATTGTCTAACAGAAAAAGGGCCGTTGCCGCCTGCTCATCCACATGTGCTGGACGGCCAACCAGCGCAAGAGAGTTCCAATATTGGTAGGCAGATTCACGCGCTTCAGCCGTGCGGTTGCGCCAGAGCTCGCTGTCGGTGGTGCCCGGCGACAGGCAATTTACCCTGATAGGCGTCAACTCAACGGCCAGGCCACGCGCCAGCCCTTCAAGCGCCGCATTACAGGCGGCATAAGCAGGCGCGCCGATGGGCCGGGCAGACGCTGCGCCTGACATCAGGACAACCGAAGAGGAGGCATGAAGGTTGGGCAGAGCAGCGTAAACGGCCCAATACTGCGACCAGAACTTCGCCTGGAAAAGGGCTTCCGATGTCGCAATGTCCCCGTCCCGGAAATCCCCGGTTTGATAAGAGGCCGCAGGCGTAAAAAGCCCAGCCAGCGGCCCTGCCGCAGAAAAGAAATTGTTCAGAGAGGAACGATCGGTAACATCGACCACTCTCCCTTCGGCATTGTCGCCCAGCTCAGTTAATGCAGCCTCCAGTTTATCAGGCGAACGCCCGCCGATAAGGACACGATCCCCCCGGGAAATCAGTTTACGAGCGAGCGCCAGCCCGATACCGGAACTACCGCCCAAAATTGCATATCGAGCATTTGCCATGATTTTCTCCTCGTGAACTCGCAGGTCAGCATTAAAACCTGAAAGCCAGAAGGCAGATAGCTCAATAGCGGATAAGCTTTTGCGCTGCGTAGCTAACGGGTCAGCGTCCTCAGTACCTGAGCAAAATCAGCCTTAAGCTCTTCATCTCTGGCATGCCGCCCTTCACGGATGACCCATTTGCCGCCGGTCATCACCTCTTTTATCGGATTAGCGGCGCAGGCAAAAATCCAGCGGTTCAGCAGATCGCCGTCCTGCGCCGTCGCCAGGAACGGATCGTCGCCATCAAGCACCAGCAGATCGGCTCTCGCGCCGACAGCCAGCTCTCCAATATTTTGCCCCAGCGCCATACGCCCTCCGCGCAGCGCCCCCTGATAAAGCACGTTGCCGACATAAGGCTCGGCCTCAAGATGCAGCAAGTTTCGGCGTCGGTTATTAAGGCGCTGGCCATACTCAAACCAGCGTAAATCTTCACTTACGCTAACGCTGATATGGCTGTCCGAGCCAATTCCCCAGTTGCCGCCCTGCTGCAGAAAAGCCTGCCCCGGGAAAATACCGTCCCCGAGATTTGCTTCGGTGGTTAAACACAATCCGGCGACTGCGCCAGAATCGGCAATAAGTTGCGTTTCACGTTCGGTGATATGAGTGGCATGAATAAGGCACCAGCGCTCATCGACCGGCATATTTTCGTATAGCCACTCCACCGGGCGCAGGCCAGACCAGGCGAGGCAGTCCTCCACCTCTTTTTGCTGCTCGGAGATATGGATGTGGATCGGCTGAGGCTGCGGCTGGCTTTCCAGCACGAGGCGCATTTGTTCCGGGGTGACGGCACGCAGCGAATGGAAGCACAGCCCGGCGCGCTGCATCGGTTCTGCGGCCAATGCCGAAGCAATGCTGTCGTACAGTTTAAGATAGCTGTCGGTGCTGTTTATAAAGCGGCGCTGACCTGACGAAGCGGGTTGCCCGCCGAAGCCGGAGTGCGAGTACAGCACCGGGAGCAGCGTCAGGCCAATGCCAACACTTTTAGCCGCCTGGGCAATGCGAAGCGCCAGTTCCGCAGGCTGCGCGTAAGCCTGACCGTCAACGTCATGATGCAGATAGTGAAACTCCGCCACCGAGGTATAGCCGGCCTTCAGCATTTCGATATACAGATAGCTGGCGATAGTCTCCAGCTGTTCCGGGGTGATTTTACCCACCAGGCGATACATCAGATCGCGCCATGTCCAGAAACTGTCTGCCGGGTCGCCCACCACTTCGGTCAGCCCCGCCATCGCCCGCTGAAAAGCGTGTGAGTGCAGGTTCGGCATGCCCGGTACCACAATCCCGCTTAGCCGGATATCGTCGTCGCCCGGCAGGCTGTTGCATTCCAGTGAACTTATCACGCCCTGCGGCGAAACGCCCAGTTTGACATTTTCCGCCCAGCCCTGCGGCAGTAGCGCTTTTGCCGCGAAATATACCGCCATATCAGCACCCCGGTTTAAGGTTAATCAATTGTATATACATGCATGTATATATACATCCAAATAGGGGTAGAGTAAACTTTAAAGGAGACCCGGGCGAGGAATGATGAATGGCACAAAACGACGTATATAAAGCAGCGGCAGAACCTGAAAACCTGGACCAGCCGGCCCCTTTTTATGAAAGGGTTAAAATCATTATCAAGACCAATATTCATAGCGGGCTGTGGCCGGTCAATTACCGCGTGCCATCGGAAAGCGAGCTGGTGAATCAGTTCGGCTACAGCCGCATGACCATCAACCGCGCGCTGCGAGAGCTGACCGCCGAAGGTCTGCTGGTGCGCATGCAGGGTATCGGCACCTTCGTCGCTGAAGTTCGCGGGCAGTCCGCATTGCTGGAAATCAATAACATTGCCGACGAAATAGCCAGCCGCGGCCACCGCCATCACGCTCGTGTCCTGGAGCTGACCCAGGTTTACGCAGATGCGCAGCAGGCGATGGCATTTAATTTGCCCAAGGGCAGCCGCCTGTTTCACTCCCTGATTTGCCACTATGAAAACGGCGTGCCGGTGATGCTGGAAGATCGCCTGGTAAATTCGCTGATCGTTCCTGATTACTTCCAGCAGGACTTCACGCGCATCACGCCTAACGCCTATCTTTCGTCCATCGCGCCCATCGTTGAAGGTGAGCATATTATTGAGGCAGTGAATGTGCCACGCGAAGAGTGCGCGTATCTGGAAATCGACGAGCACACGCCTTGCCTGCAGGTCAATCGCCGCACCTGGACCGGTCGACAGAACAAAAAAATCGTTACCAGCGTGCGTCTGGTTTACCCGGGTTCGCGCTATCGCCTCGAAGGAAGCATGCATAAATGATCCAGCTTCTGCCCTACGAGCAGTGCCCGGAAGTGCTCTGGAAAAACGGCCAGGGCGTAACGCGTGAGATTTACCGATTCCCGGCCACGGACGACTATGACTGGCGGATTTCGGTGGCAACCATCCGCAGTGATGGTCCCTTCTCTCGTTTTGCCGGCTACCTGCGCAACATCAGCGTGCTTGAAGGCGAAGGCATGCACCTCACCGTCGACGGCGTGAAAAGCACGCTGATCCCGCCGTTTCAGGCAACCGATTTTAACGGCGAGAGCGAAGTTTCCTGCACTATTAAGGGCGGCCCGCTGCTGGACTTTAATGTCATCTATAAAGCAGACACCACAAAAGCCGCTGTCGGTTGGCTACGGGAAGGAAGCTGGACGCACCAGCAGGGCATACAGCTCCTGTTTAATGCGGGTGACCGGCTGGAGCTTGACGTCAACGGGGAACAACACGTTTTGCAGCACTACGACAGCCTGTTGATTAGCGCCCCGGCAAAAATCAATGTGCTCTCCTCTGCGTCCTCCCTTTTCGCCCGCGTTACCCTTACAGCCAGCTAAAAACCGGCAGACTGGCTGCCGGTTCCAGCGCTGATTTAGCTTATCGGCCTTTAAACTCAGGCGACTGCTTATTTTTAAAAGCCGCCAGCCCGATAGCCCTGTCCTCACTGTCGGCTATCAAAGCGGAGAGCGATCTTTCATAGGCCACTCCCGCGCCCAGCGGCATTTCATAACTTGCCGCCACGGCTTTTTTAATCATCGCCGCGGCCAGTGGAGCGGCTTTGGCGACCTGATAAGCCAGCGCCAGCGCCTGCTCCTCCAGCGAATCCGTCACCCGGCTGACAAGGCCGGCCTGCAGGGCTTCCTGAGCGTCAATTCTTCGTCCGCTCAATAGCATATCCATCGCCAGCGACTTGCCGACGACGCGCACCAGCCGCTGCGTGCCGCCTGCACCGGGAATAATGCCGATGTGGCTCTCCGGCAGGCCGAAGACCGCGCTCTGGTCAGCGATAATTATGTCGCACAGCAGCGCCAGCTCAAGCCCGCCGCCGAGCGCATAGCCGGAGACGGCGGCAATCAGCGGCGTTTCGATCTCTGCTACCCTGTCCCACTTTTCGCTAAAACCGCTGCGCCACAGCGTCGTGGCCGAAGCTGACGCCAGCGTGCCGGTGTCGGCTCCGGCACAAAAGGCTTTTGGCGAGCCAGCCAAAACTATCGCTCTGATGTCCGCTCGTCCATCCAGCTCTCTCAGGGTCGTCACCAGCTCATCAAGCATTTCGGCGGTTAGCGCATTATATTTTTGCGGCCGGTTGAGGGTCACTACGGCTACCGCCCCGTCAATCCGGGAGAGAATATCACTCATCTTCATCGCTCCCGGTCAGGTGCCTGATCGTTTCATCGCGCTTGCGCATCGCGGCCGCGGCGGTCTCTGCGGTCCAGGAATAAAACCCCTCCCCGCTTTTCGCGCCGAGGTTGCCTTCGGCCACCTTCTGCTTCAGCCACACCGGCAATTGACTGCTGTTATCCAGGCTGGGCAGTAAGATACCGGCGACCTTTTCCACCGTATCCAGCCCGGCAAAATCCATCAGCTTCATCGGCCCCATCGCCGCCCAGCGTGGAGCAAGGGTTCGCTGCACCGCGCGGTCGACGTCCTCGACTGAGCCAATGCCGGCATCCACCAGATAAAGCGCCTCACGCAGCATCGCGTACTGCAGCCGGTTGATGATAAAACCCGGAATATCCTGGTTAACCGTGATCGTCTCTTTGCCCAGCCGCTGACAGATATCCCGTACCTGCTGGCAAATATCGTCTGCGGTGTGCTCACCGAGAACAATCTCAATCATCGGCATCGTATCCGCCGGATTGAACCAGTGCATGCCGATAAGCCGCTGCGGCTGGCTCAGGGCTGACGCCAGCAGCGTGATAGAAACGCTTGAGGTATTGGTCGTTATCACGCAGTCAGCGCTAACCTGCTGTTCGATGTCTTTTAGCACACGCTGTTTCAGCGCTACATCCTCAGCAACGTTTTCAGACACCAGGTCGGCGTCGGCCAGGCAGTGCTCCAGCGAAGTCGTATATTCCACTAGTTCGCTGATGCCGAGCGATTCCACGATGGCACGCGCTTTGTCGAGCGTCGACTCAGAGCGTGACCACAAGCTAACGCGATAGCCTCCGCGCGCCATCACCACGGCAATTCGTGCGCCCATCGTTCCGGCACCGACCACCGCCACTTTCTTTATTTGCGCCATTTGCGTTCTCCGCCGGTTAAATTACGCCCTGCGCCCTGAGCCGGGTAAGCGTTGCATCGTCGATAGCCAGCAGCTCCTGCAGCACGCTAGCCGTATGCTCGCCCAGCCCAGGCGGCATCAGCGCTGGCTCTTCTTTCATGCCGCTCATTTTCACCGGCTGCGGGACGATCGAGATGTTGCCCGCCGTCGGGTGTTTAACCTGCTTAACGAGTTCACGCTCTCGCGCATAATCGCTGGTCAGGATCTGGTCGAGACGCAGTACGGCAGAAGCCGGAACGCCTGCGCTGTCCAGAATA
The DNA here is from genome assembly GCF_900635955.1 of Cedecea lapagei. GTDB lineage: Bacteria > Pseudomonadota > Gammaproteobacteria > Enterobacterales > Enterobacteriaceae > Cedecea > Cedecea lapagei. Next base: position 2,038,098 of record NZ_LR134201.1, read on the forward strand.
GCCTGCGCATCGTTAACGGTTTTATCCGCCAGCCAGCGCTCAATTTCTTCGCGCAGCGGCTGCTGGTTCGCCAGACGCAGCGGGTCGGTGAGATACAGCGGATCGCCCGCCAGCTCTGGTTTTTCCATCGCCGAACAAAGCTGGCGGAACAGCTTGTCGTTGGCGACCGCAATCACGATGTGTCCATCCTGAGCCGGATAGCTGTCCATCGGGGCGCTGATAGGATGCGCGTTCCCGAGCCGCCCGGCGGGAGGCTGCCCGCCAATCCACTGGGTGAGGGAGACCATTTGCATCGTCACCATGGTGTCGAGCATTGAGATATCCAGGTGCTGGCCTTTGCCGCTGATGCCGCGCTGCAGAAGTGCGGCAAGCACCGCCCAGCTGCCATAAAGTCCGGCGACCACGTCGCCAATCGCATCCCCGACACGGGTTGGCTCGCCTTCCGCCCAGCCGGTCACCTGCATAATGCCGCCATAGGCCTGCACAATATGGTCGTAAGCGGCTTTGTGTGCCATCGCCCCTTGCTGACCAAAGCCCGAAATACTGGAGTAAACCAGCCGCGGGTTTAGCTCCTGCAGCGTCTGATAGTCGATGCCGAGACGTTTTGTCACGCCCGGGCGGAAGTTTTCCACCAGCACGTCGGCCTGAACCACCAGCTGTTTAAGAATGGCTAACCCTTCCGGGGCCTTTAGATCCAGGGTGACGCTTTTTTTGCCGTGGTTAAGCTGCATAAAGTAGCTGCTCTCCCCGGCGATGTGTGGGGTAAAGCTGCGGGAGTCATCCCCGCTGCCCGGCATCTCAATCTTGATGACTTCGGCACCAAGATCGTTAAGTAAGGAAGCGCACCAGGGACCAGCCAGCACGCGGGACAGGTCAAGCACTCTTACGCCTTTCAGCGGCTGCAAAGCTTCACTCATTTTCTGACTCCTCAATCAGGGAGGAGAGCCTTCGGCTAAGCTCTCCATCAGCGATCAAATCCCGCACGGCATGCATATCCGGGTAAAGCGCCGTATCCGACTCACGGAACGGCACGCGCTCGCGCACCATGCCAAGCGTTAGCTCTGATCCGACGGAGGCGCGCAGCGGACGATGAAACTCCAGCGCCTGGCTGGCGCACAGCAGCTCGATGGCAACGATATCCACCGCGTTGCTCACCGCCTGCAGCGCCTTGCGTGCCGAAGAGACGCCCATGCTGATATGGTCCTCCTGCCCGGCGCAGGTAGTCACGGTGTGGACGCTGGCGGGCGCGGCCAGGCTGCGGTTATCCCCCGCAAGCGCGGCGGCAACATAAGGCGGGATCATCATGCCGGAGTTGGCGCCGCTTCGGCCGACCAGGAACGCAGGCAGGCCGCTAAGATGTACGTTAGTAATCCGATCGGAGCGAGCCTGAGACGCCGTGCTGACCTGGGCAATGGCGACCGCCAGAGCATCCAGCGCCAGCGCCAGCGGCGCGCCGTGCCCGTTGCCGCCGGGCAGAATAGCCAGCGCGTCTTCTTCAATCAGAAAAACCGGGTTATCGGTGACCGAGTTCAGCTCGATAGTGACAATCTGACGGCAGTGGGCAAGCTGATCGCGCACCGCGCCGTGGATTTGCGGAATGCAGCGCAGGCTCAGGGCATCCTGCACACGGTGGTCACGGTAGCGGGCGAAAATCTCGCTGCCGCTGAGCAAGCTGCGTAAAATAGCGGCCGTTTTCTGCTGCCCGTCGTGCGGACGCAGGGCGTGCAGCCGGGCATCGTAGCCGCGGGTGTTGCCTTTCAGCGCTTCCAGACACATGCCCCCTGCCATATCCGCCACCGGCAGCAGCCGCTCAAAGTCATGAACGGCAAGACAGGCCAGCCCGGTAATCTCATAGGTACCGCTTATCAGGGCATGGCCCTCACGAGGGCCAGGAATACGAGGAGCGATGCCCGCCTTTTCCAGGGCTTCAGCGGACGGCAGAAGCTCGCCCTGGTACCAGCACTGCCCTTCCCCAAAGAGGGAGAGCCCGATATGCGCCGTGGCAATTAAATAGCCTACCGAGCCGCCCGCTGGCGACCACGGCGTCACCTGGCAATTAAGCATTTCACACATGCGTTTCGCCAGTTCAGCGCTGACGCCGCTGTAGCCCTGCAGCAGCGATTTCAGCATTACCGCCATCATCGCGCGCACTTCACGCACCGACAAATCTGGCCCCATGCCGCAGGCGTGGCTGCGCAGCATATTGAGCTGCACGCTGGCAATCTGGTCGGCAGAAAGGCGTTCCGTCACCAAATCACCCACCCCGGTGGTCAGGCCGTAAATCACCTGCCCTTCATCTATTGCTCGCCGAATATACCCGCTGACGTGGTCCATATTGGCGAGCGCTTCCGGGGCCAGGTCTACCGGCGCCCCGTCGGCAATGCGTACCAGCTCGTCAATTGTGGTTTGCACCCTGCCTAAGGTGACAGTCTCAAAGACGTGAGCGGTGGAGCCAGTTTGTGTCGTCATTGTGCGCCCTTACTTGCTCAGGCCATGTTTAACCAGCCACTGATGCGCAACGTCATCAATGCTGGCAAATTCGGCAAGCTGCCCGTTCATAGCAATCAAATCCGCGGTTGTTAGCTGCGCAGACACTTTGTTCAGCGTGCTCTCGATTGTCGGGTTCAGCGTGGCGGTGGCCACAATCGGAACAATGTTTTGGGCCGCAAACAGGTTTTTCGGATCTTCCAGCGCCACCAGGTGATCTTTCTGGATTTCCGGCGTGGTGGAGGTCAGGTCCGCCGCCTGGATTTGGTTATTCTTCAACGCGGTGAGCGTCAGCGGGCCCGCGACATCCAGCACCTTGAAGCTTTTGAAGTTCAGGCCATACACTTCTTTCAGCCCCGGCACGCCCTCATGACGAGTTTTCCACTCCGCCGGGCCGCCGAGGATAAGTTCAGCCGCGTGAGGTTTCAGGTCATCGATAGTTTTGAGCTTATATTTATCCGCCGTTTTTTTGGTCACCGCGATAACGTCGCTGTTTTGCGCCACGGCGGTATTCAGCATCTTCACTTTTTCCGGCAGCTTCGCCGCCAGCGCGGTGGCTACCTCCTCCGAGCTGTGCGCTTTATTATTGGCGTCCAGGTAGCTCAGCAGCGCGCCGCTGTACTCAGGAATCACGTTGATAGAGCCGTCCAGCAGCGCCGGGATATAGACTTCGCGGCTGCCGATATTCAGTTTTTTCTCCACCGGGATGTTTTGCGCTTCCAGGGCACCGGCATAAATGGTCGCCAGCAGCTGGTTTTCCGGAAAATCAGCCGAGCCAATGATCACTTTCTGACCCGCGTCAGCCGCCCAGGCGGAGGAAACAACGGACAGCATCGCGGCACTCAACAACGTCAAACAACGTTTCTTCATATTCATCGCTTTCACCTTGTGTAATTAACGGGCTCAACATCACTGGGTTTTGATACGTCGGGAAATGCCGTGGGAAACCACGTACTTCACCGAAAGGGAAAAGAACACATCCACAAGCAGCGCCAGCACGGCAACCAGCACCGCACCAGCGGTCATCTGCGCAAAATCGTTCGCCGCACGGCCGTCGATAATCAACCGGCCAAGGCCACCCAGGGAGACATAGGCCGCGATGGTGGCGGTGGAGATAATCTGCAGCGTGGCGCTGCGGATCCCGGAAAGGATTAACGGCGTGGCGCAGGGAAGCTCGACCTGGGTCAACACCTGGAAAGGCGTCAGGCCGATGCCCTTCGCGGCGTCGTGGACGCTGGAGTCAACGGAGCGGATCCCGGCATGCACCCCAAGCGCAATCGGCGGCAATGCCAGCACCACCAGCACGATGATACACGGGAGAATAAAGGCCATATCCGACTCGAAGTAGCCCGCCATCAGAATAACCAGCAGGATAATCAGGCCAAACGAGGGCAGCGAACGCAGCGCATTAGTGGTGCCAATCAGCAGCGCTTCGCCCCTGCCGGTATGGCCGGTGTAGCAGCCCACCGGAAAGGCTATGGCGACCGCTATCGCCAGCGCCACGGCGCTGTAGCCGATATGCTGCGCCAGCAGCGGAAGAATACCGTCATCGCCATACCAGTGGCTGAGCGTGAAGAACCAGTCAGACATACGTTATCCCCTTGCTGGCTGCCAGCGGCTTAAAGAGCGGGTGACGGCGACAACCACGCAGTCAAGAATGAAAGCCAGCGCGATACACAGCACAATGCCGGCAATAATCGGCGTCAGAAACTGCAGCTGGAAACCCTGAGTAAACAGCGAGCCGAGCTGCGGAGCGCCGATCAGAGCGGCGACGGAGACAATGCTGACGTTGGAGACAACGGCCACGCGCATCCCGGAGCCAATCACCGGTACCGCCAGCGGCAGATCAACCTGGAAAAACTGATGCACCGGCTTATAGCCGAGCGCAAAGGCAGACTGTCGGGTATCCGTTGGCACCGAGTCCAGGCCGTCGCACACCGTTCTCACCAGCAGCGCGAAGCTATAAATGGTCAGCGCAACGACCACGTTGATCGGATCCAGGATTTGCGTATTGAGCAGCGGCGGCAGCAGGACAAACAGCGCCAGCGACGGGATGGTGTACAGCAGCCCGAACAGGTTGAGGATGACCCCTTTTACGCGCGGCATACTGCACACCAGCCAGCCGGCGGGGATCGCCAGCAGCAGGCCAATTAAAATCGGCGTCACCGAGAGATAGAGGTGCCAGAGCAGCAAATTGAAAATTTTGTCGCTTTGCGCCCAAAGCCAGTCAAATTTCATACCGCCTCCCGCGCCATGGATTTACACGCGTCCAGCACGTGATCCAGCCCCAGCGTGCCCAAAACTTCGGCGCGCTCATCAATAACCACGGCGCGGTGACACGGAGAGCTGAGCGCCGAGTCAAGCATCTGGCGCAGCGTGCCGCTTTGCGGGTAAAAGGTTGCGCCCAGATTGATGTACTCAGGCACTACCGCTTCGACCTGCTGATGGGTATCGAACCAGCCGCAGGCTTTGCCTTCGCGAGTCACCAGCAGCCAGCGCTGCGCCGCAATGTTGCGCGCCATCTCAATCGGCGTACCGACCTCGGCGGTGGGCTCTACCTGCATCGACGCCAGCGGTCCTGAATTGTAGAAGCTCAGCTTGCGGTAGCCGCGGTCACGGCCAATGAAGTCGGCCACAAAATCGCTTTGCGGGGCATTCAGCAGCTCGCCCGGGGAGGCCATTTGCCCAAGCTTGCCGCCGGGTTTCAGCACCGCCACCAGATCGCCCAGTTTCATGGCTTCATCGATATCATGGGTCACCATGATGATGGTTTTGCTGACCTCTTTCTGAATGCGCAGAAACTCTTCCTGCAGCTGCTCGCGGACTACCGGGTCTACGGCGCTGAAGGGTTCGTCCATCAGCATAAATTCCGGGTCGGCAGCCAGCGCACGAGCCACGCCCACGCGCTGCTGCTGGCCGCCTGAAAGCTGCCACGGAAAGCGTTTCGCCAGCTGCGGCGCCAGGCCGACCACCTCAAGCAGCTCCCCGGCACGGGCTCTGGCTTTGCTTTTTGCCATGCCGTTGAGGATCGCCGTGGTGGCGATGTTGTCGATGATATTTCTGTGGGGGAACAGGCCCGCATTCTGGATGACATAGCCGATCCGCCTGCGCAGCTGCACTACGTCCATCTCCGAAGTCGACTCACCATTAAGCAGGATCGCACCGGAGGAGGGCTCAATCAGCCGATTAATCATGCGCAGTGACGTTGTTTTCCCGCAGCCTGAAGGGCCTACCAGCACGGTGATTTTGCCGCCGGGCGCGGTCAGGTTCAGTCCATCCACCACGACCGTCCCGTCGTCGTAAAACTTGGTCACATTGTTAAAAGTAATCATCGCTACGCCTCATGGTCATCTGGCTGCCGAAGAAGTGAACGGCTGCATAAAAAAGCTATGTATAGCATTGTATGTACAATCTGCAAAGCCTGTGCCATAACAAATACGCAACATCAAATCAAAGTAAATTTTCCATTTAAAAACAATTAGATAATTGATTTATTAATTTTTAAATGTGATCTACCCGTGATTTTTATCAGGATTAAACAGTACCTGCGAGGCGATTTGCCAGCGAACCCAACTGCTCTTTTTGCCCTAAAAAGGATCAATCTCTTTGTAAAGAGCGCCAAAAAGGTGCAAAGAGTGACCAGATCACCAGGATATATGATGTAAGTACACACGGACATTAATCTAAACCCATGATTTAAAATAAAAATAAATTCAATCTCGCGCCTGGCATCAAATATGCTAATCATGTATATACAAGCAATCGAAAAAATGACATGGTATTTTTCGTGAGCATTTCCCCGTTATCTCAAAACAAGGTGAACCCCCATGAAGAGTGAGTCTTCTCGTTATCGTGATGTTGAAATCAGGGCGCCACGCGGCACAAAGCTGAATGCCAAAAGCTGGCTGACGGAGGCCCCGCTGCGGATGCTGATGAATAACCTCGATCCGGATGTGGCAGAGAACCCAAAAGAGCTGGTGGTCTACGGCGGCATTGGTCGGGCAGCGAGAAACTGGGAGTGCTTCGACAAAATGGTCGAAGCCCTGAAGGCTCTGAATGAGGACGAAACCCTGCTGGTTCAGTCCGGCAAGCCGGTGGGCGTCTTTAAAACCCACGCTAACGCACCTCGCGTACTGATTGCCAACTCAAACCTGGTGCCGCACTGGGCAAACTGGGAACACTTTAACGAACTGGACGCCAAAGGGCTGGCGATGTACGGCCAGATGACCGCCGGTTCATGGATTTACATTGGCAGCCAGGGCATCGTGCAGGGGCACCTATGAAACCTTCGTCGAGGCGGGCCGTCAGCACTACAATGGCTCTTTGACCGGGCGTTGGGTGCTCACTGCAGGGCTGGGTGGCATGGGCGGCGCGCAGCCTCTGGCCGCCACGCTTGCTGGCGCCTGTTCCCTGAACATTGAATGCCAGCAGTCGCGCATCGACTTCCGCCTGCGCACCGGCTATGTGGACGAGCAGGCCAAAGATCTGGACGACGCCCTCGCCCGCCTTAAACGCTACACCGGCGAAGGGAAAGCCGTTTCCATTGCCCTGCACGGCAATGCCGCAGAAATTCTGCCAGAGCTGGTAAAACGCGGCGTTCGCCCGGATATGGTCACCGACCAGACCAGCGCCCACGACCCGCTGAACGGCTACCTTCCCGTTGGCTGGAGCTGGGAAGAGTATCGCGAACGCGCCGCCGCAGAGCCTGCGGTAGTGAATCAGGCTGCAAAAGCTTCGATGGCAGAGCATGTGAAAGCGATGCTCGCCTTCCAGCAGCAGGGCATCCCAACCTTCGACTACGGCAACAACATTCGCCAGATGGCGAAAGAGATGGGCGTCGATAACGCATTTGATTTCCCGGGCTTTGTTCCGGCCTATATTCGTCCGCTGTTCTGCCGCGGCATCGGGCCTTTCCGCTGGGCCGCGCTTTCCGGCGATCCGGAGGATATCTACCGTACTGATGCGAAGGTCAAGGAGCTGATCCCGGACGATCAACACCTGCACCGCTGGCTGGACATGGCTAAAGAGCGCATTAGCTTCCAGGGTCTGCCGGCGCGCATCTGCTGGGTTGGCCTGGGTCAGCGGGCAAAACTGGGGCTGGCCTTTAACGAAATGGTCAGAAGCGGCGAGCTCTCTGCACCTATTGTCATCGGCCGCGATCATCTTGACTCCGGCTCGGTAGCAAGCCCGAACCGTGAAACCGAATCGATGAAAGATGGCTCCGACGCGGTGTCCGACTGGCCGCTGCTGAACGCCCTGCTGAACACGGCGAGCGGCGCGACCTGGGTTTCCCTGCACCACGGCGGCGGCGTAGGCATGGGCTTCTCGCAGCACTCCGGCATGGTCATCGTCTGCGACGGCACCGATGAAGCGGCGGAGCGAATCGCCCGCGTGCTGAATAATGACCCGGCAACGGGCGTCATGCGCCACGCGGATGCAGGCTATGATATTGCTATCGAGTGTGCAAAAGAGCACGGTCTGAACCTGCCTATGCTGGCGAAGTAGTTCCTCTGTGGCGCGGCACTCGCCGCGCCCTGTCCTGATGAGAGAGATCTTATGCGGATTTTATGGCACAACTGCCACATCACCACGATGGTCAACGGCCACTACAACCTTATCGAAGACGCGGCGTTAATCACCGAAGACGACAAAATTGTCTGGGTTGGCGCTTCTGCCCAGCGCCCAGGCCAGCCCTGCGACGAAGAGCGAGATCTTCAGGGTAAGCTGGTGACCCCCCGGCCTGATCGACTGCCACACCCATAGCGTGTTCGGCGGCAACCGTGGCAAGGAATTTGAGATGCGTCTTAACGGCGCAACCTATGCGGATATTGCCGCGGCGGGCGGCGGTATCGCCAGCACGGTAAAGGCCACGCGTCAGGCAAGCGAAGCCGAGCTGCTGAAAAGCGCCAGCCGCCGCATTCATGCGCTGCGCAAAGACGGCGTGACCACGCTGGAAGTGAAATCAGGCTACGGCCTCAGTTTTGAAGATGAGCGCAAAATGCTGCGCGTTATCCGCCAGCTGGCGAAAACCCTGCCGCTGACGATTTATAGCACCTGCCTTGCCGCCCACGCTCTTCCCCCGGAATACAAAGATCGCAGCGACGATTTTATCACTGAGGTATGCGAGCGCTGGTTACCGGCTCTGCATGACGAAGGGCTGGTTGACGCCGTAGATGCCTTTTGCGAACACCTGGCGTTTTCCGTACCGCAGGTTGAACGCGTCTTCGTCAAAGCCCATGAGCTGGGCCTGCCGGTTAAACTCCACGCCGAGCAGCTTTCACTTCTGCACGGCGCGGGGCTTGCCGCTCGCCATAATGCGCTCTCTGCCGACCATCTCGAATATCTCTGCGAAGAAGATATTGCCCTGATGGCAAAGCACAATACGACGGCGGTTCTCCTGCCGGGGGCATTTTACTTCCTGCGTGAAACGCAAAAACCGCCGGTTTCACTGCTGCGTAAACATCAGGTGCCGATGGCGATTTCCAGCGATCTCAACCCCGGCACTTCTCCGGTGCAGTCGCTGCGGCTGATGATGAACATGGCCTGCACGCTGTTTGGCCTGACGCCTGAAGAAGCGCTGGCTGGCGTAACGCTTAATGCCGCGCGCGCGCTGGGCATCAGCGATAAAGCGGGCTCGCTTGAAGCCGGTAAAGAAGCAAACTTTGTCGCCTGGGAGGTAGAGCACCCCGCCGAGCTCAGCTACTGGCTGGGCGGCTCGCTGTCAAAACAGGTTATCTATCACGGGAAAGAGGTGTGGAATGATTAAGGGCTTTGAGCTTCACCAGGGCAAACTGCCGCTGCTTATCAGTATGCCGCATCCCGGCACGCAGCTGACGCCGGAAGTGGCTAACGGGCTGACGGCGCGGGCAAAAAAACTTGAGGATACCGACTGGCACATTCCAAAACTTTACCAGCCGATAGGCGAAATGGGCGCCAGTATGCTCAGCGCCAACTACTCCCGCTATGTGGTCGATCTGAACCGTCCCTCGGACGATAAGCCGCTTTATACCACCGCCACCACCGGGCTCTACCCGGACATCTTTTTTGACGGTGAACCGCTGTTTGAGGCGGGTAAATCTCCCGACGAGCAGGCCAGAGCCGATATTCTGACCAACATCTGGCGGCCTTATCATCAGGCGCTTGCTGTGGAGCTGGCTCGACTAAAAGAAACCTTCGGCTACGCGATCCTGTGGGACGCGCACTCCATCAAGTCCGTAGTCCCTCGCCTCTTTGAAGGCCGCCTGCCGGACCTGAACTTTGGCACCGCCGACGGCGCCAGCTGTGACCCAGCGCTAAGCGAAGAGCTGCTGAATACCAGCGAGCGCTTTAACGGCTACAGCAAAGTCCTCAACGGACGCTTCAAGGGAGGTTACATCACCCGTCACTACGGCGCGCCGGAGCAAAACATCCATGCCGTGCAGCTGGAAGTGGCGCAGCGCTGCTATATGGACGAAGAGAGCTTCGCCTGGTCAGACGACAAAGGCGAGCAGTTCCAGCAGTTGCTGACACGGCTGATTGAGACGGCGCTGGACTGGGGAAAACGTCGCTACGGCTAATCCTGTTGACATAATTTGTTAAAAGCGTACTTTTCCGGACATGAGAAATATACTTATCATTGTCCCGGATGGCGGCATGCTGTTTGAAGCTGCAGGTATCGCCGATATTCTGATGCAGGCTAACCGCCTGCATACGGAGGCGCTGGCCGAACCTCGCTACCGCATCCGCATCGCTACCACGCAGCCTCATCACGTCGTTCACGGGATCTCCGGCCTGAATCTGCTTGCCGACCACAGGCTTGTGGACCTCAACCCCGAAGAGCCTCGCGACACTATCATGATTACCGGCAAAGGCCTTAGCGAGCCGGAAGGCAGCGCCGTAGTAGAGTGGATACGGCGCGCGGCCCCGAATGCCGAACGCATTGCTTCCATTTGCGGCGGCGCCATTTTGCTGGCGCAGGCCGGGCTATTAAACGGCCGCAGGGCAACCACCCACTGGCGGCTGCTGGAGGAGATGCAGGCCCGCTGGCCGCAAATCAACGTGGAAGGCGGTCCACTTTATATTCAGGACGGCCCGGTGTGGACCTCAGGCGGCGTCAGCTCCGGCTTCGATCTCACGCTGGCGCTGGTGGAGGCCGATTATGGCTTCACCCTCGCCCGCGACGTCGCCCAGGATTTAGTGATGTACCTGCGTCGCCCCGGCGGCCAGCTGCAGTTTAGCCGCTATCATCTGCGCCAGGCCGCCAATACCGGGCCTATCGGCCAGCTGCAGGACTGGCTGCTGGATAACCTGGCGGAGGATTTGTCGGTGGAGAAGCTGGCGGAGCGGGTTGCCATGAGCCCGCGTAATTTTACCCGAGTTTTTACCCGCGAAACTGGCGTAACCCCCGCCCGCTATGTGGAAGAAGCCCGGCTTGCCGCCGCGCGCCATCTGCTGGAACAGTCAACCGATACCCTTGAGCGAGTCGCCGCCGCCTCAGGCTTCGGCAGCGCGATCAACCTTCGCCGCGTTTTCGAACGCCAGCTTCACCTGACGCCCGGCGAGTACCGCCAACGCTTCCGCTGTCGAAGGTTGGCGTGAATTGATCCTTTTTTGTCATTTACGCCACCACCCCCCGGGCATACTCTGACGCCAGACATTCAAGAGAAGGAGTGAATCATGGTTAAGGTCGGGATTAATGGATTTGGCAGGATCGGACGTAACGTGCTGCGCGCCGCGCTGGGTAACCCGGAGATTGAGGTTGTTGCTATCAACGATCTGACGGACAGCAAAACTCTCGCGCACCTGCTTAAACACGACTCGCTGATGGGAAAACTGCCTGCGCCGGTTGAAGCCTCAGAAGGCCAGCTGCACGTTGACGGCAAACCGGTTCGCGTCTTCAGCGAAAGAGATCCGGCGCTAATCCCCTGGCGCGATGTCGGCGTAGACGTTGTTATTGAGGCCACCGGTTTTTTCACCAGCCGCGATAAAGCCGAAGTTCATATCACCCACGGCGGCGCAAAACGCGTGATTATTTCTGCCCCAGGTAAAGATGACGATCTAACAATCGTGCTGGGCGTTAACCACGAAAGTTACGATCCGCAGAAGCATTTTGTGGTCAGCAACGGTAGCTGCACCACCAACGGTCTCGCCCCAGCCGCCCAGGTTCTGCATCAGGCCTTTGGCATTGAACACGGGCTGATGAACACCACCCACGCCTACACCAACAGCCAGGCGCTGCACGATCAGCCGGAGAAAGACCTGCGCGGGGCGCGCGCGGCGGCACTGTCGATTGTTCCCTACTCCAGCGGCGCGGCAAAAGCGCTCGGTAAAGTTATCCCTGAACTGGACGGCCGCCTGACCGGCTACTCACTGCGCGTGCCGGTGCCGGTGGTCTCTATTGTCGATTTAACCGTGACGCTAAAACGTGACGTGACGGCTGAAGAAGTGAACGCGGCGTTCCGTAAAGCTGCGGAATCAGGCCCGCTGAAAAACATTCTGGGCTACAGCGATGAACCGCTCGTCTCCAGCGATTACCAGGGCGACCCACGCTCTTCAATTATCGATGGGCTCTCAACCCTGGTGATTGGCGGTAACCTGGTGAAGATCCTGGCCTGGTACGACAATGAATGGGGCTTCTCTAACCGCCTCGTTGAGCTGGCGATCCTGATGGATAAACGCGGCCTGTAAGACCTGCCCAACGTTAAAAGCCAGCCTCCCGGCTGGCTTTCTGGTTACTTAAGCGAATTCGCTATGGCGTTAAACATCAGCGATGCCTCCAGCGGCTGCGCGCTGAAAGAGGGTTCCGCCTTCGGCCAGGTAGACCACTGAACGATCACCAGCTTCTCTTTCTGGTTCACCATGATCATCTGTCCAAAGATCCCCAGCGCCCACATTGAGTCCTTACTTTCCAGACCGTGCTTCGGCCCTACGTCGCCCGCGTTAGCCGGTACGCTGTTGTTCCACCACTCAAAACCGTAGCTGCCATCCGGGTGCGCGTCGGTGACAGATTTCTGCGCTTTATTCCAGTCGCGGGCCTGCTGGACCCAGCCATCGGGCAGCATCTTCTTGCCGTCCGGCAGAACGCCGTTATTCATAATGAACAGGCCAAATTTCCCCCAGTCTTCAAGCGTAGCGTTGAAGCCGTGGGCGCCGACATCATGTTTCCCCTTCTGGTAGCTGTGCCACACGCCATCGTGCGTCATGCCGTAGGGCTGCCAGATAGTTTCCTGCAGGTTTTGCGCCAGAGATTTCCCCGTCGCCTTTTCCAGAGTATCGCCGAGCAGCCAGGCACCACCGGAGGAGTAAGACCAGACCTCACCGGGCTTGGCGTAATCTTTACGCTGTGGATCTTTCACCAGCTTGTTTACGCAGTCGTAGGTACCGCTATTGGCTTCACACTGGGTTAACAGGGCAAAGTCAGACTTTGGATCGGTGTAATCTTCTCCCCAGTTCACGCCGGAAGTATGCTGCAATAGCTGGCGTATCGTGACATGTTGCCAGGCGGTGCCTTTCACGTCGGGGTTATACTTGACGATCTCGTCATCCAGCGAGGTGATTTTCCCCTCTTTCAGCGCCACGCCCACCAGCGTAGACACCACGGATTTCCCCACGGATCGTGATGTCCAGAGCGTCGTAGGCGTATTGCCTTCGCCGTAGTAATCCCAGACTATTTTACCGTCCTTAATTACCATCATGCCGGTCACGCTGTTTCGTTTCAGATACTCGCCCAGCTTAAAATCATGCCCGCCATACTGGTAGCTTACATCTGATAGATCCTTTGCCTCACGTGGAACAGGTATTGGCTGCCCTGCTTTAAACACATCCCCCTCGTAAGAGCGATAGTCATTACGAAAGCCCACCACGCGCTGCTGCTGGTTCCATGTCAGCATCTCTTTTACGTCTGGCAGTTTGGTGTCAGCGGGAGCGGGACAAGTTGCGAGCTGGAGCGCCTTGCAGTCCGCAGCGGCAGAGGCGGCGTGCGCCTGCAGAGCGGCGCCAAGGCAGAGGGTAAGCAGGCAAATTCCCGTATTCAGTTTGCTCATCGTGTTTTCCTTAAAGTGGCGTTATCGCCTGTCAACACGGAGACTGTAGGGCAGATGTTTTAATAAGAGATATCAGTTAGCGGGGGAATATCCCCCATTAGAGAAGAAGGGACTCTATCAAAAGCAAAAAAAACCCCTGCGTAAGCAGGGGCTGATTAACTCGTTTAGGCGTAAAACTTACAGCGCCATATCGTGCTGAGGAGAGGCCTCGGCCTTCGGCTCGGCTGGTTTTGCCTGCGGCGTTGTAGTCTGGTCATTCATCTGAATAACAGGCGGTTTGGTCAGTTGCAGCGTGGCCGCAGTGTCATCCCAAACTTTCTGAGTCAGCGCCACATTGCCGTTCATCTCCTGGCCATAGCTAGGCACAACCGCACGGATCTTGCTCTGCCATTCAGGCGAATTGAACTGCTGCGGGAACATCTGCTTAAGCACGTTCAGCGTGATTGGCGCGGCGGTAGAGGCACCCGGAGAAGCCCCAAGCAGCGCAGAGATGGTTTTCTGCTGGTCAACAACCACTTCGGTACCCAGCTTCAGCACGCCGCCTTTGTTCTCATCTTTCTTGATGATCTGAACACGCTGGCCGGCCTGAATCAGTTTCCAGTCCTCTTTACGCGCCTGCGGATAGTACTCTTTCAGCGCTTCAAAGCGGTCTTCATCGCTCAGCATCACCTGGCTAATCAGGTATTTAACCAGATCGAAGTTATCCAGGCCTACGTCGGTCATCGGCATAAAGTTGCTGGTGGTCGTCGTGCTCAGCAGATCGAAGAAGGAGCCGTTTTTCAGGAACTTGGTGGAGAAGGTTGCGAACGGCCCGAACAGCACCACGCGCTTGCCGTCAATAAAGCGAGCATCAATGTGCGGCACGGACATTGGCGGTGCGCCTACGGACGCCTGACCGTATACTTTTTCAAGATGCTGGCTGGTCACCGCCGGGTTTTCGGTCATCAGGAATGAACCACCTACCGGGAAACCGGCATAGTTTTTCGACTCCGGAATACCGGTTTCCTGCAGCAGCTTCAGCGCGCCGCCGCCGGCACCGATGAAGACATATTTCGCGTCGATGGCGTGCTCTTTGCCGCTGGTGACGTCTTTGATGGTCACATGCCAGGAGTTATCGCCGTTACGCTTGAAATCAGTGACTTCAGAAGAGGTTTGCAGCGAGAAATTCGGGCTTTTTTTCAGGCTACCGATCAGCTGACGGGTAATTTCACCGTAGTTAACGTCGGTTCCGACCGGCGTCCAGGTGGCCGCGACTTTCTGGTTCGGGTCGCGCCCTTCCATCACCAGCGGAGCCCACTGCTTAATCTGCTCATGGTTGGTGGAGAATTTCATGCCCTGGAACAGGGTTGTTTTCTGCAGCGCATCATAACGCTTGGTCAGATACTCAACGTTTTTATCGCCCCAGACAAAACTCATGTGCGGCGTGGAATTAATAAACGAGTGCGGGTCATTCAAAATACCGCGCTGAATTTGCGCAGACCAGAACTGACGGGAAATCATGAACTGCTCGTTAATTTCCAGCGCCTTGCTGACATCAATAGAACCGTCCGGACGTTCCGGCGTATAGTTAAGTTCCATATTTGCCGAATGCCCGGTACCGGCGTTATTCCAGCCGTTCGAGGACTCAAGCGCCACGCCGTCAAGTTTCTCAACCATGACCTGTTTCCAGTCCGGCTGCAGCTCCTGGAGCCACGTCCCGAGGGAGGCGCTCATGATGCCGCCGCCGATCAGCAGGAAGTCGGTTTTTTGCGTGGAATCCGCGTTAGCGTAGCTGGCAGAGCTTACGAATAACGCCAGTGTTGTCAGGGAAATAATTGTCTTTTTCATTGCAGGCATAATAATTATATTGCATCGCAGGTGAATGAAGTTCTTCTATGTTAACCCACTTTCACGATATTTTAAAATCTCATTCACATCTTCATTAATCCATACAATTAATGCCAATGATTTTTTTAATTAAAAAAACCAAATAAAATCAACTCATCCGAAAATAACACCGCGATAAAGTACATCCTGTATTTCCGAGATTATTAACGGTATTTCGCTTATTTATCGAGGTGTTATTGATCAAAAAAATCCATGCCAGAGCAAGGATTTTTTCTCACCACCGTTGCCGCCAATCTCGTATAAATACGCCATTAACGGATTGTGCTATTTACTCAACCAGCAGCATAAAGACGCTCAATTGACAGCAGATACGCTCGCTTAGCTCGCCTCTCTGGCCTTCACGCCGGACAAAAGCTGACGGCGGGTGACGGCGGCAACCGCCAGCGCCAGCATCATCACGATCTCAGCGGCCAGGAAGCCAATCATCGCCACTGAGTAATCCCCGCTTTGGCGCTGCAGATGCAGAAACAACGCTCCGAGCACCGCAGGACCCAGCCCCAGCGCCGACTGTTGCAGGGTACTCAGTATGGCGCTGGCCGCACCGGCATCATTCAGATCGATATCACGCATCCCGATGCGATAGAAGCTGTTAACAATCAGCGCCTGCCCGTAGCCGGTCACCAGCGTCGCGGGGGCAATAGCCAGCGGGCCTGCGTGGGTTCCATAATGGGAAAGCGTAAGCATCAGCCCCAGCAGCCCCACAACCTGGATAGCGATCCCACTCAGCAGAATCGTACTCAGCGAGTGACGAACGATCAGCCTCGGTGCAAACCAGGCTGAAACAAAATAAGAGATGCCCATAGCGATAAAGCTATTCCCGGATTGCCACGGCGCCATGCCCATCCCCGACTGCAGCGTCAGCGCCATACAGAACATAAAGCCCGACCAGCAGGTAAAGAACAGCAGCGCAATCAGCAGGCCAAACCGTATGCTGCCCAGCTTCAGCAGCCGCGGCGGCAGCAACGGCTGCAATCCACGCTGCTGCTGACCAAGCGCGCTCATGCGCATCAGGTAGCCAAGCGGCAGCGTAGCCACCAGCATAAGCTGCATCGGCCACGGCCAGTGTAATTCAGGCCCCAGCGCCATCGGGAACAGCAGGCAGCAAAGCATCAGGGCAAGCGTGACGGTCCCTTGCCAGTCGATGCGCGAATGGCTTTCGCTGCGCGTTTCTGGAATATAAAAGCGGCTCAATACCAGCACTAACAGGCAAATAGGCACGTTGATAAAAAACGCGTTACGCCAGCCCAGGCCTGCGATGTCCGCCGATACCAGCCAGCCACCGCCCATTTGACCGATAATAAAAGCAATACCGCCAATGCCGCCGTACAGGCTGATGGCGCGAGCATGCGCGGTGCCCTTTAGCGTCACGTGGAGCGTGGCAAGGATCTGAGGCACAATCAGCGCCGCACCAACGCCTTGCAGAGTACGGGCGGCCAGCAGCCCGGTGACCGAACCGGAAATCCCACACAGGAAGGAAGCGATGCCGAAAAGCGCGACGCCCCAAAGCAGAGTCCTGCGGCGGCCGTGGTTATCCCCCAGTTTACTGCCCACCGCCAGACTAACGGCAAAGGCAACGCCGTAGAGCGCAACGATAAGCTCCAGTTGGGTTGGCGTGGTGCCCAGAGACTGGGTGATTGAGTCGAGCGCGACGTTGGTGATAGAGGTGTCGATTAACGGCAGCATCTGGCCCGTCAACAGCAGCACCAGGCCAGCACGGCCGGGCGAAACAGGCGAATTATTCATCAGGGACTCCATTGCATAGTTCAGGATACCGACGTAGGATCCTCCATCGTTCAACCGGGTACCAGTTCTTGCTTATACTGGTACCCGCACTACTATTCTGGAGTCGTAAAGATGCTCATCACTCAGCCTGAACGGCGAGCCGGCGCGCTGGATGACAGCCGTAAGCTGCTGGCGTTGTTTTTGCGTACCCGGCGTGAAAGCCTCGATCCGCAGCGCCTGGGTCTGCCACGCAGCGGTCGTCGACGCACCCCAGGCCTGCGCCGCGAAGAGGTCGCGCTCCTCGCCGATATCGGCGTAACCTGGTATACCTGGCTTGAGCAGGGACGAGAGGTTAACCCCTCGTCCAGCGTGATGACGGCCATTGCCACTGCGCTGCAGTGCTCTCCGGCAGAAACCCGCCATCTGTTTATTCTGGCAGGCCTTCCCCCTTCTGAAGCGCCGGCCGCTGCCCAGTGCGAAGGGCTAAGCCCGGCCTCGCGCCGCATGCTGGAGGCGCTAATGCCGAATCCTGCCAGCATTCAGAAGCCAAACTTTGATATCCTCGGCTACAACGCCCATTTTTGTCAGCTGATGGGCGTCGATCTCGACAACGTGGCGCCGGAGCATCGCAACTGTATCTATCAGTATCTGACGAACGAAACCTGGCGCAGTCGGGTAGACTGTAACGAAGATCTATTACCCAAGTTTGTTGGCTGGTTCCGCGCGGGGATCACCGAGCATCGCGGCGACCCCCGCTGGGAAGCTTTGCTGGAATCGTTTTTTACCGCCTCTTCCGCCTTTAAAACGCTCTGGGAGCAGCGCTACGAAATCCGCAATATAGAGAACCATATAAAACAGTATACGCATCCGCAAATCGGCACCTTCAGCATGCAGCAGGTGAACTGGTACTCCGCGCCACGGGACGGGTCGAGACTGCTGGTTTACCTGCCGGTGGATGAGCCAGGGGAGCGAGCCCTACGTCTCTTTTCAGATTCCGGCAGAGCCTGATTTCAGGTTGATCAGCAGGCAGCCCATAGACGGGTTGCCCAAATTTTTATTTGTTTTAAGATTAACCTCAGGGAAACCTGAAGCCGCCCTCCACATTGACCACAGAATAAAAATAAGACTTCGCTGAAACTATCCATTTATCAAGTAAATTCAGAATATTAGTGACATTTTCAGGTTTGTTATCACCCTTAACTGTTATTCCGATTACTTTTGAATCGGGCAATTTTTCTGCCGCGCAAGCCCGCCATGAAACCTCCGCGTGCGTAACAGGAGATCCCCACGTTATAACGCCATTGAATTGTTAACCGGGGAATGTAAAATCACGCTACTATGCTGAAACCACGCAAATTACTTGTTGCGGCGATACCACTTAGCCGCCGCACCCTTTTGCGTGGGCGTATCTCACGTCGTGGACCATTTTCTGTGCGGCGCACCTTGTTCCGCGACGGTTGGGTTTTAACCTTTTTCTCAGGGAACGTCTCAATGAAATTGCGAAGCCTGTTAGTCCTTCTTGTTGTCACCACGGTTGTCGGCTGTAAAGCGCCACCGCCGAAGATGACCGACGACACCATGGTGACCAGCACGGTGAACGGCGTCTCCCTGACTCACCGTTATATCGTTGAAGTTCCGAAAGAATTCACGCCAGTGAACGCCGAGTATCGCGCACTTTATCCCGGCTCCATCATGAGTAAGCCGGACTTTGGCGGCAAAGTGATTGCCCAGCTCGAAAATGGCCAAAGCTATACGGTGCTGGGCGAGGTGGAAAACCACTGGTTTGCCATCGCCGAACAGGATAAACAAGAGCTTGTGGGCTATGTACCGCTCAGAGCGCTGGTGAAGAGTGAGCTCTACAGCCAGGCGTTGAAAAAAGATCGTCCTCGTCCTCGTCGTGCGGCTAAGAAATCTACCTGCGTTGCGGTGGATGATAAAAGCAAAGCCTGCCAGAACGCCGATAACGGAACATGGATAATTAACTAAACTTCCCCTTTGGGGCTTTATCATCGACGACCGGGCAATACGCGCAGGCATTGATGCTGCCCCCAATTTACACAGGCTAACAAGGATTTTTATGAAACTCTGGCTTTCGGGTATGGCATTGCTGCTGGCATCCAGTACCGTCTGGGCAGGGAACTACCGCATCGTTCAGTCCCCTTCTCAGAAGCTGGACGTGTGGATAGACAATATTAAAAGCAATGCCCCGCAAAGCTGGTGTGGAAGTGAACTGCCGGTGCGTATCGTCGCCAACGGTGATAAGAATCCCCTGATCCTCAAGACGTTTATGCCCCGCCTTGGCGCACTTCTGGAAAACCAGTGCAGCGAAATTGAACACGTGAACTGGCTGCTGGAGGATCCCCAGGGGGCTTCCCTGGCACGCGGTTCAGCCTCAAAAGCTAAAGACTGGGACCTCACGATTGAATCCCCCCTCTCTTCTGTAGCGACCAGCAATGAGCGCCCGGAAGATCTTTCAACGCCGCTCGACCGTACGCCGTGGCTAGAGTTTACCCTGCAGGACGGCTGCCATCTGCGCACGTTCTGGCAGGGCGATGCTAACAGCAGCGCGCTGTTTATCCCCGGCAAAGAGAATGGCAAGTGTGAAAAAGGCGGCTGGCTAAACGGCAGCAGCGAGGTCATCCAGCGCGGCACCAGCGGTGAGAAACGCATCGTAATGACCTTCGTGCACGGCTTTCCGGTCAGCGGCCTGAACACGGCAGCAGATGCAGATAACCTGCTGATCACCAGCGTTAACAATGAGCGTATGGTGGTCAGCAGCGAACAGGCGCCGCAAAGCTGGTTAATCTTGCCCTACCACCCGGAAATCAATGGCTGGAAGGCCAGCGGCACGGTCGCCGTTGAAGTGCCTCGTGACATGGCGCTTGACGAGCAGCGGCTGCAGACCCGACTGAACGAGGTGCGTAAAGTCTGGTCCGGCTGGCTGGCACCCGATACGGCCGTTACGCTGCTGCTGGTAGAGTCGCTGCATCCACAGCTGCGGGACCCGGCCGCCGGTGCATGGCGCGCCCAAAAATAATATGTCGCACGTTGCACGATTTCGCGCAGAGAACATCATGATAGATAACGATTTTATCCCCAGAATACCTAACGCTCTGCCGCCGGGCTACCGCTTCGATGAATTCGAAATTCAGGAAGCCATCGACGCCAGCATGACCAGCATTCTTTATCGCGCCTGGGATCATCAGCTCGAAAGAGTAGTGGCGATCCGCGAATATATGCCTAAAGCCTACGTTATGCGCGACGAGGTGATGGAGCTGGTGCTGCACAGCGAACGCGATCATCTGGTGTACACCACCGGCCTGAACGGATTTATGCAGGAAGCGCGTCAACTGGCCCATTTTAATCATCCTAATTTGCCCCAGGTTTTGCGCATCTGGAGCGATAACAACACGGCTTATGTGGTCACGCTGTTCTACAGCGGCATCACCCTTGATGAGCTGCAAAAACAGCAGCCGTCGCTGATTGATGAAGCGTGGATCCGCCGCATGTTGCCGATGCTGTGCGGCGCGCTGGCCACGCTGCACGCGGCTGAACATCTCCACCGAAACCTGTCGCTGAAGAGCATCCTGATTCAGGACAACGGTCTGCCTATCCTGCTCAATACCGGAGCGCCGCGCGGCGGGCAGGCCTCGCTGGATGATGGCAACACTTTGCTCCACCCTGGATTTGCACCGCTTGAGCAGTACACCAGTGACCTGGCAAGCCAGCTTGGTCCGTGGACCGACATTTACGCCGTCGGCGCCGTGCTGTATACGCTCATCACCGGTAATGCGCCTCCTGCCAGCGTAGCGCGCAGCATTCAGGACAGCTGCATTAAGCTTGCGGAGAGCCAGCCGGAGGGCTATTCCCTGAATCTGCTGCAGGCGGTCGATAAAGCGCTGTCGCTGAAGCCGGAAGATCGCCCCCAGTCTGTTGATGACTTCGCGGCCCTGCTTGAGATCCCCGTCGGCGACGTCAGGGAGCTGGTCAGCAGCAAGAAAACCGGTACCGCGCTGGTGCCGGTAGAAGAGCCAGAGGAGAGGACGGCGCTGCCGCTCTGGAAACGCTATCAGCCAGCGCTGCAAATCAGCGTCGGGGCCGTTGCCGGTCTGATCGTAGGTGCCCTGCTGTTTGGTCGCAGCAGCTCTTCTGTTTCCGCACCGCCTCCTGCTGCCGAGCCGGTAACCGCCAGCCAAAATACCCCTCCGTCAGCTGAAGCAGCCGCGCCGCTCGCCTCCGAGGGCGCACTGGCTCGCGTCTACGTCCGCATGAACGAAGGCGAACAGCTGACGGTCAACGGCAAAGCGCAGAAGGTCACGCCGGCCGCCAACGGCTTCGCATCCCTCCAGCTGTCCGCCGGTAAATATCTGCTAACGCTTAGCGGCAGCGGCGGGCAATCGCGGAAACAAACTATTGTAGTGACGAACCCGGGCACGTGGCTGATCAATCCGCAGGGATGATTACAGAGGAATATCATCAAGGTATAGTGCTGGCTGAAACAGTTAGACATCAATAAAGGAAATGATGATGACCTCTGCCGTAGCCACCTATACCGCCCGAGCCATACAGAAGTTACAGAAACTGGGCATCATGCCCGCCCCAGAGGCGGAAACGCCGGTGCTGGTGTTGCTGGATGCCATCGTGGACCTGGATTCTGACCGGGTGACCACTATCGGCAGAACGCTGCAGCAGCAAAGCGCTTTCAACGCCGTCGTGCGCGACAATATTTCAAGCATGGATGTCGCCAATCGCCAGACAAAAATCGTCGCCGCTTTCGACTCTATCCGCCAGGATGCCACGCAGATGGTCGGCTGGCTGGACGACGGAAAGCTGGACCTGATGGAGCGCATTAAATCCGGCTGGATGACCCTGCGTCGTGGCTCCATACCCGATCGTTTTAACGCCATTAAAAAGACCTGGCTGGAAGTCGCCAAAGCCTCTGATGAGCAGATCTCCCGCGAAAAAGTTATTCTCGACGCCTATCAGGACTTTCGTTTCGGGCTGAAAGAGGCCCATGTGGACGCGATGGCGCTCATGACGGTGGCAGAGCAGCGTGTAGACCAGTGCCGCCAGACGCTACAGAGCGCCCAGGCAGCCGCTGACAGCACCGAGGATCTTGATGGCGCAGAGCGTTCACGTCGTGAGCTGGTCAGGG
Source organism: Cedecea lapagei (assembly GCF_900635955.1). GTDB lineage: Bacteria > Pseudomonadota > Gammaproteobacteria > Enterobacterales > Enterobacteriaceae > Cedecea > Cedecea lapagei. Next base: position 2,060,370 of record NZ_LR134201.1, read on the forward strand.
ATGAAGCGCTGCGCGCCATCCAAAAGGAGGACGAGCGCTATCAAATCGTCAAAGATCTCTCCGACAATCTGCTTATCGCCTATAACGCCGCTGAGGCAGTGTTCGCCCGGCTCCAGCAAACTAATGCGATCAAAGAGCGAGTTTACCGCCAGGGCGTCACCTTCTTTGCAACCAACGAAATCGTCTTTACCGCGCTGTCAGCCTCAATGACCTCACTTCAGGGCCTCGAAGAGAGCACCAAAACGCTGGAGGCCATGAAGAGCGGCATTAACGATGGCCTTAACACCCTCGCCTCGAACGGGACAAAACAGCTGGAAGCAGGCCTGCGGGCGGGCTACGGTTCAACAATCAAAGCCGAATCGGTCCGTTCGCTGGTGACCGCTATCGTCAATTTCCAGGCGTCCAGCTACAAAATGATCGAAGAGCTGCGCGATGAAGCGACCAAAAATGCTGAAGAACTTGCGGCGGTTGTGGAAGACGGCAAGCGCCGCTTCGCCAGTATCGTTAATAAAGCAGAATTAACGCGCTGATGCCCGGCGTTTTCACTCCGGCATGCCGGACAGCTTTAAGGAGAACCGGAGCTAATGGAAGCTTATAAACTGGCGCGGACGCTGGCGCAAAATAGCGCGACCCAGCGTCTGCAGCTCTCATCTGTGGAAGCCTCTGTGGCCGAGTTACGTGGCCAGCAGCTCTCATTGCAGCAGCAAATCGCGTCTCTCTATCAAAAAATGGCCACGCTGCTTTTGCAGGAATCTTCATCCGTTGACGTCGATGAGCAAAACATCCAGATCCTGCTGCAGCAGCTAAACAACCAAATTGCCCTGACCCGCCAGCAGCTGGCGGCTGAAGAACAGCATTTTCAGCAATATCAAAGTGCGTTAGCCACGCTGGATGAGCAGATAGACCAGCATGAAGCCGAGCGAGACGCGCGGCTTGCCGCAGATCCGCAGGCTGAACAGGCACGGGTGGATAAGGAAAACTTCGCGGCTGAACTTGAGAAACAAACGGCGCTGCACCGAGAGCTTGAGGTTGAAGTTGCGGAGAAAACGGCCGTTTACGGCCAACAAAAATTGTTCACTTACCTGCTGAACAAAGGATACGCAACCGAAAAATATCGAGCCTGGCGCCTGAGACGTAATCTGGATAGCTGGGTAGCCGGGCTGTGTCGCTTCAACGAGAATTTTGCCAATTATCGAATGCTCTTTGCGCTACAAAAAGCCTCCGAAACCAAACTGCAAACGCTCACAGAGCTTGCCACGGCGCGTAATGAACGCTTCACTGGCTTTGTCAGCCGCGTTGAAAAGAGCGTCGGCCTGCCCGGGCTGTATCAGCGGCTTGAGGCGCTGGAGGCCAATTTGAGCGTGAGCCGGCAAAAGGTCAGCCAGCTACAGCTTAAAATTCAGGAGTATGCCAGCGGAGAAGGCGAGCATTTTCAACGTATTATGCGACGCCTGTCGGAACAAATGTCCCGGCTACCGCAGGAAAAACTCAGCGAGCTGGTGGCGCGTACCGCCTCTCCTGAAGATGATATTATGCTCGAAAGGATACGGGCGCTTATCCCTCAGGAAACCAGCATCGGCGGCCGTATTTCCGCCGCTCAAACCGACCTTGAGACCGCACGCAACGATCTAAACCGCGCCGAGTCGCTGGAGAGCGCCTTCCATCAGCATGGCTTTAACAATCCAGACCTGGAGTTTAAATGGGGCCTGCTTGATAGCGAAGACAAACAGATCAAGCGCTATATGAACGGCGAACAAAGCCTGAGAGATATTATGAATAGAATCTCCCAGGCCGCCCGTAAGCGCCCCAGACCGGCTACGGCTAGCAGCTATAGCAGCAGGCGTGCTACCTCCGGCACAATATGGTCATCCAGCTCTTCTTCTGGCAGCCGCGCAGGCGGCAGTTTCAAATCTTCCTCTTCAACCGGCGGCGGCAGCTACCGCACAACGGACAGTTTCTGATGGATAAGGTAAAACTCAGCGATCAGCTTGGGGCGATGGCCATCATCGATGCGCTTCATGCCCGACAAATTGCCGTTGACGAACATTTAGACTTGCCGCTTTTACGGCAAAAAATCAGCCAGCGCATACGCGACTACTACCAGCAACAGGGCACGCCCGTAAATGATGAGCTGATAGAGGAAGGCGTTAAAAACTGGTTTACGCACCGTTTGAGCTACCAGTCACCCAGCTTAACCCTCAGTCAGCGGCTGGGCTCGAGTCTTTATTTAACCAGCCCTAAATGGCTGAAAGGCCTCGCCGTTCTGCTGCTGTGCGGGGCGTTGTATACGGGTTACCGTATTTATGACGCACGAAGCCAATGGGCAGCGCTGGACAACAGCATTGCGGCTCAGCTGAACAGAAGTCACAGCCTTGAAAACCTTTCAAAGGACATTAAGGGCTCGCTTGATGTTGCCAATAAAGCATCGCCGATCTGGGCGACTGCGCCTCTGGCTAAGGTTGAAGATGAGATAAACGACATGCTGGCTCAGTTTACACGCCAGCAGCCTCGGGATCTGAAGTTCGCGGATGCCCGCGCGCCGCGCGAGGAGCAGCTACAGCAACTGGTAAGGCTGAACGATAAACAAGCCGAACTCCTGCAAAAAGCCAATACTCTTGTCGCCGACGTTACCCGCCTGCTTCAGGTCGAGGACTCGCTTCAGAAGATCACCGCCGACCCGCAGTTCGCCGTCTTCCGCTCACAATCTTCGGAGGTTGAGGCTAAATTCGATGCAGCCAGGCAAGCTATCCTCCAGAATAGCCCGACGATGGAGACCGCCGTTGCCGAGGTCAGCACCGCTATTGAGCAACAAAAAACGCGTGCCGAGCGGGTAAAAACCTTTGATGAAAAGAAAAAGAAACTTCTCGGGCTTCCCCTGTCGAGTAACGATCGAAAAACAGTTGGCGAATTTATCGCCGGGCTGGAGCGTAGCTTAGCCGAACGCGGCTATACCGCAATAATCCCGCCGCCGGAATGGATTGAGGCCGTGAATCGCATGGATGAGATGTACGAGTACGTTGCTGAACCGCTGACGTTTATCGTCGTGGATCGTATCGGCGAAAAATCTGGCGTAGAGCGCACCTATGACGAATCCGGGGGCCGGAGCTGGTATCTGATCGCCGAGGCGATAAACAGCCGGGGCGTACCGCAGTCTGTCTGGGTAAAAGACAGTGAAACCGGACGGGAACGCAAGACCACGACCTTCGGCATCCGTATTTCGCAGGCCGAATTCGAGAAGCTGAAAAAAGATAAACAGGATGACGGGCACATTGATAATTACATCGTGGGCAATAAGCCCGCGAATCAGCTCAACGTTCGCTACCAGCGTCCGGTAATGGACGGGCGAATTTTGAGCTGGTAGCCCTGATGCGTCACGCCCCGCCCTGCGGGGCTTTTTTTTCGCTGGTAAATAGTCTGGTTTTTGCATTTTTGTCGTCAACGACATACGAAATTCGGAAAATTCAACTAAGTTTTTCAGGGAGTTGATCGCAACGTAGCTTGTTGCGTCCCGTCGAAGGAGAAGGAATGATGATAAAACCCGTTTTGCGCCGGCCCCCTGCATTATGTCTTGCGGCCCAGATGGCCGTTGCCGGTGCCCTATTAGGCCTCACGCCGCTTGCTGCACTTGCAGCCCAGGAAACCGAAACAGCCCGCCCTCCCCAGCCACAGTCGCCCGATGAGCTTTTTGGTCCGTTATTTATTGATGTGCAAACGGCAAAGCTTTTCCCCGATCAGAAAACCTTTGCTGATGCGGTGCCCAAAGGCGACCCGCTGATGATCCTCGCGGATTATCGTATGCAGCGCAGGCTCTCCGGGTTCGATTTACGTCATTTTGTTGACGTGAACTTTATCCTGCCGAAGGAAGAGGCAAAGCCTGAGCCGACCGAAGGGCAAAGCCTCCGGGAGCACATCAACGATCTTTGGCCGGCGCTGACTCGCACCGCCGACAGCACCAGCAAGTGGGATCCACTGCTCCCGCTGCCAAAAGCCTACGTTGTGCCGGGTGGCCGCTTCCAGGAGCTTTACTACTGGGACAGCTATTTCACCATGCTGGGGCTGGCAGAAAGCGGCCGCTGGGACGATGTGCAGAACATGGTCGACAATTTCGCAAATGAGATCGACACCTGGGGTTATATTCCCAACGGCAACCGCAGCTACTATCTGGGGCGTTCACAGCCACCGTTCTTCGCCATGATGGTTGAGCTGCTCGCGCAGAACAAAGGCGATGCCGTATACACAACTTATTTGCCGCAGTTGAAACAAGAATATGCCTGGTGGATGGAGGGTAGCGACGCCCTTAAGCCCGGCGATGCCCACGAACGCGTGGTGAAGCTTAAAAACGGCGCCCTGCTCAACCGCTACTGGGATGATAAAGATACGCCGCGCACCGAGGCCTATCTGGACGACGTCACCACGGCAAAAGAAACGCCAGCCCGTCCGGCAACCGATATCTATCGGGATCTCCGCGCCGCTGCCGCATCCGGCTGGGACTTTAGCTCACGCTGGATGGATAACCCGGCACAGCTCGGCACGGTCAGGACCACAAGCATTGTGCCCGTTGACCTTAATGCGCTGCTGTACCAGCTGGAGAAGACGCTTGCTCACGCCAGTGAACTGGCAAAAGACAGCGCTGCCGCGGAGCACTATAAACAGGCCGCCAACGAGCGCCAAAAAGCCATTGAACAAAATCTGTGGAACGCTAAAGAGGGTTGGTACGCAGATTACGATCTCAAGAGCAATACCGTTCGAAATCCGCTGACCGCCGCCGCTCTGTTCCCGCTTTATGTTCATCTGGCCTCGCAGGAAAGAGCAGATAAAATGGTCAGGGTTACGCGTCAGCATCTGCTCAACGCCGGCGGGGTTGCCGCAACCAGCCTGAAAACCACCCAGCAATGGGATGCGCCGAACGGCTGGGCGCCGCTGCAGTGGGTGGCGACAGAAGGCCTGCAAAACTACGGGCATAAAGATCTCGCGCTGGAGGTGAGTTTCCGGTTCCTGAGCAATGTGCAGAATGTCTTCAACAAAGAGCATAAGCTGGTTGAGAAATACAATGTCACCGTAAGCGAAGCAGGCAGTGGCGGAGAGTATCCGCTGCAGGATGGCTTCGGCTGGACCAACGGCGTCGCGCTGAAAATGCTCGACCTGCTCTGCGGTAAAGAAAAACCCTGTGACAATGCGCCCGATAAACTGCCTTCGGCCACCCCTGGCCCGGTCACCGATACGGAACACCCCGTAGCGGAGAAAGCAGGAGATTCGCCGTCCGGCGCTAAACCTGCGCAATAATATCTCAGCGGCTTCGGCCGCTTTTTTAATCTTGCTATCGAGCTTCGCCAGAGAATATGGTTTCCCGGTGAAATATCATTCAATAATAAGTTTCCCGTTATTCATTTACCAAATGAATATAAAGCGTTAACTATTCTTCGCCGCCCAATAAATGCACTCGCCGACAGTTTAATAAAAAACAGCCTCTCAACCGTTCATAATTTGACCTCAAACAAATAAACAATCGCTATATATGAAAGTATATAGCGAGTTTTGCTCAGGCTATTAACGGAATAAATAAATGTCGATAACAAGAAGAGTGCTTTTACAGGGACTGGCTACCGGCGCGCTATGCCGGGCGGCGCCGCTATTTGCCTCCGCGCCCGCCCGTCAGGTAATCAACACGCTCCCCGCCCCGCAGAGCATTCACCGGGTTGTGAGCGCAGGTGCACCGGCTGACCTATTAATGTTGGCGGCGGCGCCTGAAAAATTGTCTGGCCTCTCCTCTTTCGACTTTAGCCGTGAAGCCAGTGGCCTGTTTCCGGAAGTTATTCGTCAGCTGCCTGAATATGGCCGACTTGTCGGCGGCGGCAGGACTTTGTCGCTGGAGAAATTATTATCCCTTCAGCCTGATTTAATTATCGATTGCGGCAGCACGGATGAAACCTGGCGCTCTCAGGCAAAACGTATTGCCAGCCAGACAAAAATCCCCTGGGTTTTACTTAACGGTGAGCTGGCTCAGTCGGCGCAGCAATTCACCGCCGTCGGTGAAATTCTGGGGGTAGAAAAACGAACCCAGAAGCAAGCCGAGCTGGCTCAGCATTTTATTTCTGAGGCGCAGGCCTTCTCTCGCACCGCTGCCGCTCATCTTCGTTTTTATGCTGCCAGAGGGCCACGTGGGCTTGAAACTGGCCTACAAGGCTCGTTACACACCGAAGCGGCAGAGCTTCTGGGATTAGAAAACGTCGCGCGAATTGCGGGCCGCAGCGGTCTGACTCAGGTGTCGATAGAGAATTTGCTGCTATGGCAGCCGGATATTATCCTGGTGCAGGATAAAACCACCCTGGCAAGCCTGCTGAAGGATCCGGCATGGCAGGGGGTCTCCGCGGTCGCCCATCGCCGCATCCTGTTGCTCGACGGTCTGCCTTTTGGCTGGCTGGATGCACCGCCAGGCATCAACCGCCTGCTCGGCATGCGCCGGCTGCAGGCATGGCTTGATCCGGCCGTGGCGACTCAGTTGCAGGCTGATATGCAGCACTACAGCAGGCTTTTTTGGCACCGCGAGCTGAGTGAAAAACGCTATAAAACGCTCGTGGATGACCTATGAGACGTGTTTCTCTCACGGCCTTACTTTGCCTGAGCCTCGCGGCGTCAATGAGCATTGCCACCCTTTCGGGTGCGTGGCACCTGAGCCTGCTGCAAATAGCGGAATTGATCTTACCGTTTGGTGAAACCAGCCTTTCTCCTCAGGCACAGATTGTCTTTTGGCAAGTTCGCCTGCCCCGCATTATGACCGGTTTGCTTATTGGCGCAGCGCTGGCCGCGGCGGGAACCACCTATCAGGGCATCTTCCGCAACCCGTTAGTCTCACCGGATATCCTTGGGGTTTCCGCTGGCGCCGGACTGGGCGCAAGCCTTGCCATCTGGTGTGGAATGCCAATAGAGATTGTTCAACTTTTTGCCTTCTGCGGCGGGCTGCTGGTGGTATACGGCGTATTGTTCATCACCCGCGCCAGCACACGCCACGATCCGGTGTTAACCCTGGTGCTGGCAGGTATTGCCCTTGGTACGGTGGCCGGTGCCGGGATTTCGCTGATTAAAATTATTGCCGACCCTTATACCCAGCTGCCGTCGATTACCTTCTGGCTGTTGGGCGGGCTGTCGACGGTCACCCCCGCTGACTTGCTGCTTTGCGCCCCGCTCATCGTTGCGGCCATGCTGCCTCTCCTCCTGCTGCGCTGGCGGATGAACCTGCTGACGCTCTCCGATGATGAAGCCACCTCACTCGGTATCAACGTAAAGCGGCTGCGTCTGGTGCTTATCGTCTGCGCCACGCTAATGACCGCCAGCGCCGTTTCCGTCGCCGGGATTATCGGCTGGATTGGCCTGGTGGTTCCCCATATCAGTCGCCTGATGATTGGCAGCAACCACCAGCGCCTCCTGCCAGTTGCAATGTGCCTCGGCGCCACATTGCTGTTGATCACCGATACGCTCGCCCGAACCCTGGCCAGCACGGAAATTCCGCTGGGGATCCTCACCGCCTTTATCGGTGCCCCTTTCTTTTTAAGCCTGCTGTTAAGGAGGCAGGAATGACGCTACTGAACGTTGAACAGGCCACGCTGGGCTATGCGGACAGGCCGGTCCTGAGGAACGTCTCTTTTTCACTGAACGCTGGCACATTTTGCTGCCTGCTGGGCAGCAACGGCTGTGGAAAAACAACCCTGCTGCGTAGCATTCTCGGCGTGCTGCCCCTTCAGTCAGGCGAGATAAACCTCCATGGCGTGCCGCTCGCCGGCCTTTCAACACGGGATAAAGCCCGACTGGTCGCCTGGGTTCCGCAGGCTCATGAAGGGGCGTTTACTTTCAGCGTCATTGAAATGGTGATGATGGGACTGACGCCACGGATGGGTATTTTTTCCACGCCGGGTGCCCATGAACACCGGCTGGCAATGCAGCAGTTGGAGACCATGGGCATAGCGCATCTCACTCTGCGGCACTGGGCGGCTCTTAGCGGCGGAGAACGCCAGCAGGTGCTGATTGCCCGCGCCCTGGTACAGCAGCCTCGCCTGTTGCTGATGGACGAGCCGGCTTCCAGCCTCGATTTCGGCAACCAAATCAGGCTGCTGGATACTTTGAAACGGCTAAAAGAGGTCGGCACCACGCTGCTGATGGCGACCCATCATCCCCTCCACGCCAGGGCGATTGCCGACAGTGTGATACGTATCGAACCGGACGGCTGCCTCACCCACGACGCCCCCGCAGCCCAACTCCGCACCGACAGCCTCGCTGCGCTTTACGGCCTGACCACAGGGCAAATACGCAGCCACCTCAAATATTCTCTGCCTTAAGGAAGCATGATGCTTATCGACTCTATTGATTTCGCCGCCCTCTACAAACAGCAGCTGCAGCTCGCACACCGTTCGGAAAAGGCGCCCGGGCACTGGGATGCCAGGGCAGAAAAAATGGCCGCAAACTGCATCTCGCCCGCCGGCGGGTATCTTCAACAGCTGCTGCAAAAAATCAACCTACGCGGCGCGGAAACCCTCTTCGATATGGGCTGTGGCCCGGGAACCGTGGCGCTGGCCCTGGCTGACAGGCTGAGCCACGTATACGGGGTAGATTACAGCCAGGGCATGCTTGACGTCTCCGCCCGCCGCGCCGGTGAGGCTGGCGCCGCCAATACCACCTGGATAAAACGTGCGTGGGAAGAGCCCTGGGATGATTTGCCGGTGTGCGACATCGCCGTCGCCTCTCGCTCCACGCTTGTTGCCGACATGTATCAGGCCATGAGCAAACTCAACCGACAGGCAAGGCTACGTGTTTATACCACTCACCTGGTAAATCCAACCTTTATGTCCCCCGTGATCCAACGGGTGATGGACCGGGAAGTCGTGGAGCTGCCAACCTATATTTATGCGCTGAATGTACTTTATCAAATGGGTATTCACGCGAGGGTGGAGTTTATTCGTGGGCATAATCAGGGCCTGGATAACAGCACCTTCGAGCGCTTCCTCGATAACGTAGCCTGGACCCACGGCGCGCTAACGGAGGATGAACGCCTGCGCCTTTACGACTGGTATCAGCGGCAGGATGCCGACGCGATTGCCTCCCCCTCTCGTGACTGGGCATTGCTCTACTGGGACAAGGCGCCCTGGGGAGTAGAGGGATGATTTTTATTCCGCAAGCGCAAACCGATGCCTGGCTGCTTGAGGATATCGCTCAGGGAGACCTGACAACCCGCGCGCTGGGTATCGGGGCCTGCCCCGGAAACATGGAGTTTATTCACCGTGATGGCGGCTGTGTCAGCGGGCTTGCCGCCGCCTCTCAAATGCTTCAAAGCCTTGGGCTTACCGTCTGCGCCTCCGTTATCGACGGCGAAATCGTTAAGCCCGGCCAGCGCCTGCTCGCCGCAAGAGGAAACGCTGCTGCGCTACATCAGGGCTGGAAAGCCGCACAAAACGTCATTGAGTGGAGCTGCGGTGTCTCAAACGAAGTGGCCGCTATGCTGGCTCTTCTGCGTACACGTCATCCGTCTGGTCATATTGCCTGCACCCGCAAAACAATACCCGGCACAAAGCTTCTGGCTACCCAGGCCGTTCTGGCGGCTGGCGGCCTGATTCATCGTTCCGGCTGCGGCGAAAGCATCCTGCTCTTTGCCAACCATCGCCGCTTTATGCGCGACGAGCAAGACTGGTTCGCCATGATAAACAGGCTCAGGCAGGCGGCGCCGGAGAAAAAGATTGTTGTTGAGGCTGAAACGTCTGATGAAGCGATGTCGGCCCTTGCGGCTGAGCCGGATGTTTTACAGCTGGATAAGTTTACCCCCGAGCAGGCAGAGGATATTGCCGATCGGGCTTTACAGGTTGCACCAGATTGCAAACTGGCGCTTGCGGGCGGGATAACGCTCACCACGCTGGAACGCTATCTGGAGTGCGGCATTACGCTCTTTATCACCTCCGCCCCCTACTACGCTCGCCCTGCCGATATCAAGGTCAGGCTCATGCCGTGTAACACGGGCTAATCCTCCACCAGGGAAGAAACAAATGAAACCAGGAATAAGCTATCTTTGTGCCTCCATGTCGCTGGCGCTGGCACAGCCGGCACTCGGCGATCGGGAAACGGACAGCATGACGGTCTGGTCAAGCCCGGTCTCTGCCACCACCGATATCCTCGGCCAGGAGACGATGGAAAAGCTGGATAAAAAGAATGTCGCAGAAGCTCTGGCAACCGTACCCGGCGTTACGCTACAAAAAACAGGTAACCGGAACGAGCGCCAGGTCAAAGTGCGAGGTTTTGACAGCCGCCAGGTGCCTGTTTTTCTCGACGGCGTTCCCATCTATGTTCCCTACGACGGAAACTTCGATTTAGGCCGTATTTTAACCTCTGATACGGCCACTCTCGAGGTGTCGAAAGACTACTCCTCCCTGCTACAGGGGCCAAACCAGATGGGCGGATCCATCAATATTACCACCCAAAAACCCGGTCAACCGCTGGCAGGACGGCTGGGCTATCGCCAGGGCTGGAGCCGTGGCAACGCCAATGCACAAGAGATGCACTCATCTTTAGGCATCAGTAATGACCTGGGATTTGTTCAGCTTAGCGGCAGCAGATTAAAACAAGACTACCTCGGCCTGCCGCACGGCGTCGGCAGCGCTGCAATCGGGGATAGCGGCAGGATGATTAACTCAGCGGCCAAGGATAGCAACGGCGTAATGAAAATCGGATTTACGCCCCGGGCTAACGACGAGTACACCTTTACTTATATTAATCAGGACGGTGAAAAAGAGAGCCCGCCTTATGCCGGCTCCCTGCAGGCGCCTCGCTACTGGCAGTGGCCGCAGTATGACAAAGAGAGCTATTACTATCAGGGCACAACGCATTTAGGCGAACGTTTCACGCTAAAAAGCCGTCTCTATCACGACAGTTTTAAAAATACGCTGCTGCTACACAACACGCTGAAAGATTTGCAGAGACAGAGTGGAAGCTACAGCCACTACGCGGACTTCAGCACCGGCGGCGGCATACAACTCTCGGCGGAGGTAGGTAAAAGCGATCTCCTCTCCTTTGCCGTTAACTGGAAAAATGACACACACAGGGAGAAAGGCGCTCCGGCCGCACCGTACGATCGCTATCGGGATCGTACCTGGTCCATTGCCAGCGAATATCAGTGGGCGGCGACCCGGAATATGGACATCGTCAGCGGCATAAGTTACGACTGGCGCGACAGCGTTCAGGGAATGAAACATGAAAAAAATGGCAGCCTGACCTTCTATGAAAACAACAGTCGAATGGCATTTAACTGGCAGGTTTTGGCCCGATATCATTTTGACGTTCAGGATACACTCTCATTTGCACTGTCTGACCGCACCCGATTCCCTACGCTCAAGGAGCGGTATACCACCTCCAGGCCAGCAATGAACCAAATCGCGCTGGTTAACCCTCAGCTTAAACCGGAGCGGGCACAAAACGTGGCCCTGACCTGGAGCGGGCAGATCAACAACGACTGGCGCTATGAAACCAGCGTCTGGTACAACCGCATCAGCGACGCCATTTTGTCAAAATCCATCAGCGATGAGTTAATCCAGAACCAGAATAGCGGGCGTATTGACTACAGCGGGATAGATGCAGGCATTAACGGCAGCCCATTTAGCGCGCTCGACGTGGGGATCGGCTATGGCCTTATTCACGCTGAGGTTAAATCCGGAGAGGTGGGTAAAGTGACGGGTCAGCCAACCCAGACCCTGCTGTCATGGCTGACGCTCAGGCCGCGGGACGCCCTGAGTATCACCCTGTCGGAAGAGGCACGCACAGCCAGCTACAGCAGCAGCAGCGGTAAACAGAAAGCTGCGGGATTCGCCGTTACGCATCTGCGGGTGGACTATGATGTGGGTCATGGGGTTAGCGTTAACGCCTCGGTGAACAACCTGTTCGACAGCAAGTATGCCTACAGTGAAGGATTTATTGAGGAAGGCCGTAATCTGTGGGCCGGTATCGACTATAAGTTTTGATCCTGAGTCAATCCCCTGCCGAGAGGTGTACCGCAGGGGAATCTCCAACACCGACACTCGCCAGAACCATTTCACTCGCAACAGCCCCATGAAATCATTAGTTATTTCATGGGCTTTTACGCATAAAAATCACCAGCTCGCTTGATCATGCAAATAATAACGATAATAATTCGCATTCGAAATCGCATACAGAAATTGCGTTTTCCCGTCGCAGGCCGACGGAGGACTTCCATCAGGATGATGACCTCGATACTTCCGGACAAAAAAATGATCAAGGCTTTTACCGTAAGGCGCTCCGCTTTACTCTGCGCGCTTGCCCTCATCGCCCCTGTTTGTGCATCGGCTGAAGAAACGCTGACCGTCAGCGCCAGACCTGTCGATACAGCAACCTCACCCACAATGGGTTACACCGCCACCACCACCCGGGGCGCAACAAAAACCGACGAACCGTTGATAACCACCGGGCAAAGCATTTCCGTCGTGACCCGGCAACAAATGGAAGACCAGGGCGCACAGACGATTAACGGCGCGCTGAACTATACTCCTGGCGTGTTTACCGGCTTCTCCGGCGGCGCAACGCGCTACGATACCGTTGCGCTTCGCGGCTTTCACGGTGGTGACGTAAATAACATCTTCCTTGATGGCCTGCGCCTGATGAGCGATGCGGGCAGCTTTAACGTTGTGCAGGTCGATCCCTGGTTCCTGGAGCGACTCGATATTATTAAAGGCCCTTCTTCCGCGCTCTACGGCCAGACCGTGCCGGGCGGCCTGGTGATGGAAACCTCTAAACGTCCACAGTTTGTGGAAGAAGGCCACGTGCAGGCGATGTACGGCAACCACAATACCAACGGCACGGCGTTTGATTACACCAACGCGATTAATGACCAGTGGGCATTTCGTCTCACCGGCCTGACCAAAAATAGCGATACCCAGTATGAAAACACGCGCGACGAGCGCTACGCCCTCTCGCCTTCTCTGCTGTGGCAGCCAGATGACGCAACCTCCCTGCTGCTGAGAGCTTACCTGGAAAAAGATCCGTCCGGCGGCTACCACGGTTCGGTTCCGGGCGACGGCAGCCTTTACACCACGACAGGACGCAAGCTTGATACAGGCTTCTCTGACGTGCAGCCGGGCGATGACGCTTTCAAACGCCACCAGCAAATCTACAGCTACGAATTTGCTCACGCCTTCGACGATATCTGGTCTTTCCGCTCGAACGCCAGCTATACCCACTCTAACGTGGCGCTGCGTCAGGCCTATCAAATTGGCTGGGCAGATGACGCGCATAACGAACTTTCACGCTATTACAGCGGCGAAAACTCCTCGCTGGATGGCTGGGCTATCGACAACCAGCTTGAAGCCGACTTTGCTACCGGCGAACTCCAGCATAAAGTGGTGCTTGGCGGTGAATATCACCGGTTTACTAACAACCTGACTGACGGAACCGGCTACACCACTAACCTGAATCCGTGGACCGGTGTTTCCGGCGGCACAGGCGGTTACTACTATTACGACCCTCGCGACACCAGCTACCAGACTATCAATCAGGGATTGCTGATCAAGGCTGGCCGCCGCCAGTACGAGCAAACCGGGGCTTATCTGCAGGATGAGATGAAATGGGACCGCTGGCATATGACGCTGTCTGGCCGCTACGACCATCTGGTCACCAAAAGCCATCTGGTGGCGACTGCAATCGACAGCGACGTGACGGACAACCGTACGGACAACCACTTTAGCGGCCGCGCTTCCCTGCTGTACGCCTTTGATAACGGCATTTCTCCGTATGTCAGCTACAGTCAGGCCGTTACGCCGCAGGTGCTATCCGATGCCGAAGGCAAGCTGCTGAAACCCACCACGGCCGAACAGTACGAAGCCGGGGTAAAATACCAGCCTGCGGGCACCAGCGATTTGTATAGCGCCGCCGTTTACGATCTGACCCAGAAAGACGTGGGTAACCGTAACGTTCAGGGCGGATATTTCGAACCTGCGGGCAAAGTGCATTCCCAGGGACTTGAGCTGGAAGCGCGTACCCAGCTGACACCACGCCTGTCGACAATCGCCAGCTATACCCTCAACCGCGTGCGCTACAAAGATGCGATCGACGGCAACGAAGGCAACACCCCGTACGTAACACCTAATCAGATGGCGAGCCTGTGGAGTACCTTCAAAGCCGATTTCGGCATCAGCCTGGGCGCGGGCATTCGCTACATCGGCCAACAGTGGGCCGACAACGAAAACACCCTGCGGGTCCCATCCGCAACGCTGCTGGATGCCATGGTTAGGGCAGATATGGGCGCATGGACGCCGTCGCTGAAAGGCGCGTTTGTTCAGCTCAATGCGACAAACCTGACGGGCCGTGACTATGTGGCGGGCTGCTACGGTAAAGGTTATTGCTACTGGGGGGCGGAACGCTCGGTTATTGCGACCGTGGGATACGATTTCTAATCTTGTCGCTAAACGCTAAAGGTAAAAACGGCCCCGAGGGGCCGTTTTTGTAATGAATGACTGCTTAGCGTCGTACCATCCTGAAAATCGCCAGCACAATAATGGCGCCAACCACCGCCACAAAAAAACTTGGCCAGTTAAAGCCGGTTACCGGTCCGCCAAGGTGCAAGGCCGTTGCCACCCAGCCACCTACCACCGCACCCACGATCCCCAGGATACAGGTGAGGATAATACCGCCGCCGTCTTTGCCAGGCATAATCAGCTTAGCCACCACACCCGCGATAAGACCAAAAATAATCCAGGCCAGGATACCCATTTTAGAACGTCCTCTTCTACATTGTGAGCTTTAGCAGGCTCGCCCCGGCGCCATCTGTGCCCCGGTCAGCGGCCTACTGTCAAAAAGAGTATAGTTCGCTTGCGGAAAAACGTGATGAATCTCACCTGGTTATGGTCATTTTCAGGAAAAAAAATTCCAAAATTTGTCTTAAGGTTTGTCCGGTTTTGCCGATACACTTCGCTACCACAAGCTGAAAATACAACAAGGACTTGAGCCTTGAGTCACTATAACGAGCAGTTCCTGAAGCAGTCTCCTCTGGCAGTATTAGGTGTTTTACGCGACTTACACAAACAGCAGGTTCCTGTCAGGCTGGCATGGCCAAACGGGCAGTTCATCAGCAAAATTCTTGAGGTCTCTGCGGAGCGTCTGGTGCTGGACTTCGGCAGCCAGTCGCAGGAAAACCTCTCCGTGCAGAAGGCAACACACATTGAATTCATCGCGGAAACTCAGGGAGCAAAAGTAGAGTTATCTTTACCCGGCCTGACAGCGACGGAATACCAAAATCTGCCGGCGTTTACCACGCCGCTGCCATTCTCATTGTGGTTCGTGCAGCGTCGGGAATATTTTCGTATTACCACCCCGACACAGCCGCAGTATTACTGCCGTACTAAGCTGGCAGAGGGTTCTGATTTCGCTTTCCGTCTCTGCGACCTGTCGCTCGGTGGAATGGGGGCATTGGTTGACGGGGCGCTACCTCCGGGCCTGGCGACGGGCCAGCGGTTCGGGCGCGTAGAGATGGATCTCGTCGAATGGGGCAAGTTTTACTTTGATATGCAGCTGGTGATGATTTCCGAGCGCAAAGTGGTGGACAGCAAAAATGAGACCATCTCAACGCCGCGGTTAAGCTTCCGCTTCTTAAACGTTAATCCGGCGGTAGAACGCGAACTGCAAAAAATTATTTTCTCGCTGGAGCGGTCAGCCCGGGAAAAGGCCAACCGCGTAAAATAATCAAATAGCGTTCATGGCTCGCGTTACCTTGTAGAGGTAGCGCGGTGCCTGCGGTGCTGGATGGTTGGTTGCAATATGCTGGTAAAACTCCTCCGGACTCAGGCGATTTATCTTGTCTATCGCTTCCTGGCGATCCGAGTCAAAGGTCCTTAGCAAAGCGCCCGCGCCATTCACGTAAGAGACAATCAGTGCATATTGCATCACCTGCGGATCGTTAATCCCTCGCAAAATACCGTGCTCAAGAATACTCAGGTAGGCCGTCCCAATATCGATATTACGCGCCGGATCTCTCAGCTCACTGTTTGACGGCTGACCGCTAAACCCCTGGTTACGATAGACCTCTTTCCCTGCGGTGGAAGCTTTAATCTGCATCAATCCAATAGCGTTCGAGGCGCTGACCAGCTGCGGATTGCCGCCGGACTCGACGGCGATGATTGCGGTTATTAACCGCGGGCTAACGCCCCACTGCTGCCCGGACTGCTCGGTGATCGGCATCCAGGTCAGCGCTCTCTGGGTTGGAATAGTAGGATCCCACGGCGCCTGCTGCTGGGGAGAATGGCTGGAACAGCCGGCCAGAAATAGCACCAGAACGATAAATCCTCTTAATTTCACGCATCTACCCTTATTGATGTGGTTCGCCACAACGGCGAATGACAAGCGCTCTCGATAACGGCATGATAACCAATTCATATTCTGCAAGGAAATGCCATGTCTCTGATTCATTTAATTGCCCCGTCAGGCTACTGCGTTAACCAGCAGGCAGCCGCCAGGGGCATCCGCCGACTGGAACAATACGGGCATCAAGTGGTTAATCAGCAGGCGGTGGCAAGGCGTTTCCAGCGTTTTGCCGGGACGGACAGCGAACGGCTGGCGGAGATAAATCATCTGGCAACGCTGCCGTCGGAAATCGATATCGTGCTCGCGGTTCGCGGCGGCTATGGGGTAAGCCGACTGCTGGAGGAGATTGACTTCTCACGTCTCGGCGCAGCGCTGCGAGCTCGCCCGCAAATCATCTGCGGCCACAGCGACTTTACCGCTTTCCAGCTGGGCCTGCTGGCGCAGTGCGGTACAATCACCTTCAGCGGCCCAATGCTCGCCGGAAATTTTGGTGCCGAAGAGCAGGATGAGTTTACCTGGCGCCACTTTTGGCAGGCAATCAGTGAACCGGAGTTCACCGTCAGCTGGAAATCTGACGCCGCGGCAGTGCGCGCCAGCGGAACGGTATGGGGCGGCAATCTTGCCATGCTGATTTCACTGGTTGGTACGCCGTGGCTGCCGCCGATTGAGGGCGGCATTCTGGTGGTCGAGGATATTAATGAGCACCCGTTCCGCGTCGAGCGCATGCTGCTGCAGCTTTATCACGCAGGCATCCTGTCGCGCCAGAAGGCGATTGTTTTAGGCAGTTTTAACGGCACAACGACGACAGATTACGATGCAGGATATACTTTTGAAGAGATGAGCAAGATTCTGCAGCAGCGTCTGAATATCCCCATCCTTTCAGGCCTGCCGTTTGGTCACGAACCACAAACCGTGACCCTGCCTCTCGGCGCGTTTGGCGAACTCGAGCATGACGGCGAGACGGCCCGCTTAACCTTAAGCGGCCACCCGACGCTTCGCTAAAGAAGCGGGCTTTAAGCGCCTTTTTTGGCCGTTTAGCCTGCAGGTTAGATGTTAAAATTCCACAACATAGCGAAAGGAGATGAATGATTTTGGACGCAGGGGCGATAGTCAGTCTGTTTATTTTGGGTTCCGTACTGGTAACTTGCAGTATCTTATTAAGTTCTTTCTCCTCTCGTCTGGGCATTCCCATTCTGGTTATCTTTTTGGCTATCGGTATGCTGGCCGGCATCGACGGCCTTGGCGGTATCCCGTTTGATAATTACCCCTTTGCTTATCTGATCAGTAACCTGGCGCTGGCGGTCATCCTCCTTGACGGCGGAATGCGCACCCAGGCCAGCTCCTTTCGCGTCGCGCTTGGCCCTGCGCTTTCGCTGGCCACCGTTGGGGTATTAATTACCTCCGGCCTCACCGGCGTTGCCGCGGCGTGGTTATTCAACCTTAATCTCATTGATGGCTTGCTTATCGGCGCCATCGTCGGCTCAACCGACGCCGCGGCGGTCTTTTCGCTTCTCGGCGGCAAAGGCCTTAACGAACGCGTAGGCGCGACGCTTGAAATTGAGTCAGGCAGCAATGACCCGATGGCTGTATTTCTCACCATTACGCTGATTGAGATGATTCAGCAGCACCAGACCGGCCTGAGCTGGATGTTCCTGGTGCATATCATTCAGCAGTTCGGCCTGGGGATCATGCTTGGTCTCGGCGGCGGCTATCTGCTGCTGCAAATGATCAACCGTATCACCCTGCCTCAGGGGCTCTACCCGATGCTGGCCCTGAGCGGCGGCATTATGGTGTTTGGCGTGACCACGGCGCTGGACGGCAGCGGCATTCTGGCGGTTTATCTGTGCGGCTTCGTGATGGGCAATCGCCCAATTCGCAACCGCTTTGGTATTTTACAAACCTTCGACGGACTCGCGTGGATGGCGCAGATCGGCATGTTCCTGGTGCTGGGCCTGCTGGTAAATCCCTCCGATCTGCTGCCGATCGCGGTTCCCGCGCTGCTGCTTTCGGCATGGATGATCTTCTTTGCTCGTCCGCTGTCCATTTTCGCTGGCCTGCTGCCATTCCGCGGCTTTAACCTGCGCGAGCGCGTGTTTATCAGTTGGGTTGGCCTGCGCGGCGCCGTGCCGATCATTCTGGCAGTCTTCCCGATGATGGCCGGGCTGGACAACGCCCGCCTGTTCTTCAACGTCGCCTTCTTTGTCGTGCTGGTTTCCCTGCTGCTTCAGGGCACCTCTCTCGGCTGGGCGGCAAAAAAAGCCAAAGTCGTGGTACCGCCCGTTGGCTGGCCCGTTTCTCGCGTAGGCCTGGATATCCATCCTGATAACCCATGGGAACAGTTCGTCTACCAGCTGAGCGAGGAGAAATGGTGTGTGGGGGCGGCCCTGCGTGACCTGCATATGCCGAAAGAGACACGCATTGCGGCGCTGTTCCG
The DNA here is from genome assembly GCF_900635955.1 of Cedecea lapagei. Lineage (GTDB taxonomy): Bacteria > Pseudomonadota > Gammaproteobacteria > Enterobacterales > Enterobacteriaceae > Cedecea > Cedecea lapagei. Next base: position 2,079,142 of record NZ_LR134201.1, read on the forward strand.
CGATAACGTGCTGCTGCACCCAACGGGAAGCACTCGCCTGCGTGAGGGCGATGTGCTCTGCGTTATTGGTCGCGAACGTGACCTGCCTGCGCTGGGCAAACTGTTCAGCCAGTCGCCGCCGGTAGACCTGGATCAGCGTTTCTTTGGCGATTTTATTCTCGAAGCCAGCGCCCAGTTTTCGGACGTGGCGACCATTTACGGTCTTTCGCTAAATGAAGACGTTGATACCCAGCAATCGCTCGGCGACTTTGTGCTGGGTATGCTCGGCGGTGCGCCGGTTGTCGGCGATCAGGTGGAGTTTGCCGGGATGATTTGGACGGTGGCGGAGAAAGAGGACAACCTGGTTCGTAAGATCGGGGTTCGCGTAGCCGAAGAAGAAGAGGAGTAGCTTCTCCTCACTCCAACCCTCTCCCCTGCGGGGAGAGGGGCAGAAAAAGGGTTACTGGCTCACCACCACCGGCACTCTTGGCGCTAACGCACACATGAGCTCATAGCCCACCGTGCCGGCAGCGCTGGCAACATCATCAATTTTGACGTTCTGACCCCATAGCTCTACCGGGCTACCGATACCCGCCTGCGGGCACGGCGTCAGGTCGACGGTTATCATGTCCATCGACACCTTCCCCACCACACGGCTCATCACGCCGTCCACCATCACCGGCGTACCGTCCGGAGCGATGCGCGGGTAACCATCGGCATAACCCCCGGCCACGATACCAATACGCTGTTCGCCGCTGGCTCTGTAGCGGCTACCATAGCCCACCGTATCGCCCGCTTTTAGATTCTGGATACCAATAATCTGGCTGCCTAAGGTCATTACCGGCCGTATCCCGCTGGTCGCGACATCCTGCCACAGCCCGCTTGGGGAGGCGCCGTACAGGATGATGCCCGGACGAACCCAGTCAAAATGGGCTTCCGGATGCCATAAAGTCGCTGCAGAGTTTGACAGCGAGCGCGGAGCATCAATACCCTCTGCGGCTTGCTCAATGTGTTTCATCGGCTCAGCGATGCCCTCAGGCAGCTCGGCGTCGGCAAAATGTGCCATCAGGGTAAGTTGACCCACATTACGTATCTCACGCAGTTTCTGCCAGATGCTGTGCACACGGTCGGGCGTAAAGCCCAGCCGGTTCATCCCGCTGTTAATTTTGAGATAAACATCCAGCGGTGAGCTGAGCTTTGCGTTCGCCAGCGCTTTAACCTGCCAGTTGCTGTGCAGGCTGGTAGTAAGACGGTACTTATCAAACAGCGCCAGCTCATCGGCGTGGAAAAAACCTTCCAGCATCAGGATCGGCCCCTTCCAGCCGCGTTCACGCAGCAAAATGGCCTCTTCAAGATTGAGCATCGCGAAGCCATCCGTCGCGCTAAGCGCCGACCAGACGCGGTCAAGGCCGTGGCCGTAGGCATTGGCCTTAACAACCGACCACACGCGAGAATGCGGTGCGGCTCTGCGCACCACATCGAGATTATTGCGCAGCGCAGTGAGATCCAGCGTCGCTATGACAGGACGGGACATGACGGCTCCTTTTAGTTATGTGCGCCGTGAAGCTGACGGGCGCTCAGCGGCGTGAAACCCTCAGCATAGCGGGCAATACCTAAATCTTCGCTCGGTATCGCCGGAGTGCGCCCGGAGATCAGGTCGCTCAGCATCTGGCCTGAGCCACAGGCCATGGTCCAGCCCAGCGTGCCGTGCCCGGTATTCAGCCAGAGATTTTTGAATGGCGTACGCCCCACAATCGGCGTCCCGTCTGGCGTCATTGGGCGCAGGCCGGTCCAGAATGTGGCCTGCTCTACGTGCCCACCGCGCGGATAGAGATCCCGCACAACCATCTCAAGGGTTTCACGGCGCGGCTGTAACAGGTCGGTATTAAAGCCGACGATTTCCGCCATTCCACCAACGCGTATGCGGCTATCGAAGCGGGTAATGGCAATTTTATAGGTCTCGTCGAGAATGGTTGAGACCGGCGCCCCCTGCTCGTCTGCAATTGGGATGGTCAGCGAGTAGCCTTTTAAGGGATAGACCGGAATATCGGCGATGCCCTTTAGCAGGCCGGTAGAATAGGAGCCAAAAGCAACGACATAGGCATCGCCCTTAACCACTTCCTGGCCGCACTGCACGCCGCTGATTTGCTGATTTTCGTACAGCAGACGATCGACCGGCGTATTGAAGCGAAACTCAACGCCCGCCTCCGCCGCCATCCGCGCCAGATTTTGGGTAAACAGCTGGCAGTCGCCGGTTTCATCGTTGGGTAGACGCAGCCCGCCGGTAAGTTTATGCGCAACGTCAGCCAGCGCCGGCTCCACGCGATTAAGCTGGCTGGCCTCCAGAAGTTCATACGGCACGCCAGCCTCTTTCAGCACTGCGATATCCTTTGCCGCGCTCTCATACTGCTGGGCGGTGCGGAACAGCTGCAAAGTCCCGCCCTGCCGTCCTTCATACTGAATACCGATGGCGTGGCGCAGCTCTTTCAGGCAATCACGGCTGTATTCGGCGAGCCGCACCATGCGCCCCTTGTTTTCCATGTAGTGGCGGGTATCGCAGTTGCGAAGCATCTGCCACATCCACTTTAGCTGGAACTGCGTGCCGTCGAGGCTAATGGCCAGCGGCGCATGGCGCTGGAACATCCACTTGATGGCTTTTAGCGGCACGCCCGGAGCCGCCCACGGCGCCGCATAGCCCGGTGAGATCTGCCCGGCGTTGGCGGCGCTGGTTTCCTGCGCCGGCCCTGATTCGCGATCGATAACGGTGACTTCATGCCCGGCCTGACGTAAATACCAGGCGCTCGCTACGCCAACGACACCACTTCCCAGCACCACAACACGCATATCTGCTCCGCATTTAGCTAAAAGAATAATATTCTGATTACATATTGATAACTCAGTTGAATATGTTATTCAACATACGGCTTTATTATGGTGACAAAACTCACAGACTTGCCCGCCAGCGCTGGCACGGGATAATTAGCATCTCCTGTACGGGAAAGCATGTTTACCAGGATAAAATCCCGCAATGCAAACAAAAACCCGGCCATCAGGATCGATAAATCGCGAAGAAAAAATTTTACTTGTCGGCGCTATCTTTCAGGAGTTGTCTATTCTTGAAAGTGAGGCTTTCCATCCAGAGAAAGTTGAAAACAATGAGGGCGCGCTGATGGCTACCGTTACTGATTTCGCCACAAAGGATCCCAACCGTCTGAGCGACGGACCCGACTGGACGTTTGAGCTACTGGACACCTACCTGGCCGAGATTGACCGGGTGGCAAAGCTCTACAGGCTGGACACCTATCCCCACCAGATCGAGGTGATTACCTCAGAGCAGATGATGGATGCCTACTCCAGCGTCGGGATGCCGATTAACTATCCGCACTGGTCGTTTGGTAAAAAGTTCATCGAGACCGAGCGCCTCTACAAGCACGGCCAGCAGGGGCTGGCGTATGAAATCGTCATCAACTCCAATCCTTGTATCGCCTATTTGATGGAGGAGAACACCATCACCATGCAGGCGCTGGTTATCGCTCATGCCTGCTACGGCCATAACTCCTTCTTTAAAAACAACTACCTGTTCCGTAGCTGGACAGACGCCAGCTCGATCATTGACTACCTGATTTTCGCTAAAAACTACATCACCCAGTGCGAAGAACGCTATGGCGTTGATGAGGTGGAGCGCCTGCTGGACTCATGCCACGCGCTGATGAACTACGGCGTGGACCGCTACAAACGCCCGCAGAAGATCTCGCTGCAGGAGGAGAAAGCACGCCAGAAAAGCCGTGAAGAGTATCTGCAAAGCCAGGTGAATACGCTGTGGCGCACGCTGCCGCGCAGGGAAGAGGAAAAAACGGCGGAGTCCGCCCACCGCTTCCCCTCTGAACCGCAGGAAAATCTGCTCTATTTTATGGAGAAAAACGCTCCGCTGCTGGAGCCATGGCAGCGCGAAGTCCTGCGCATCGTGCGGAAGGTCAGCCAGTATTTTTATCCGCAAAAACAAACTCAGGTGATGAATGAAGGCTGGGCGACATTCTGGCATTACACCATTCTTAATCATCTGTATGACGAGGGAAAGGTCAGCGACCGCTTTATGCTGGAGTTTCTCCATAGCCATACAAACGTGGTGTTTCAGCCGCCGTATAACAGCCCGTGGTATAACGGCATTAACCCTTACGCCCTTGGCTTCGCGATGTTCCAGGACATTAAGCGCATCTGCCAGTCGCCCACTGAAGAAGACCGCTACTGGTTCCCGGATATTGCCGGGAAAGACTGGCTGGAGACCCTGCATTTCGCCATGCGCGACTTCAAGGATGAGAGCTTTATCAGCCAGTTCCTGTCCCCCAAGCTGATGCGGGACTTCCGTCTGTTCACCGTGCTGGATGACGACCGCAATAATTATCTGGAAATTTCGGCCATCCATAACGAAGAGGGCTACCGGGAAATACGCGCTCAACTGTCCGCCCAGTACAACCTGAGCAACCTGGAGCCGAACATTCAGGTCTGGGATGTGGATCTGCGGGGAGATCGCTCATTAACGCTGCGCTATATTCCGCACAACCGTGCACCGTTGGATAAAGGCCGCCGTGAGGTGCTCAAGCACGTGCATCGCCTGTGGGGATTCGACGTTATTCTGGAGCAGCAAAACATGGACGGCAGCGTCGAGCTGCTGGAGCGTTGCCCGCAGAAAAATTCGCTTTAACGCTCAGTGTCAGAGCAAAAAAAACGCTTCCCTGGGGAAGCGTTTTCTCTTTCACGAGATTAACGACTGTGCATCGCTAAATCACCGGGCAGGTTTTTCTGCATACGGTGCCAGATCTCGCCGCTCTCGCGGCCGTAATTACGCACGGTATCAAAGACCTGATCGTAAACACCCTGCTGGCAAATCTCCGCCAGCCGATGGTAAAAGCCAAGCGCCAGGCTACGGGCTTCAGGGTTTGAAAAATAGTGACGCCCGATGCGGGTGTACAGCCCTTTCATACCGTTAAGGATAAGACCATAAATCGGGTTACCTGACGCAAACGCCAGACCGCGGAAAATGTTGTAATCCAGCTCGGCGAAGGCATCCGCATGGTCTTCAACCCTGGCGGCGGTAGCCAGCACTTCCTGCGCTTTTTCCGGATACTGACGAATCGCCGTGCGGATAAATATCGTTGAGATATTGGTACGCACAGAGAGCAGATTATCAATCAGCTGCGGCACGCTATCGTGATCCAGACGCGCCAGCGTTTCCAGGATGTTTAAGCCGGACGTTTCCCAGAAATTGTTAACGCGGGTTGGTTTCCCGTGCTGGATAGTCAACCAGCCGTCGCGAGCAAGACGCTGAAGCACTTCACGTAGTGTGGTTCGCGTAACGCCAATCAGTTCTGACAATTCGCGCTCGGCCGGCAGGATAGAGCCCGGCGGAAAACGACTGTTCCAGATACTTTCTATAATATACTCTTCCGCGAAACCCGCTGGGCTCTGCGCCTTAATGACCATAGTAAGATTTCCATTACTCAGGTTTTGCAAATTGGACTCATCATACCAGATGCCATGCACGCCAGATAGCGGGGGCGACGTGCAAATGCGGGATCGGCGTTGAATTTTGACGATAAATGCCGTAACTCAGAATTTCCTGCGGCTTGATCGCGCGAGTCTTATACGAGTACCCTGCAGGGTTATATTTTAAACATCAACATAATACAACGGATAATGGTAATTATACGATGGAAATGTCCTCTGGGCGGGCGCTGTACCGCAATTTTTTGGGTCAATCCCCTGACTGGTACAAGCTAACGCTGATTCTCTTTTTAGTGGTTAATCCGCTGGTCTTCTGGTTTGTCAGCCCGTTTGTCGCGGGCTGGATGCTGGTCGTTGAGTTCATCTTCGCCCTGGCCATGGCGCTGAAGTGCTACCCGCTATTGCCGGGCGGCCTGCTGGCCATTGAGGCCGTGCTGGTGGGGATGACCAACCCCGACCACGTTCGCGCCGAGATCGCCTCTAACCTTGAAGTTCTGCTGCTGCTGATGTTCATGGTGGCCGGGATTTACTTCATGAAGCAGCTGTTGCTGCTGCTCTTTACCCGGCTGCTGCTGGGCATTCGCTCCAAGACCGCGCTCTCGCTGGCCTTTTGCGTCGCCGCTGCGTTTCTGTCCGCGTTTCTTGATGCCCTGACCGTGGTTGCCGTTGTCATCAGCGTTGCCGTTGGGTTCTACAGCATCTACCACCGCGTGGTCTCTGAAGCCCAGGATGACAGCAACCTTCAGGACGATAGCCGCATTCAAACGGACAGCCGGGAGATCCTTGAGCAATTCCGGGCTTTCCTGCGCAGCCTGATGATGCATGCGGGTGTAGGTACTGCGCTCGGCGGGGTGATGACCATGGTCGGCGAACCACAAAACCTGATTATTGCTAAAAATGCCGGCTGGCACTTCGGTGATTTCTTTCTGCGGATGATGCCGGTGACGGTACCGGTGCTGATTTGCGGCCTGCTAACCTGCGTGCTGCTGGAGCGTTTTAAAGTGTTTGGCTACGGGCAAACGCTGCCGGAAAAAGTGCGCGGTATCCTGCACGACTTTGACGCCCGAAGCGCAAACAAGCGAACCAGACAAGACAAGATGAAGCTGCTGATCCAGGCGCTGATCGGCGTCTGGCTGATTATCGCTCTGGCTTTACACCTCGCAGAAGTCGGCCTCATTGGGCTGACGGTGATTATTCTCGCCACCTCGCTGTGCGGCGTGACGGACGAGCACGCCATCGGCAAAGCGTTTACCGAAGCGCTACCGTTCACCGCCCTGCTCACCGTTTTCTTCACCATCGTGGCGGTGATCATCGACCAGCATCTGTTTAGCCCGATAATCCAGTATGTCCTGAATGCCTCTCCGCACGCTCAGCTGTCGCTGTTTTATATCTTTAACGGCCTGCTGTCTTCCATCTCGGATAATGTCTTTGTCGGGACCGTTTATATTAACGAAGCGAAAACTGCGCTGCAGAGTGGCGCGATTGATATGAAGCAGTTTGAGCTGTTGGCGGTAGCGATCAATACCGGGACAAACCTTCCCTCCGTAGCGACACCTAACGGTCAGGCGGCATTCCTGTTCCTGCTAACGTCTGCGCTGGCGCCGCTGATTCGTCTCTCATACGGAAGGATGGTGATCATGGCTCTCCCTTACACTTTAGTTCTGACGCTTGTGGGGCTGCTGTGCGTGGAATACACGTTGACGCCGGCCACCGAATGGATGCTTGCCAGCGGCTGGTTAATCACGCCGGACACTCTGGCTGCGCCGCATTAAGGTAATTTGACGAGAAATGAGCTTCCCGTTACAAATTTTTTCCTTATAAACATCCGATTAGTACGTTATTTTCGTCTGCGCTAGTGGCGCATAAAAGGAATTGGTTTACACTGCCGATTCTACGCATGCTGCAGGGAAACTGATTATGTTGCGATATTTAAACCAATGCTCTCTTGGGCGCACCGCCTGGCTGCTTCTGGCCTTTACGGCGTTTGCACTTGAGATGGTAGCGTTGTGGTTTCAGCACGTTATGGGGCTGAAACCTTGTGTGATGTGTATTTATGAACGTTGCGCGCTGTTTGGCGTGATGGGCGCAGGCCTGGTCGGCGCCATTGCGCCTAAAAGTCCGCTGCGCTATGGCGCGCTGGCAATCTGGTTGTACAGCGCAGGGAAAGGCGTTCAGCTGGCATGGGAACATACCATGCTGCAGCTGCATCCTTCCCCGTTCGTGACCTGTGATTTCTTTGCCCGTTTTCCGAGCTGGTTGCCGCTGGACAAATGGCTGCCTCAGGTCTTCGTGGCGAGCGGTGACTGCTCCGTGCGCCAGTGGGAATTCCTGTCGCTGGATATGGTGCAGTGGCTGCTCGGGATCTTCGTCGTCTTCCTGGTTATTGCGGTGCTGGTGCTGATTGCTCAGTTCTTCAAGCCTAAGCGTCGCGATCTGTTTGGCCGCTAAGTTAGCGAGCTCCGTAGACAAATAACCCACCTCTCGGTGGGTTATTTTTTTTCAGGAGTGATCGCGACGGTACAGCGTCCATTCGTCGATTCGTTCTCCTCCGGGCAGCAAACAGTCACCCCTCTCGCCCTGCGGCGATTTCACAATGATGGATTTACCGCCTTTTTCCTCGCAGTAAACCGAAGCGGGTTAGCCATTCCCATGCTGTGCGGTGGCTTCGGGGCTTCACGCTCTGCGGTCGCACAGCCGCTAAGCAGCAGTATGCCCATAATAGTCGAAACTTTTTTCATTTTTCCTCCTTTAAAGAAGGGAGCTTAACAGCACGGCTGGGAAGAAGCCAAAGGCTGCTGCGCCAGCGGGTTAAAACCGGCGAAAGTCACATTCAGCGGACGATGAGCAGAAACCTGCATTGCGGATTTGCAAAAGATACAGACTGCGCCATGGGGATTTGATTCTCGGACATCGTAGGGGGAAGTGCGATACTGCGATCCGCCGCATGACGGACACTGGAATTGTAAATTCAGGATAAATCTCTCTTATTTTGGTTATTGAAAATCCATCCTATCACAGAATTAGTTATAAGAAGGATTTATTTTTATCCTCACCGCTTACCGAAGCGTAAAGCTCTAGTCAGCCCACTCAGGCTTGTTGAGGATAGGCCACCACAGGAAGCTGATGCGGTCTGATGTTGGTTGAAAGTAGGAGCAAAGCAATGCATTAGCGCAAGACGAATCGACGCCATCCGTGGTTTTGAGTTGTTTTGCGCTAATTTTTTGCCCCATGGATGCCCCACACCCATCTCGATGCGCGGGGAGGCATCACAAACCGAAAATCTTGGCTGGCTGATGATTTATTTTTTCCCTGACAGCTCGTCAATTCTCTGCTGCTGTAGCTTTACAGTCTCGTTAAGCTCTTTGATCGCTTCAACGCACAGCGCGATAACGCCGGAGTACTCGACTGTATAACTGCGCTTGCTGTCATCACGTTTATGAATGAGTCGACGCACAGTGACGGTTTCACCATCCGCGTTTTCTTCCTCCACATCCTCGTAGATATCGTGATCATCGAAAACCGAACCTACGCACTCTGGCAGCACCTTTAAAAGAGCGTCAGCTAACACGCCAGCGGATGGCATGCCCGTATCGTTCAGAACGTAAGTCACCCCGTCCAGTTCACTGACCTTGTCCAGTGCTGATGTGATTTTTTCAATCTTATCTTTTTTATCTGCGTCGGATGTTTGAGTGAGCGCGACACAAGTAATATTTCCCTGGCAAAAATAATTGCCGTTAGCGTCAAATGTATTGAATTTTGCCGTTCCGTTTACGCCGACGTTTAAATTAATACCGCCATTGCTCTGGTATATCCTCGCAAAAGTTACATTGTTCCCTTGGCCTGCCTGGAAATCTAGCGAGTAGAACCACCCTTGAGAGGAGTCGGAAGATCGGAGTGTCATTCCTTTGGCTTCATTTGTAATGCCGCCGGTAACAGAGCCACCGCTTTTTCCGTCCAGAGAGTTAAGCTGCTTGTTTGTTATCCCCATACCCGTTCTGGCATCTTCTGGTGTCTTACCTCCAGTACCCCCTTGAGCAACGCTGAGCGCTGTAGTCAGACCGGTGAGAGAAGTGATGTCGCTGTTGTTGCCTTTCTTCGCCAGGGACTTCTGGCCCGGTACAGTAACCTGCTGCCCGTTGATCGTGATAGTCACGTCACCGCTGGCATTCATCACGTCAGCGAAGCCACTCATATACCGCTGATACATCGTGAATGTTTCGGCAATGCTCTGCGCGAGCCCGTCAACGCTCAGGCTATCGCTAAGCAGAATCGAATAGCGCGTTCCTGCCGGCAGCGCCGGGTTCGCAGCTGGCGTTACAGTCAACTGCGTGGCGCTGTCGATAGATGTTATTTGTAGAACCTGCACCGGCGTTGACATTGCAATGAGCGTGCAGCCGACGCGAATGAGCGAGCCCGGCGCTGTGAAGTTAGTGCCGGTGCCGGTAACTGTGTTTCCGTTTACTGCGATTGTGCCAGTCGTATAAATCATGTTTTCTCCGGGTATAGATTAGCTCCCCTGCCTTTTCTGGTAGGGGTTATGTTTATTTGTTTACAAAACCAGCGTGGCGTGTAATTTACCAGCCATAGAAAAGCAATCGTATTTTCTTTGGTTATCAAAACCATCATGAAAGGAATTAATAAATGAAATTATTCAAATCACTATCCCTTGCCTCTGTAATTGCTTTATCTGGTTGCGCCGGAATTATCGAAAAGCAAGATCCAGTATGTACTGCTCAGGCAAATATTGGAGGTTCGGACTCAACCGTACAAATTTACGGCGTAAGAAAGATTGCCAGCCAGACTGAATATAAAGCTGGATATCCTTTCAACTGGAAGTGGGTAAGCGCATCAGGCTTCAAAAGTAGCACATGCAAATAATCAAATTTCATGTTCAAATTTGTAATAATCAAATCCGGTTATTGATGGGGTAAGTCAATCGTACTGAGATACGTTGACAGCGGTAATGCTGTTCCAGTTACTGGAAACCCCAATCAATTCTCCCGCCCCAGAAGATGATGTCGATGATGTGACTCTGGTATTTCCATTTGCGTAAATTGCACTTGTATATGCCGATACACTTGACGGCCTTCCATTGGCGTTGTAGATGAGCTGTCCTGTCATTTCAGGAGCTATAGCCCACCTGCCTGATAAAGTTTCGTCTATAGTAATTCCACTATTGCTAGTTCCTCTTTGCCCAACAGTGATCAAGTCAGTCAGAACTTTTGTTTCATGTGTAAGTATTAGCTTTCCTGATGAATCCCATATCGCCACCCCGTACTTTGATGCTGGCATTGGCTGTGGGAATATTGCAAATATATAAACATCAAGAGAAAAAGGATGCCCTGCCATATTTGATCCGGAAACAGAGATGAATCCATTTTGCTTTGACACGGCGCACGCCACAGACCCTACTGCTGGCGCCGTTGCCAAGACAAATGGCATTATTATCATCGATGTGTCAATTTGTATGTTTTCATTGACGACATGTGACGTTCCATTTTGATGTGATGGTATAGATCGCTTTGAGTGGAGAGCCATCGGTGTTGATGATGGCGTGATAAATGGCTGTCCGCTTTCTGTGAGAAAAAAAACACCATACTCAGACATTATATCTTCTCCATGAAAACAATTAATGTAATCTCAGATGCAGAGTAATTATCAGGCCCAGCAGCGGTTGCTGGGGAGATATTTATAGAATTTACAGATTTTGTTATTCTCCTGCCAATGCCAACTGAACTTCCAGCAAGGCTTTGAGTAAATCCAATCTTGTAACCATCTGGGACCTGAAATTGATATGTCCCAGAAGTTTGCCCTGATGACAAAGATATCATCCCAAGGACGGAAACAGGCCTAACTCCGTAATTATTAGGCCTGCCATTGCCATCCCATGTTTGCACACCCCACTGCATCAAAATACCCCCGTTATTAGCCCGTGCTGATACCTCAAGACGCCATTTTCGTCCCTGACGCTAGTGGTTATATTTGTCTGCTTCATCGCCCCCTTACCATCAGTGCCAAAGTTCTGCATAGTCCCATCCTTGCCCCACTTCCATCCCGAAACGCCAGCGACATAATTGCTAGATTGCAGAGTGTCGGTGATTTTTGCAAAGTCGATGCTGGCATTGCGGAAGAATGCGTCGTTAATAAATACCTGGCCGTTCTGAATAACAAACGGTAAAGAAACAGTCCCGCCAACCTGGCTCATAATTGCAAACCTGTCAGCCAGCGCGATTATTTGTGACTGCGTAATACCGGACTCGTTGCCAATACCGATCCCGATTCCGGCCATGTACGAGTGGCCATTTGCATCCACAGCGACCTTAATCGTGCGCGATGCATTTAAATTACCGTTGATATCGGCAATGATTTTGGAGTTGTCTGAAATTACAGCCTGTTGCCCCTCGACAGTGACAGTGAGTGAGTTAATTTTCGTCGCTGATACCTGGGAGTAATCAGCCATGACCTGCGCGAAGTCCGTAGAATTAGCGCTCCCGCCACCCGCGCTCGCATCCAGCGTTTTAAGCGACTCAGCAACGGCTTTGCTGGCATCGGCCATCACGTTATCGACGCGCTCAATCCCAGCTTTGTTATCGCCGTATTGCACGCTCATCGTCGTGCGCATATTGACCTGAGCAAGAGTGTTAGTGATAAGCGCGATGGCATTATTCTGGGCGCCGGCAGAGCCTCGTTCGGTCTGGGCTGCAAGCTCACTCAGTCGGGATGACATTGCAGAATCCAGGGTTGTCACCGCCTGATCCAGCTCAGTTATAGACGCGGTATTTTCAGCCCCCACCGCAGCCGCGGCGTCGGCTTTGTCAGACACTACTTTCGTTGCCGCAGTGAGCTGATTAACCGCTGTCGCTCGAGCTTCCTTCTCATCTGCAATGGCCTGGCGAACCTCAGTTACTCCAGCGGAATTTTGCTCTGTCTCAGCCTCAAGTCGCTTCACATCAGTTACGCGAGCTTCCGTCTCGTTCGCAATGACTTCGCGCAGCTGCTCGAACGTAGCTGAGTTAGCGCCGTTCTGAGCTGTCTGGCGGGTGACAACGTCTGCAATTGCCATCGCGTTGTGGATGATGGCTTCTGCTGTCTGCTTGTTTGAGCCCACCGCTGCCGCAAGGCCATCGGCGTTATCCTTTATCGCCCCCGCCAGCTCCGCTATCTTCTCACTACTATCGACAGCGTTTTCGATTAAGTCTTTGAAAACGTCAGACTCTTCTATTTCCTTAAGGATTTGATCCGTGATTTCTCCAAAGTCATCCTCTGGCTTTCCTTCAGCCTGGATAAACCCAGACACACCAAATGCGTTGCGAGTCCTGACATACACGTAATAGGTGTGGTCGACTTTTAACTGGCCTATGGTCCACTGGAAACCTCGGCCAAGGAACTGAGCCTTATCTTCAATTTCATTGAAGTCTGATATTGGAGTTTCGCCTGAATACCAGAACTCAAAGCTTGTATCTGAGGAAAGGGTTACCGCCACCACAGGTATGATGGTTGCCTGGAGTACTGCAGGAACCCACCGCACAGAACTTGGCGCAACCGGAGAGCCAATAACAAGACTCACCTGTGTTTCAGCGCCCTTCATTCCGTTGTCGTTGCGGCCACGAACACCCAACGAGTAGCGCCCTGCATCTATCCCGTAAAACTCATAACGGAACTGTTCTGTTTCGTACTGCGATACAACCTTCCCATCTTCGGTGTATACGGTCAGCTCGAAGGTGATTTTGCGCGTTGTGGTCGCCGTCTCCCAGGTGGCAGTAACCTGAACTGTCTCTGAATTGGTGTTGATAATGCGCAGGTTTTCGATGTTCGGGACGCGATAACCATTTAGGGTATCATTCGGTATCTCGAAGACTGCACCTTCATCAACAACGGCCTGCTTATTTGGGTCGTGAAGCCCTGCAGTTATGCTGTAGACGGAGTTGTTTTCTGTCTCTGCAACGCCAAGGATTTTCCACAGTCGCGTTTTGACTTTCGCTGTTGAGATAACGAATACAGTGCCGTCTTTAACCCACGCAGGAACGGTGCGAAGCGTGATTTTATCGCCGGACACGCTGGCAATTTCGTACTTAACCAACTTCCCGTTGCTTCCCATAATGGACATGCCATCACCAGAGCTAGCAAGCTCAGATACATCAGCGTCGACGGTAATGGTAGAGCCAGAGTGAGATATGATACGACCACCGAGACGCGCTGCAGCGTGGTTGTTATCCATTACCTCAACAATGTCACCTGGCGTGAAAGCGATAGCATCACGGGCCATCTGGAACGTTACGCGCTTGTTCTCGCGCTTTGCCGTTTCCAGCAACCACTTACCAGCCCGCCACGCCTGGCCGCGAGATGTCGCACCGAATGCCTCAATGGTTGTTTCGTTGTACTTCCCACTTTGGCTTATCAACGTGTCGTCCGATACGTATTCCTTTGCGTCCTGCCAGCCGTTATTTGGATCGGTCCATGAAACCACAACAGCGTTATATCTCTCAGACTGTTTCACTGAGCTATAGCTGAATTTCCCATCCACTACGTTAGCGTTACTGATAGCTGCTATCGGGTCTTGAGGGGCGTCAAGCATCACGGTTAGGCGCATGCCATCCCACAGCGCAACGCCGCGAAACATCCCGGCAATCTTATCCAGTATTTCTCGAGCGCTGGATTGTTCTGTGATGTAGGCATTGAGAATATGACGCGGCTCTTTACCGCCATACCCATCGTTTACCAGCTGGTCGCAGTATTGGGAAAGGATATAGAGCGAACCGTCATCAACATCGATGTAGCCTGCCCGGCGAGCCAGGCCGAATCGATTGTTTGTCACTAGCGCCCTGAAAAGCCAGGCTGGGTTATTCGTCCATGCCTTCTTGAAGCCGCCAAGCCACAGGCCGGTATAAGTTCGAGAAACCGGATCGTAATTATCCGGAACATCAACAATCAGCCCGCGCAAATGATAAGTGCGCGTCGGAGTGTCGGTGTACTGGTCGCGGTCAATGACGGCTCCAACTACCGCACTAAAAGGATAAGATAGGTTGTCGTCAGTGATTTCAGTATAACTATTCCATACGGTTCCGTTGCTCAACAGGTCACTGGTGCTGTCTGGTGTAATACGGCGAACACGAATATCAAATGGTTTCGCTTCCGGCGCATCTATCACATGCGCCTCCAGGTATTCACCGGAAATCTTGTTAGGACCAATGGTTACTGTTTTAACTGGCTGGAAAGCGCTGTTACCGGTGCGTACGTCAATGGACATGGAAACTGATGTGTTCTTCTGGTTTCCCTTAGTGTCCTGCTCCACAAGGCTACGCACGCCGATATTCAGACGAACCCTTGTCACATCAACATCAGAAACAGTCCTTACCAGCGGCGTATTAAAAGTGACATCGTTGTTGACGATGGTTGTCGCCTCAATCGCCGAAAAACCATTAATCGGAGACTGAGTTTCAGAGCCTGGCCGCCATGCCACACTTACGCCGTTGATGTTGGTGTCGCCATTAACACTGGTTACCGGCGTCTTGTTAAGCAGGAAGGACGAAAGATGGCTTTGGTCTACAGGCCCGTATATTGGCCCCTCGCTGATAAGGTCGAGCACCTTCAGGAATTGCTTTGAGCGCAGGTTATCGTTAATGAGTGTTGGTGTTGAAGCCTTGCCGCCGCCTGATGACATCGCGTTCTCCGGAAATAAAAAAGCCACCCGGAGGTGGCCTGTTAGCTAATCGACTCTTGCCAGTCCATATTGTTTGTCGTGTCTATCCCGAGGGATATGACATTACTGCCGACGACCATTTCTCCAAGAAGGATTGGAACTGGCCTACCCTGTCCTATTCGGTTTTCAGCGCTGGTAAATGAGTTGTTTGTGATGCTGTTTGTTTGCGCAGCCTCTGCTGAAGTTCTGTTTTTCAGGTTTCTCGCCATATAAACCGAATAGGCAACCGAAGCCACGGTAACGGCCACAAGAACCCACGCGGCCACTCCAATGGCTGACCCTTCAATTACTGGCACAAATAGAACTGTCGAGCCTGGCTTCAGTTCTCTGTCCATCTGCCAGTCTATCGAATCCTCAGATATCTCCTCCCCAGCTAGACGCAACCTCACTCGTGTTTTCATAAGGTCTTTCTTAAGCTCCGGGCATTGGGCAATCAGAAGCCTTAGCCCTTGGGCGGGAGTGAAAACGTTCATAGTGATTTGGCGGAAATGTCTTCGTAAATTCCCCGCAAATCTAAAGATGAGCATTGGTGATGTCTCCATATGGAATGTGTTTGCCGCATGTACGCAAGTCTGTAGGGCTCACTCCGACTGATATACCCCTGGCAATCGTGATGAAGAACCCTTCCATCGCCAAGATAAATCATCGCGTGACAAGGATCGCAACCGGGAAATGGAACCCGGATGATGATATCGCCTGCCTGAATATCTTCTGCAGCCACCGCGATAAACCCGTTAACTTCGAGGTTTTTAAGGTATAGGTTCTCGCCTCGCAGCCACCACCCGTTAGTGCGCTCGAAGTCTGGCAAATCAATTCCGCACAGGTGGTAAGCATCCCTGAAGATGGAATAGCAATCAGATGTCCCGTGCTCGAACTTACGCCCCAGCAGGTGCGGCACCGGCCTGAACTTCATTAGTCGGCCATTGGCTGCCAGCCACCATTCAAGCCCCGTCGCCAGTTGAGCTCGACGGTCATTAGCTGAAAGCACCGGGCCGCCTGCCGGATGCGAGTGAATTACTGCGGTTACTTCACCTTCATCTTCTGCTGCCAGCCAGTCATAATCATTGATGCGGAACTGGTTATGCGGCTCGGGATGTGCGTTACGACAGCGAAAAAGGCGATTGCCGTCGATGATCAGACCGCACACTTCATCCTGCGACGTTGCCGCATAGTCGATACACTCTTGCATCAGGAAACCTTCTGAGAGCCAGGGAAACTGCTGATTGGCATTGGTTCGGGGCGTTTGAATCGCATCCTGCAACCAGATCGACGGTGAGAGCACCGGTCACGGTTCGGGTCGATTGTTGGACTGTCTCGCTCATCTGCTACTGGCGGCCCGTCATAGCGACAGCCTTCCCCCCCGGTACACCCACTGACACACGTCAGCCAGAATTGTCCGCGCCGGGATAATTGCGTTATCGCAGTCAACAGGAGTGGCCAGTGAGTAAGTGACCTGCTCAAATGTCTCTTCGGTCATCTCTTCCACGATGTAGCGGGATACTGCCTCCTTTGTGGGGTCGGCATCAGGGTTGCCGTTCGGGAAGTTAACCGCGTCAAGATGTTTAACCGGAACCTGGCGGCGGGTAATGACGACTCCTAGCATGTCGTCAAAGTCGCTGTTAATACCCGTTATAAGGCCAGAAACGTTTGCCACTGCCATCGTTGGCCGCGCATACGTCCCTTCGTTTTTCATCTCAAAGCCTTCGACTGCTATCGGGTAAGCCGGGTATGCCCGCCCCTTCCAGATTACGTCAGTGTAGAAGCCATTCGCTCCTGAATGGAAGCGAACAACGTCGCCGCCATAAGGCTGCAGGTCTGCCTCAAACAGGTCGATAAACGCGCCAACGCCAGCGTCAACGCTCTCAATAATTAATTCTGCTGGTATGTCGCGCACGGATAACTCCCATTAAAAAGCCACCCTGAGGTGGCTATCGTGGTACCTGTTCAAATGTGGCCGTAAGTTCGTAGTGTGGCCCGGTCTTTGTGGTGCTCCACGACCGGCACACAAACAGTAGTTGCACTCCAGTGTCAGATGGCGTCCAGTAGAACGCCTCCACAGACATTCTGGCTTTCAGGAAGACATCGACAGCCTTAGCGATGTTAGCTCTACCGCACAGGCCATCAGTTCCTTTGAAGGTCAGCGAGTAGCTATCCATTAAAGGATTGATGCCTTTTACCTGCCGCTGCTCATAACCGTCGCCAAGCTTAACCACTGCAACGTTTGGCTGCCTGCTGACGGTGTAGCCTCGCTCAGGCTTCCAGGTGAATATCTCAGGCATTATCTGCTCCTCTGCAGTAGTCCGTTTGGCCGCTGCTGGTCGCGTATGGTGTTAAGGCTGACTTGCTTCATCATGGTGGACATCTTCGCCATTGTCGCGTCATCAATGCCGCCTGTGGTGTTTATTTCGAAGGTGATGTGCTGAACGATGCTATTTACCTCTCCGCCTCCGCCCTGCATATCCTTATTGCTGATCACCTTCCCGTTATCGCCAGGAATCATGTACTGCTTACCGGAGTTGGCCTGGTAAATCTCAGGCATGCCACCCTCACCTACGCGATACATTTCACCGGCAGATACCGGGCCGCCATTTTTACGGGCTCCGGCCACTGCCATACCTTTGGCAGCGAGAAGAGAGCCACTATAAGCGGCTTGGCCTACACCCGCCGCGCTTCCCATTGTTGCTATGGATGCGCTCACTGCGGCTGGAGCCCATGCAGATGCTGCTAAAGTAGCCTGTGCGGTGGTTGATGCTAGTGCGGCTGTTGCGGCTGCCTGCCCCATTACCTGAGCTTTCACCCACTCGATACCCATCTGAACGAAACTACTTATGACGCTGTTCAGGATGGTTGTGCCGATGTTTGCGAATGCCTCCTGCAGGCTTTGAGTCCCGTTGATAAGTCCTGTGAGAGCACTGGATGCGCCACTTTGAAGGCCATCAAGAGAGGCTGCCAGCAGTTCGTTTGATTGGCTCTGATTGCGGAAAATCTCCCACTGAGCATCAAGTCGCTGCTGCTCGTATTGCCGGTCAGCGGCATTCCTTAGCTCTAGCGCCTGTTGATGAGAAATAACCCCTTGTTGTTCAAACTGCTGGATAAGAGCCAGCTTGCGGGCGTTCTCGTTAGCCAACTGCTGAACCGGATCAACCGACCCTGCTGCCTCCTGCTGTGGGCTAACAATCGCATCAGATCGTATCTTCGCGAGATTGGCCTGGTGCTGTTGCTCTGCTCTCTCAGTGGCCTGATTGAACTCGTCCTGAGTTATCTTCTTAGCGTCGAGAGCTGTCTTTAGGTCTTTAGTCTCTTGCGTGTAGCGAGTTGATTCCTGTCGCTCCGGGATAAGCTTCTCGGCTGCCGCCTGGGCTTTAATTGCGTTAGCCGTATCCCATATTTCTGCTGCATAATCTCCGGCTTGTTTCTTCTGAGCTTCGGTAGCACCTTTACCGAGGGAAAGCTGAGCATTCAGGATTGTCTGCTCTCTGCTTAGCTCTTTCGTGGATTCAGCTGCTAGTTCCGACTTGCTTTTTAAATCTGAAAGCTTCTGAGCTGCTGATTCGGCCTGAGATGCTGACTTTTTACCTTCACTCTTCGCTTCCTTCTGAGCCTTGGTGTTCTTCTCAGTTTGGGCGTAACGATCCTGGAGTTGCTTTGTAACAGGGTCATTAGCAGTCAGCCCAACATCTTCAGCGTCATACTGAGCCTGTAATCTTGCTCTGGCCTCACCCTCAAGTTTTGATAGAGCAAGGCGGCGCTCTGCGTTCTGAATCAGCTTCTTGGCTTCTGGTGATGGCTCTGGCTCTGCCGCTTTTCCAGATTCAGAAGCTTTTTTATTTAAAGAGTCCAGCGTCTGCATAGTTGCAGCCATTGCCGCAATCGCCGCCTCACTCGCATTTGGGATTTTTGTTCTCAGATTGTTTGCAAGAACATCAAACGCAGCATCAGACTCCTTGGCCTTGGTGTTGAGCTGGTCCTGAATTTCAGACTGCTGCCCAAGCGTCTTATTCAGCTTATCTGTCGCATCACTTAGATCTCTTTTCCTCTGACTCAGAGTAAAGAACCATTTGTTAGCGTTTTTTACATATCCGTTGTTGTTGTCTTGCTCCACGCCAAATTGTTTAGCAAGCGCGTTGTATTTCTCATACTCAGTCTGAGCCTCTTCCACCGATTGATTGAGATCGTCAATCGCATCCCTTTGAGCTGATATCGACTTAGCAATATCACCCAAAGTCCCTTGCAGTTGAACCTGGTTCATCTCTCTCATTTTGGCAATTACACCATCGAGAGAGTCTGCGAAGTTAATGGATTCCTCTTTTGCCTGCTTGGCCTGCTGCCAGAAATAGAATATCGCTGATGCTGCCAGCATTGCAGCACCGGCAGGGCCACCGATGAACGCAAGAGCGTTTCTCGCAAGAGTTGCCGATACCGCATAGGATTTATTCAGATTTGTCGCCAGCTCAGTGGCGGCTGCCAGCCTTGCTTTTGCTGCGGTAGCTGCGTTATCTGCAGCAGTGATCTTCTGCTGAATGGCTGCGTATTCGGCCTGATAACTGACAGCAAGACCGTATTGCTTGTTAATGGCTGACTGCGTGGCTAACTGCCTAGCCTTTGCCTGCTCAGAAGCTATCGTTGCCTGGGCGTTTTTTATTTCAGCCTGAGCGCTTGCAATAGCCGCCTGGGTTGCCCTTATTTCCTCATCTCTCTGCTTAATAGTTGCAACGGCGTGAGTTACCTTGGCTTGAGTGGCCGCAGCTAATGATCCGACATACCGGCTGGCAATTACAGCCGAGAATACCGTAATTGCAGCAGTCGTTGCGTCTACCAGATTCTTCATCCCATCTTCGTTATCACTGAAGGAAAGGATTGCATCTGCAGCACTGATAAGACCGTTAGTGAATGACTGTAGAGCCCCTGTCTGATTTTCTGCAGCAACGAGAACAGCTGTGATTGCTGTCTTAATTCTCACGCTGGCATCGGTGAGGTTATTGGACATCCCCTTTGCTGATTCAGCGTTTGCATCAAGAGATTGCTTAAGGCCTTCTGTAAGTTGTTTTGCTGAGAGCTTCCCTGCAGCACCAAGCGCTCGAACATCAGCAGCTGACTTGTTGCTAGCGCTGGCAATATCTTCAATCACGCTTGGTATTGCTGATGTAATGGATTCCCACTGATCAGCAGAAACCTTTCCGGTATTAATAGACTTTGTGAAAGCGTTAATTGCTGAGCTGGCCCGGTCGGCACTGGCGGCGTTTTTAACAAATGCATAGGACATTGAGTCCTGAACATCGATTGCCTGCTGAGTTGAATATCCCATGCTGCGAAGGCCATCAGCACTGCGGATGTAAAGTTCTTGCGCTTCTGATAGCGAACGGAAAGTGCCATTAGCAGTTTTCAGCAGGCGCTTTTGCACCATGTCGAATTCTTCGGTACTGGCGGTAGCCATGCGGACGCGATCAGCCATTTCCTGGTACTTCTGCACCATGCTAGCCATTTCACGCAGCGCGGAAGACGCAATAACGAGCTTAATGGTAGATGATAGGCGACTCAGACTGGTGTTTAGCGTGTCAGAGTTTTTTGATAGGGAATCCAGCTCACCCTTCGTCTTTCTGACTGACGCGATCAGATTTCCTGTTTCAAGATCTACTTCATAGTAGATACCACCCAAATCTTGAGCCATTTGCTATCTCCAAGCATAAAAAAACCCCGCCGAAGCGAGGTCTATGAATTAACTGTTTGCTACACGCCATCTTCCCCACACGTACCCTTATACAAATTCATGGTGTCCGGCTTTTCGGTGGAAAAGACCTTCTTATCTACCACTGTGTAGGTTACGCCTTTGGAGAAGACACCCTTTGACTTCATGCTTATTGCTATGAAGAAAGGTGAATATCCGGCATATGCGCCGTAACTGTTTTTGGCATTGACGTTTCCGCATACGAACCCACCAACAAGACCATCCTTCTCGCCCTGCTGTATGAAGCGCATGTGTCTGAATTTTGCGCTCTCAGGGTCTTTCATGTCGGAAGATACTTCTTTTTGTGCCAACTCTATCGCTTTATCAGCGCCCGGCTTACAACCAGTTAAAGCAATAAGTGCCAAAACCAGAAGATACTTTTTCACATCCCTATCCCCGCAAGTAAAAGTAAGGAAATGTTAGCAGAAGAGTTGCGCAAGGCAATGCAAAATAACCGTCATGCGGCCTTATCCAGCTTGCGTTGCTTCTTCGCGAAATAGTCATCAACAACGGCGTTGTACTCTTCTTTCGTGAAGCCCTTCTGCTCAGGATATTTGGTGTTTAGCAGTAACTGGAATTCTGTCATGGTCAGCTTCATGGCTTCGTCTTTCGAGATGCCGAAATGCGAGCGGGCAGCATTGATGTACTCGACAGCGTGAAACTCTCGCGTCATCTGGCCTGATTCGTTGCGCTGCAGCTTGCGCACCTTAGCTTTGCCGATAATTCCGTGGGTGATGAGCGAACTGGCTATCATCACCATCTCTTCAAACGACATCGCTCCGGGCATCCAGATTAATTCTCCGGGACGGCTACGGCTTGGCACCATAGCACCGGTTAGCGCTGAGCAGTCATCTTCACAACAAGCCTGCAGGATGTTAATCGCTGCGCCAATTGTCCTATCAGCAAATCCCGGCTTACTGACGTATTCCATAAGCCACGCAGGAACACTCCCGTAAGCCTCATAGGCGCGAGCAAATAACGGTGACACTGCGTCATGGTTTAAATCGTAAAAAGCCTGCACAATCTCTGCTGGAGAGCCTATGCGCGTCATTGCGGCGAAGGACGGTCGAAAGAAGTATTCGCGGCGGCCTGCGCCAATAAGGAACTCGCCAAGTTCAGTTAAAGGTGTCATTGCTCCCCCATAATTAATATCGAGGGCTCACATGAACCCTCTGTATTAATTACGCAGTCACGGTGATAGCTGCGGTGTCGGTCTTCGCGCCGTCCGCAGTGGTCGCAGTGATGGTCACGGTGCCTGCGGCTACGCCAGTCACCAGGCCGGTATTGCTTACCGTTGCTTTTGTAGCATCGGAGGATGACCAGGTTACAGCTTTGTCGGTGGCATCGACCGGTGCGATGGTTGCATTCAGTTGGCGAGTTGCCCCCACAGCAATAGATGCCGTCTTAGGTGCTACGGTAACGCCGGTCACCGGAACGTCATCAGCAACGTCAGTCACCCGTACGGTAGAGCCGTCAGACACTTTGAACTCAGTGGACAGGGTAACGATGTCATCGGTGCCGCCGTCATTGCTGAGCGCGGTGATAACCATATATGCCTGAATCTGGATTTGCCCCATAGTGAAGCGAACCCATACAGTAGGCTGGCGACCAGCATTAATTTCACCAAAGAAATACTTGATGAACTTATACACGCCGTACTGATCGGAGCGATCGTTTACGCGCACTTCACCCTCAAAAGGAATTGTGAGATCGCTTGAAGTAACGATGTTTTCCACCCAGCCCTTGGTGTCATCAGCAGATGATGTCGTTGTGTTTGGTGAAGCATCGAACGTCTTGGATGTGCCTGGCATCAGAAGCTTGAACTCTTCTTCTGTAGGCACGGTATCGGCGCAACCGTCAGCCACTTCCAGAATGACGGCGCGGCCAAAGAGTTTTGTGTTATCGGTCTGACAATTTGCCATGTCTTAGGCCTCTTATGAGCATAAAAAAAGGCCGCACATAGCGACCTGGTTGATTTGGTGTTTGTTTAATCGCTGCCGTAGAGACAGGCGAACATGAGGCGGTAAACGAGACGCCTATCTGTTGTGAGAACTGGCGCTGGTACGCCGCCGAGATTAGTTATCTGGCCGAGGCATTTGCTGACCAATGGATTTTCCCTCACGAACTCGATGATGCGGTTAACGGTGTCGTCTGCGTCCTGGTACTTCTCTTTGCCGACTGCGGAAATGACATCCACCATAACGTAGTAATCGCCACCAATATCCTTATCGATATTTGAGCCGCCAGAAGGCCGAAACACTATGAATTTATCAATCTTATTCCCGGTGTCAGTCCATGCCAGTGTTTGCGGAGTGAACTCGCCAATTAGCTCTTTTTCCATAAAGACATCACGCACCCGCTTGTACATTGGAGGTGTCATAGGCTCAGCTCCTTACGGATAATGGCGGACACCTTGTCGGCGTTATCCTTGAATGCCTTCTCAAGGAATTTTGGTTCGCCTGATGGGTCCCAATGGTTTCCGCTGCCGTTAGCTCTCGGCCTGCCTTTTAGCTTACCCGATGCCTCATGAACGTAAACCGCATAGTTGGCAGAGTATCCGACGCGACCGGTTACGCGCGTACCGTTGACCAGCAACTCCTGATACTGCGAGTTCACCAGATAAGAGGTGTCTATGGGGGTCATGGTTGCCGCATCTGCGCCAATGATGAATAGCGCTGACTTGATAGCCCGGCCAACTTTCCTACCCTGCACTTCACCGAGTAGAGCATCCAGTTTCTGCTTGGCCTGGCTGACGCCTTTTACTTTAACGCCCATATCAAGCTCCGGTCAGAATTGCATAGTCATCGGCTGTGCGCTCAAAGGTGTCGGCATATCGGATAACCTGCATCACTTCATCGGCCCCGGCATTAATCGGGTCTGCATCAGTCGATGAGCCAATCAGGATGTAGTCACCGCGCTTTGCCTCTGCGAACTCAGTCCAGAAGGTGTTTTTAACAGTGATTTCCGTCCCGATGCTGCCGATTTTCGCCGACAGGCCGCCCTGATAGTCAGCCATGATAGTTTCTGGAGCTGACCAGCCTAATGGATCACCATTCTCAGCAAAGCCGAGGTTTCGCCAGATTGTGCATGGAGCGGTGTAGCTCCAGTTAGCAACACTGCTCATTCTTCCGTCCTTCAAGTATCGGGTTGAAAGACATCCTTGATGGAGGTATAGCCTTTTTACGGCCATCAATGCGAATGGACATCTGTCCTGACCTCGCCTCCACGCTTACCATTGAGCATGGATAACATGCCTCAATAACCCTACCTGAACAGATTTCAATTGTGCTTACAGACCAGCCGATAACCTTCATTCTCGCCACCTTAGCACCTTCGCACCAGTCGCCCGGATTTTCTCGCAGTTGATGAACCACTCGCCGTCACTTTTGACGTAGCCGGTAGTCTGCCGGCCGGTGTCGGTCATCACCCACACGCGCATGAATGACTCAGGCATTCTCTGCTTTATGGATATCCACATCATCGACTCCCATTGCACATGCATCCTCCCTTCCCAATCCAGATGCCAGCAAAGGCCTTCTTGGTTGGGTCGGGTGGGATGAGGCCATTGGCGCAGCCGAATTTATCCAGGCCGCGAAGCAGCGCCGTAGCGCCAGACCACCGATCGCCGAACGACTGATAACGGAATGACCTTGAGGCACCAGATGGGGCTGATTGACTGGATAAATACTTATCCCCCTGTCCCAGCCCCATCAGTCCTAACAGGTACATCTGAATAAGCAGCGCGGTGGCCGCAGGATAATGAGCGTCCAGGCACTCCTGAATACTGTTCGCCTGCTCAACGAGAGCCAAGAGGATGAAGTCAGGCAACTCAATCCCTTGCCCGGTCAGATATTCTTTGGCTTGCTCAAGAGTAACCATGACTCCCCCGGTAAAAGGCCCTGCCTAAACAGGGCGTAAAAAAACCGCTTTCGCGGCGGTTATTCTGTTGGGAAGAGCTTTTCAAGCTCGCCTTCTGGCAGCAACTCAGAAAGCTTTTCAGCACCGAGGTTTCCTTTGAACTCGATACCGAGATCAGTCAGGCGACCGGCGATGATTTCTTTCCGCGACTTGTTTTCTGTCCCAGCCGATGGAGTTGCCGGTTTCAACTCGGCAGCTTCGCCTTTGAGAGGACGAACGTTTGGCTGAAGCGCAGTATGCAACTCTTCAATTTCCACGACATCACCCAGCTTCACACCGTGCCATGCGCGGATAACTTCGTACTTAGCCATATAGCCTCCTTAAGCCAGGTTGGCACCGTAAAGAACACCGGACAAGCCTTCTCCATCGCGCTTAACCTGCAAACCCATCGCAGACATGATCTGGAAGTTGTAGTTCGACTGTGGCATCGGGCGCGGCAGCGGAACAACACCGGTAGCCATGCCAACCAGCGGGGTAACCACGTCCTGACGACGCTGATAGGCAATGAACTCGTTACCTTTCAGCGCAAAGGTAGGCTTGATAACGCCAACCGGCGCGAACGGCAGAACAGCTTGCTGGACAGTGCCGGTAACAGCGCCGTTAACAACATATGGCTGCATCAGGTTTGCCCAGATTTCCTGAGATACCCAAAGCACATCGTAAACGGCCACTTTGTTGTTGCGAGCCGTCTGACCGAATGCGCCTTTGCCGAAGAAGTTGATCAGCTCAATAGCTGTTGCCTGCGTCAGGTCAATATTGACACCTCCAGCGCCTGCACCGAGGTTAATCTTCACGGTGTTACGGTGGTTCTTCAGGCCTTGAGCCTTGTAGCCCTGCACTGAGATTTTGGCGTCACCGTTCAACGTGAAGTTGACGATCTTCTTGTTGAACTGGCGCATCTTCGCAGTCTGCGAGTCCAGTACCAGGTCAATGCCGACAGTCTGCAGGCCAGCAGCGTGACGCCAGTTAACACCGTAACCGGCAGTGAATACCGGAATCGGGTCGCCATCGCTGTCGTACTCAGTGTGGTCGAAGGAGTATGGCGGCTGGCCGTCCATACTAATGCTCACGTCATCAGCGATATCGCCGACGAAGTTATACAGCTTGGCGGTCTTGCCGATTGGCAGCACGGTCTGAACGCCCATCAGGTCGTTAACGATTTCCATGCCGACTTCCTGATCGCGCAACTGGATAATCTGGCGGTCAATTTCAGCCCAGAAGTCACGAGTCAGGCCGCCGACTGCGTTAGCAGCCAGCATTTCATTGGTCATGTAAGAGCGGTTAGCTGCAATCATGCCATCGTTCTGAGCGTTCCAGATGTTGCGGTTAGCCCACAGCTCTGCCCAATGACCTTGCAGACGGCTGTTAACTGCCAGCGTTTCGGGAGTGAAAAACATGTGTTATGTCCTCTTGTTATTATGCGCTGGCGGCGGCAACGGTGCCGACACGGAAACGAACGCGGATGAAGTCGGTGGAGCTTGCGGCGATAGTCGCCTCGTCCTGAGAGTAGCCAATCACCGAATCAGTGTCGGCAGTCGCCAGAGTGAATTGCCCGTTGGTGCCGAGCTTGATCGGGCTGTCTTTCTTGTACGCACCAGGTGCACAAAGCACGGCCAGTTCGCGGCCTTCTTCGACATAGTTGCCGATAGCGGAGTCGCCAGCAGGAACAGCCTCGCGAATGTTGAGCCCCTGGTGATATGCCACATCGATGACATACACACGTCCTTTCAGCGCGGTAGCCTGTGCGAACTGGTTGCTTGCGTTGATGGTTGCCAGAGTGCCGGGCAGAAGTGCAGCGGCGGCAATGCGGGTTTCGGTCTTGTACAGAGACTGACCGTCGATATTAACGCGACGATAGCGGCTAGCCATTATTGAGCGCCTCCGAAGTAGGTTTTGAAGTCTGGAGCACCGGCTTCCTGCTGGCTTTGAGCGGAGTTCCCCGCCAGCGGAGCGGCCGAGCCAAGGGATTTAAACATCGCGTCCAGTGGTTCACCGGAAAGCGCGTTAGCAACGATTTCACCGTGAACCTTCGCCACCGCTTCGCGCTTAGTCTTCTCTTCAGCGCGGGAGTTGGCGGTCAGGGTTTCGGCCAGTTGGTTGTGGTTGGTTTGCAGGGCGTCAACTTTGTCAGTGATTGGCTTCAGCGCGTCTGCGAGATTTGCTGCCAGGCCTTTACCGATTTCAGTGATCAGCTCTTGTTTCTCTTCTGTGGTTAAAGGCATGTCGCCCTCCGTTTTGTGGTTGGTTGCAGGTTTCCCCTGCCATGTGAAAAGTGATTTGAATTTGTTTGCGGCGATTTCCACCCATGACTCCTGGCGGGCAACTGATGTGCCGCTGTCGTCAATGGTGATTTTCCCGCCATCGCTGGAGTAGCCGAATACCTCTGCCTTACCGCCGTTGCGCACAATGACGACTTGCGAATCGGTGAAGTCAGCAACCCAGGCGTAATCTTCTGGTCCGGATGCAAACTTGTCGCGAACGGCACGGTCCAGGCGGCTTTCTCGCTCGCGGTAGGATTCACCTACCAGCGCTCCTGAGTTCGCCTTGATTGGCATTGCCAGGTCTGCGTTAACCATCAGTCCAACACCTTGCTCAGGAGTGGCCGCGCCGACCTCATGCAGCAGGATTGCGTCATGATCCATCGAATGAATCTTTGCTACCCAGTTAGCACCGAGCGCCTTTTGCTGCTCATTAGCCTCAAGCTCTTCGAGAAACACGGCCACGCTGGTATGAATCGGTGGCACATCCTCGCCACGCTGAATTGCCTCTACGCGCTCAAGAAGCTCTCGCCCCTGTTCTGACTGATTGGCAACTACCGTATCGACCCACTTCTCGACGTAGACACGGTTACCAGCCTTCTTGGCGTTGCGGTTCCATGCGCCGATGTGACCCTGATTGATACCCTCAGGGCTGAATGCAGAGACGAACTGACCGTTTACCTGCGGGTGACCAAGAGGCGCCAGGGTGCCATCCAGCCCCTGATAGTGGGCGTCAATTTCCTCTGCCGGGTACAGGCCGCCGTTCATCACAACGTTGGCAGGCAGGGTATAGCTCGGTAGCACCCAATGCTCACGCCCGTTGTAGACCTCTTTGCGGATAGACTGATTGTTAACTTTGGTGGTGACGTTTACTTGCATTGTCATGATTAACCCTTAGCCCACTGGTAGCCACGGGCTGATATGTTTTCGAATGCCTCTTTGGCACGTTTAATTGGCGTGTCAGATACCGGCTTGCCGTCATCGTCGACCAGCACCGAAACAGTGGAGCATTTGCAGTTGATTGAATTTCCATCCCGTGACCACCAATCTCTCTGCTCGTCCGCAGTGAATAGCTTTGCGTGTCGCGCTGCATGGCTGTGTCGAGTGGTCGGGCTCAGCGCTGAAATGTGAAGCTGCTTTGTCTTCAGGCCGAATTCATCCTCTGCCTGATCCGCTTCATCCATCCTTGCCTGCCTGAGCGCATTGGTTATCTCAGTGCGAGCCACCCGGTTTGCGCGGCGCTTCTCGATGCCGGTTTGCTGGGTTAGTGACTTAGCCACCTCTGACGGCGGCAACCCACGAGCAATGCCATTGGTCAGGATGCGTGACATATCAGCCACGATTCCGGCGGATAGCCCTTTCATCTCTTCGAACTCACGAGCCCTGAGCAGCACCAGTCGGCGCTGATACACATCACTCAGCAGGATGTCTGCGATGCTGTTCTGTCCGGCTGCGTACACATCAGACTGCTGCGATAAGTTGGCAAACTCCTGAGCCGTGCCGCGCTGATATGACGGCTTAACGTAGCCATCAAAGAACCAGAGATTGAACTCACCACCCTGAAGCATGATTTCCTCAACTAACGACTGAGCGTTATTGAGAAGCATCGTTAATAGCCCCTGGTCTAGCTGGAAGGTGTATTTCTTGTTTACTGCGGGAGATGCGGGAATGCGGTTTAGTGCGTCGATATATGCCTGACTGGCTTTCTTTACACGCTTTGCGAATTCATTCATCGCGCCGCGCTCTAGCCTGTCTACCCCTGTCGGGTCGGCAAGGTTACCGGGAAGAATCGCCGGTTTAGGTTTCTTCTTCCTCGTCGTCATCGTCCTCACCTAGTGGCGGTTGCGTACCTTCATAGCCGGCAGCGGTACGAATCTCATCGCCAGTAAATGGCTGCTCGCCTGACGCCTGCATAGTGCTGTTGATTTGAGCCATCTTGTATGCGGCATCCAGTTTCTCCGTGTCAGTCTGCGCGTTAAGGTCATCCCAGATAACGGCGCTTTCCGAAACATCGTCGATAACCTTCAGGTCGATGAGCTTCTGCACAAAGTCGCCGATTTCCAGCGACAGGTCTTCGCGTCTGGACTGACAGCGGGCGTTGAAATATCGCTGGTCTTCCGTGCTGGCCCGCTCGCCGGTCTGCATGCCAACCATGATTTTGGTAGGGATGTCGAGCGCGGCGGCAGCGGTCTGCAGGTTGACGTTATATGTCGGCGATGGGTCGGCAACCTGAGTAACCAGAGGCGTGACGCTTGCGCCCTGAGTTGTCAGGGTGGTGTCATTCCCCCGGTTAACCTCTACTGCAACCTCGTCGAACCTGGCCTGAAGCTCATCAACTGGCACCCCATACATTGAGGCGAGGTTATTGAAGTCGATATCCTTCTCGAAGTTGATATTCAACTGCCGAGCCGCGTTCTTCAGGAATGACTCACCTGAACCGCCCTCCACCTTCTCCAGACTGACAAAGGCGTTATAGGCTGGCTCAAGGAAGCCAATAGCGTCAGAGGTGTAGTCGCCCACGATGAATACCCGGCTTGGGTGGATGAATACCCGGCGAGTTGAGCCATTCGGTAACTGTTCTGTGTACTGCCACTGCTTAGGCTGGCCGTAGGTTGGAGAGTTAAGGCCGGTATCCCATTCGGAAACCGTCAGAGAGCCAGCCCATGCAGCAGTAATCTTCTCCAGCCCCCTGCCTTTCTGTGCCTCAAGGTTCCACGTCTGGTTATCCTTGACGTGCAGCAGCAGCCCTGCATAGCGACCCACCAGGCGGCGGCGGTCAGCCTCTGCGAACACTCGCCAGAATCGGTGATTCAGCACCGGCTTGAGCTTCCGCTCCCATGGCGTTTCTTTCTTCGCGTCGTCCTGACTATCGCCCTCGATCACCTGCGGGTTAGACTTCCAGCAGTTGCCGATGAGCTTCTCTACCGCACCGTGGGCAATGCCGCCACGGCGGTAGAGTTTGTACAGGTCATTGAATGTTAAGTCGTCTTTGAATCCGTATTCGCACCATGCCGATGCGCGTTTAGCATCAAGCCCCATTGATGGGGTTAGCAGCATCTCACGGGCACGAGCGAGCCGTGCATCACTGATAGCGTGATTCACTGCGAGTTGTAGGTTTTGGTTCATGCTGTGTCCGTTTGGTGGGGTTTATCTGCCTTGCAGGCGCTTAGGAATCATCATTCCCATAACTTGAGCCTTGCGCTTAATGTGGCCGTCCAGCGAGTACCTGATTCCGTCCCAGCAGTGCTCATTGCCATCGGCAAGCTTAGGCAGCACCTCGCCGGTTATACGGTCAGTTTTGTAAGACCATAGCCGCGCTTCTTTCGCTACATTCTTGCAGCGAGGGTGAATGACTATCTCATCGAAACCGCGAAGGTGTGCGATGCCATCCTCTACGCTTCCCTGCCATTTCTCAGCGGCCGATATTTTGAAGCCCTGCCGCTTCAGGTAGCTGATGGTTTCTGGTCGTGCGGAATCTGCCTTGATAGGCCAATCACGCGAGCCCGGAATTGTGTCGTACAGCTCTGGCATGTGGTCGAGTTCGGTTTGCAGGCCGTAAGCCTCATATTCGACGTAGAGCGTATTCCCGATAATAAAGCTACGGGTCAGCGTGTTCGGGTCTTTTGCGAAACCGAAGTCGGCTCCGAAGAATAGACGATCTGCTTCTTTCCAGAGGTCATCAGAGAATCCAGACACGCAGTATTTACCAGACAGCACCTGCTTATCGGAGTTTTCGAGATAAGCCCCTTCCCACACCCAGGAGTATGTTGCAGGATCGAGTCGCCGCTGGTCGTTAAGGCGCTCACCATCCAGCACATCAGGAAACCACGGGTTGTCGGTGTAGTTCATCTCGACAGTAATGCAGTCGTCACCGGCCTCTTTGCGGAATCGCTTATCAGTAGCGCTGCCGTCTCTCTCAGGGTTCCATGTCACCCATATCTCGGAGCCTTCTTCACGAACCGTAGGGCTGAGCTTCTGCCAGGCTGTCTCGCTTACCGACTCGGCCTCATCAACCCAGCATAGCAGGATGCGAGCCTTTGACTTGATGCTGTCCAGGTTATGACGCAGACCGGCGAAAACGTAGCTCACGCTCTTGTCGATTGTGCGAATGTATTTCTCGCCAATATCGAAGTGAGCCGCCAGCCACGGAACGCCCAGGATTGCTTGCTTCACTTCCTGCATGCTCGACTCTTCCAGCGAGTTCATAAACTCACGAGCGCAGAGTATCACCCCGGCCTCGCCGTTCATCATCGACTGGTACGCTTTTACAGCCGTCATCATGGCGAAGGTGCGAGTCTTTGCAGAGCCACGCCCGCCGTGTGAGCAGCGATAACGTTTATTCACAGCGGTGAACAGCGGGGCAAGCTTTGCGGGGATCGGAAGCTGAACAGCGTCACTCATGATTTAGGCTCAACAGGGAGAAGCTGAATAACGGTGGGCTTTGTCGCCATGCTGCCATCTGATGAGGTGTGATCGACAATCTGCTTATCGAGCCCAACCAGTTTAGCTTTGCCCATCGTGGCGGCAACAGCCGCTGATGATTGCGGTGTCTCCGCGCTCAGCGCTTTCTGCCTGGCCTCTTCAAGCTCAGCGAGCAGTGAATCCACGGTGACGTTGTGGCGCTGTTTGATTTCACCCTGCAGCTCTTTAATCCTTAGGGCTACCTTAGGGTTATCCTGCAGCTTGCTGGCTTGCACATGTACTGCCTCAGGCTTCATCTTGTCAGCAGCATACGCCGACCGATAAGCCTCAGAAGCATTACCCGTTTCGATGTATGCCTGACAGAAAGCCTCTTGCTTAATTGTCAGACCTGCCATTACTTATTCCTCTTCGCTGGCCTCTTCGGGCTCAGGTTTCTCTTCTTCCGGTTTCGGCTCTGTTTCGGACCCGGCCTCAGGCTTGGCTTCATCAACCGGCTTAGCGTCAGGCTCTTTCGGCTCTTCCTTCACTTCGTCAGTTACCGGAGTAAATCGAATCTCGCTGACCTCATCGCGCTGGATG
This sequence comes from Cedecea lapagei, assembly GCF_900635955.1. Lineage (GTDB taxonomy): Bacteria > Pseudomonadota > Gammaproteobacteria > Enterobacterales > Enterobacteriaceae > Cedecea > Cedecea lapagei. The sequence continues at coordinate 2,111,225 of NZ_LR134201.1, forward strand.
TATCGCCAGCCGCCGTTTTCGTCTGCGATGGCGTAGAGACCGTTAACGATTTGAGGCTCTTTGACAGCCATCAGGCCTTCGTAGATAACGCCGTCTTTTTTCTGGACTGTTACTTTGTATTTGGTCATTTCGGAATAATTCTCTGCCTTGGTGAATACTTTCCCGGTAATTCATGAGACATCCAATGTCCGAAACTTACATAAAACTCTGTCAAGGCCATCAATATGACGACCTTTGCAGAGCTTTATAAATCACTTACCTTCAGTTGCTTTGTCCCACTCTTCGCGGAACTTGCTTGGGTTGTTGCTACCTTGCACTGACATGATTCACCTCTGTGTTAGTTGAGTGTTTTCCTGATTCATCCACCGCAGTTCAGGTTGACTGCCAATGAGGGATAACCCGCTTGTGCGGAAACCCGGTGTAACCCGTTACTGATTAACTCCATCCACTCGCATGTAAGGAGCCCGCTATGGCGGCATGGTCTTAGTTGAGATGGAGAGACTGCGACGGGGTGGCGCTGTGGTGAAACTGGTGCGCAACGTTCGCTACTGCTTCACGCAGTGGCTATGTCACTTGCGGCTTACCCGCCAGCAAGATTGTGATCACCGCCTTATTGGGGTTTAGCAATCTGTTCCTTGTCGGGGGAATTACTTTGGCAATACACCGCTGATGCCAGGAAGAGTTATCTGCCCGCGCTGTTCAATGCGTTCAATTCTCGCCAGCAACGCAGGCTTTTTTGACCTTGCCCCAGCGATTGAGAAGACGGCCGGACATGCTGGCAACATCCTTCTCTTTCATGTATTCGAGCATGACAGCGTTTCGCTCGGCTTCCAGGCTGTCCTTTCCTTTGGCGATAATTTCTGCCATCCAGTCAAAAGCAGCTATATACGCCTCCTTGAAAGCGAACGCCGCTGAACCAGTGAAGCTGAATACAAGCATCGTCCAGCCATTTCTCGTCATTCGATAAAAGGGCTGCGGCTTTCCGTTCTGTAACTCATTGTTTTCATGGCAAAGCGCAAAATTGCGCTCTGCGAATTCTGGAGAGCAGGACTTGATTACGTTTCTTGTCTTGCGCATTACATCCTTATGACCTTTGCCAAATGCCTTGGCTACCTTGAAGGTGTCGGTAGAAGACTCTTTGCCGCAAAGAAAGATCAACTCACGGAAATCGAATCCGTTAACAACTGTTGGGTAGTTCATGGCGATTACCTTTTAGAAAGATGAGCCTGTTCGCACAGAAAAGCCGCCCCGAGATGGTCGCCACCATATACGGCAGTTCTCAGGCTCAGCTTTCTGAAAGACTCGGGATTGATATGCGCTGCGACGCGCGTTTGGTTTACTGCGGATATAAAAAAGCCCCGGTCTATGCCGAGGCTTCGTTATCTGAGGCATTGCTGTCTGATGTAGTCCTGCAGGTAGTTAACCTGACCGGTCACTGTTTCGATTCGCTGTCGGAGAGTGAAATAATCCCGTTCAGCGGAGTCAGTAGGTCTGGCGGTGGAAGCATCGCCCAGGCTGCCGGTTGTGGTGGCGTTATTTGAGCAGGTGGCGTTGAGCTGCAGCCGCTTACGGCCAGCAACGACATCGCTATGCAAACGCTCAATGGTTTCTTTTGCATCCGCAAGCTCTCCTGTGTATTTGGCATCCAGTGCGGCGGCATCACGCTGTCGTAGCTGCATATCGGTGATAGTGGCCAGTGCTTTATCACGCTGCTCTTTGTATGCGATAGCGTTTGAACGATAGTGATCGACAGACCAGCACAGGCCAAACAGGATGGCGGCTACGACGGCGACGACGATTAACGTTGCGCGGTTCATTTCTGGCTCCAGGTGCAGACCTCGCGTTCAACCTCGCGACGGTTAATCAACCCTTTCCATTGCCTGCCACCGGCATAAGTCCAGCGCCGCAGCTCATCACAAGCACCGGCATAGTCTTTAGCGTTTAGCTTTTTCATCAGCGTGGAATTGATTGTCGCGGTTGCGCCAACGTTGTATGCGAATGAGTAGATGGCGGCTCGTTGAGTTTCTGTTGTCGGCACTTTAATGGCAGGATCAACCTGTTTCGCAATGCGCGTCAGGTCTGCCTTAGTCAGCGCGTCGCACTCTTTGTCCGTGTAGCGCTTTCCGGGGATGATGTCTTTGCCGGTATGACCGTCGCAAACCGTGAGGACGCCGACCACGTCCTTGTAGGCAACGTACTCTCTACCCTCAAGGCCACCATTGCCGGAGAGCATGACTGTAGCAATGGCAATTGCGCCAGCGCCAGATACGCCAGCAATCGCCTTTCTCAATGCTGGATTCATCTTCACTCACCTCGGGCAGCTTTTCGCCTGTCTTCTTTGATTTTGAAATAGAGACTGGTTAGCCAGGTAAGCAACGCAAAGAACAAGCTGCCGATAACGCCTATGGCTGCCCATTCCTCAGGCGAATGACTGTTCAGAAGCCTGTTAAACCAGAAGACAACGCCGGTCCCGGAAGCCCCGTAGGATATTGCGGTTGATAGTTTGTCCATGCGATACATACTCTTCACCTCCCGGTTAAGGGCTGTGCTGTGTGTTTGTTTGAAAGGAAAAGTGAATGCGCATTGCGCTAAGTGTTTTTGGTTTGCGCTCACCCCGTTACCGCGATGCGCTACGAGGGGATAGAGGGTGTTCCGGGATTTGGGATGAGCACAAACAAAAAAAGCCCCGGACTATGCCGAGGCTATTCATATTCTTTAAGCTTAAAGGTTGGGGTCGTTAAGCTGGTCTATAAAAGCTGATTTAATCAGAGATGCAGATTCATTGAACCTGCCAGAGCCTGCCTCTAAACCGTGAATGCGGAGAGAAGAACGATTCTTCCCAGCAACCAGAACTAGCTCGCCTCCCTCGTACCACATTTCTACCGGAACATAGATCCACTCACCGCCGGTTGTGGCATTGTTTACCATAAGCCCAATGGAGAAACGCATTACGTGCGCCCCATCAGTAGGCAGTGAAGATGCAGGTCTTTTTTCGTAAAGAACAGACTGATTGGTGACGTAAGTTTCAATGAACTTTAATCGCCGATTATCCAGATCAAACTCATAATCAGAGGGCAGCTCTAAAGACTTCGTGAGAACATCCATAAGGCCAATAGCATCCTGCTGCAATCGGTGCCTTCTTGCTGCCGCTTTGCCTTCCATCTGGCGCTTCTTATCAAGGATGGTTGAGTAATTTATTTGCATTCCTTTCTCCAGCTCTTGAGTTGTAGGAATGCGCATAGTTATCGCCTTTTCAAAGAAGAACAAGCCACCAATTCGGGCAGCTTTAAGCCAATAAAAAAGCCCCTGCATCTCTGCCGGGGCCATCAACGGAATCTTTCGACCCGTAATCGCGAGGCATTTAACCTCCCCACTTCTGACCTCTCAGCCAGCTTGGTTGGAGTACCAGGCCTAAGCCGAAGTGACCAACTAGGCGGAATCGGTAACTCAGGAGCCGCCTCTCTCATCCTGAGCACTTAACAACAAGCGGAATTACCACTGTTAGGAAGTTTATCCCTGACTTCGGGAAAAGTAAATAGCCCACTAAAATTTTGTGAGCTATTTTATCTTTCGCTATGCAGTGGCTTTCTTCAGCATCCTGTCGGCGTTTGACTCCTGAATATCCAGCTCAGTAGACAGGCTGTCATAGAATGACTTCACACTCTTCTTCCAGGTGTCGAGTGAGATGCCATCCGTTATGTCACATACGGCTGCATGAACCTCAGTTGACGGGATGCGCGAGTAGCCTGACCCGCCGCACTGCTTGCAGTCGCCCATCACCGGAACTCCTTGCCGCTTAGTTTCCTTTTCGTTGAGAGCTTTCCCGCGCCCCTTGCAGTCACGGCAGGCGGTGCTGATTACTTTCTTCCCTTTGCACTTATGGCAGATTAACCTGGTAGTCTCTTTGATTTCACGCCGACCCCATCCAGAGGTTTTCATCGTGAACACTTCCGCGTCAACAAACCCGGTGCCGCTGCAGCAATCACACTCCCTCGTGCTGGCCGCGCTGCGGGAATAATCCGCATATGCGTAAATTGCGAGGATTTGCATTACTGCTGGTTTAATATCAGGGCTAAGTTTCCGAAGTGCTGGAACCTTGTCGCAGTTATCAAGTGCATGTTGTGTCAGTAGTTCAATAGCTTTCTCACGGTCATTGCTACTGACACCCATTTTCCCCATAAAAGCCGAGAATCCCAAAGGCGCTCTGCTTTGCACCATCCCCTGCGCTGCCATAACATCCGTTCCTGTCAGGCTGTCAGTTTCGGTTGCTCGCGGAGAATCGCTCCATTGTGATGTCTTGGCGAAGTGGTATTTGAGTCCGTTTTCAAGGTTCACTATGCATCCTCCCGTAAAAGCGATTTGAGCGCGCGATACTTCCGGCTGAACTTTATGCCTTTCCAAATGACATTCCATGACTCACGCTGACGCTTGTAGCGGATGTAGTTTTTGATAAACCAGCACGTAAAAAACGTGAAGAAAATGCCGACCATCAGCATATCCAGTGGAATCATGCGGCATCGCCCCCATCAGGTTTGTTTAAGCCGAGTCGCTCGTCCAGCTTTTCCCGCTGGCTCAGCAGAAAGACCATAAGCCCTTCAACTTGCTTAATCTGGGAATCGATGGCCTCTCTCTGCCTCTCGTCAATCTGACGCTGAATCTTCACTGTGTTGATGTCGATTACGCTCATTGCTGCCACCTTAACGCTGCGTCTAAATCGCTTTGAGGGATTGCCAGGAGAGTTTTCTTTTCTTCCGGCTTCAGGTTTCTGGCTCCCATCAGAACGATTCCAGATGGAGTCCTTACTGCCTGAACATGCTTTTGCCGATACCAGTTGAGTAGTGCCAGTGTGTTTTGAACACTCATGCTGCGCTCTCCATTAACTCTGTAATTACCGGTAATTCCCCGTCAATCTCATGCATCACAAGCCACAGCATGCCGCCCTTGTGTCGCTGACAGCGCTTAATCCGCATGTCGTCAATCTGGCCGTCATCCAGCCAGAAGCCCGCACTGGTGAGTGCGTCAAAAACGGCTTTGGGTAGATTGTCCAAATCGCGTTTGCGGTTGTCGGGTGGTGCTGCGTGGATGGTGATTCTGATGCGGGGTGTGATGTTGATATCTAACTTTGCTGCCTGGATGATTTCGATTACTTCTTTTCGGTACCGCTTGCCCCAGTCGCTGATAAAGTGCCTCCCTCGGGAGTGACGCCAGTAGCGATTGTTGCTGGGCGGCCAGGGTAGTTTCAGATGATAGGTATTCATGCTTTCAGCTTGCCCTCCGATATCAGTGCTGCCTGGGTGCGGATAATGCCCTCCAGATGCAGCGTGTGAGCATATTCAGCATCAACGGTACGGTTTCGTCGGTCTATCGCATCGTGACAAGCTGAGCAACACCACGCGCCAAACAGGTCATCCGCCTTCATGCCGACACCGGTTAATCCTGCCATCCGAAGGTGGGCAAGAATTACCGTTTCGCTGTTGCCGTTACACACGCCCGGAATACGCACCATGCATTCACGGCCGCGCGCTTCTTTTCGGAGGTTAGCCATGCGTCAACTCCTTCTCATGCTCGTCTTCGTGGCTGAAGTCTTCTCCGTCGATGGGCATAAGCCATTTTGCGGGGCAGTTAACCACTGGTGTCTTAATAACCAACCCACCGGGAAGATAACCTTTTAGATTTCCCCCAGAGCAAGATTCCACTTGCCATGCCTCAAACTCTATATTTTCAGTTACCCCACTGACTACACCTAGATTTTTTAACAGCCGCACTGTCGCGCCGATATTTTCTTGAATGCGGCTTTGGATAATCACCGCCAGCCCACCCACTCTTAATTCACCCATTGCTATTCACTCCCTTCTTCCCGGTTTCAATGTACGCATCACTCGCGCACTCGTTACAGCAGTGCACTTCGTCATCATCAAGCACCCTGGCACAACCAGCACATAGACCAGCTGCTGTGTTGCTGTTGCGTTCGTATGATGTGGTTTCAGATGGGGTTAGCATGGCTGGCACTCCATGAAAACTTCTATAAATTTCGTTGCCGCCTGAGAAATGATGGCGTTTCCGTAGGCGCTGTTTTGTGCCAGCACGGTGGCAGACCCATCAACCAGCAGGGGAAGGCAGGATTGAGGGACTTTCCTGTCCATCCCATCATTCCCGCGTAGTGATATCTCACTGCCAAACCCAAATCCGTTACCTTTGGATTTCTGGCTCCGAATGATCTTACCTTCCTCGCCATGAACTGCTCTGGAGTTCCACCCGCTTGCGTCTTGGTTGGAGTAGGCCACGAAGTAAAGCCGGTCTCGCTTATGCTGGGAGCCGACAGTGCCACCAGGTATATTTTGCGCCCCGATGGCGTAACCAGCCATTTCCATGTCATTTGCCACTTTATCAAACCATCCGTTTTTAAAAGCTGTACGAACCTGCTCTCCAAAAATCGTTGAAGGACGACACTGTTTAATGAGCCAACTCCACGATGGCCAGAGGTGTCTCTCGTCAGCAAACCCAGCTCCTTTGCCTGCCGAGCTGAAAGGTTGGCATGGGCAACTTCCTGTCCAGACTGGTCTATCGTCTGACCATCCAGCTTGTCGTAATGCGTAACTCCAGACTCCAATTCCGGCGAAGAAGTGACACTGGGTAAATCCTCGCAAATCGTTTGGTGTAACATCTTCAATGCTCCTTTCGTCGACTTCGCCCGGGGCGATATGACCGCCAGCGATCAGGTTCCGCAGCCACTCTGCGGCGTAAGGGTCTATCTCGTTGTAGTAAGCCGTCATTCCCAGCACCTCTGCTGATATGTTTTGTCTGCTCTCGGCTCTGTCCTTCCCTCAGGCAGCAAAGCGGCTACGTTCCAGTATCTCGGATCGGCGCTTAGTGTCTTTTCGGTTTGAACGTTGCGGAGGGTGTAGCGGTGGATTAGTTCGTCTGCTTCTTCGGTGGTGAGGTCGTGGTGTATGAACCATGTTTTATGCATGCTCTCCTCAGAAGTAGCTCTGTAGTTGGTTGAGGGTCCGCTGGTCTTTAGTGCCGGCGAATACGTGTTTTATGGCGGCGTTAATCATCGACTTATAACAACGCTCGAACTCGTCAGCGTCCATGTTCGCGTAAGCCAGACTCTTGGCCTCCGTCCTGATGTCACCGTTAAGCCTCATCGTTTGCTCATAGAATCCCGCCAGGATGGTTAAGTCCTTCCTGAATCGATCAAACTGAGTAGCTTCATCTGCGTTGGCCAGGGGCGTCCTTTCGGCGCTCCAGTGCGCAAAGCAGAAGTTGAAGAAGGCGAACATCTTTCGGTGAAATGCCGGTCGGCGGGTTAGCTTTATCTCGGCGGTGTAGGTTTCGCCGTTCTTGAATCGCTGGAGTCTTTCTAGGTCTGTTTCATGCGCTGGAGAGAATACGCCGCCTGGGTGTTTAACCAGGTCGATTTGCATTGGTTACCTCAAATTTTAGCGGCCTCTTTAAGCTGCTGTTCGATTGCTGAACGCATCAGCTGCGCCTGATAAAACGCTTTGTCTGAGCGCTCACAACCGTCAGTACTAATAAGCAAAAGTTGCTGCCCCATGTTCACTGTGTTTATCAGTGCGTCACATAGTTTGCGGTACTGCCGCTTTGTGAGCGTTACTGTTTTCTCACTCACCCCCTTCTCCTTTAACGGTTATGCCTGCTGCTTCCATTGCTTCTTCGATTTTGTCTCTGTCGTAAACAGCGATGGCTTCGCTCACAAACCACCCTGGAAGCTCAACAACGAGCGCTGCTCTGCTGGCCTGCCATGCCATCAGCATTGCCTGAATGTTCAGATAAAGCTCAACATCATCATCCTCGTGGATAATGTATTCGCCTTCCTCTTCGTCAAAATCGGCAAATTCAAAATCAGACTTTTCGATAATTTCCGATTTGAACCACGCTTCAAACTGCTCTCTTGATTTACTTTCCATATCCCCTCCGTTACGCCTTTTTCGGCTTTGTTTTTTTCTCTGTCGCAGAGATTGTTACGTTTCGTGTCCTGACCTGCGCCGGAAGCTCGCTGCGCCCCGTCATTGCGAGTAAGAAGTCCTCAGCGGTCATGGTGACGGTTATTTCACGGCCAGTGTCGAGTTTTATGACGAATTCCATTCGGTGAAGCTCGGCCTCTACATCATGACGCCTGTTTATATCCACTCTTGCTTCCATATCCCCTCCAGTAAGGCCGTGGCCGGTTAGTTGATAACTTCACATTCATACGGATAAACGGCAATTGGCTCGCCGCGCCACTTGCACTCGAAATAATCAACTTCACCGTAGTCGTAAACAACATCGCTCACTTCGAGCACATCACCTTCCTTTGGGTACCCGTCTTTATCAGTCCAATCAGCCGTCATTTTCACTTTCACTTCTCTTTCCTCCCGGCAGCACAAATAAAAAAGGCTGCGATGATGGTCAGCAGCCCGGATAATAGTTCAGCGGTGTAGGGGTTCATGGTTTGTCTCCCACCTGCTCCCTTGCGATAGCCAGTAGCCTTGGGTCAGCTTCTGTTAGTACATCAAGCAGCAGTCGCTTCTCTTCGAGGTACGTAACCGCGAACTTCGGGTCGTGCTCAACGATGCTGGAGGTGTTGCTGATGAGGTCTGCGACTTTGATGGTTTGCACCCATGACTCCGCTTGAGACAGCCGCTCGCGGCTCAGTCTCTTACGCTCAGCCCGATTCCCTTCTTCCAAATCAGACAGCGCCATGACACCACGAGCGACTGCTGCCCCGAATTCACTTCTCAGTTCCTTTTCCGTAACCCCCAGGTCTTCGACCACATCGTGAAGCCATGCACAGGCAATCGCGACTTCATGAAGCAGCACAGCCGAAACGATACCAGCAACCTCTGCCAGGTGATCGGTGTATGGGTTATTGGTGTACTTTCTGCGCTGGTCCTTGTGCTTATCCATCGCAAATTTCATTGCTCGAAACGCTAAATCGATCACAGCCTCACTCCTTCAAGCATCTTGTTAATCTGATAGCCCTGCCAGTTCTGGCGGCACTCGTCGAATATGGTGTTGCCGGCGGTCGATTTGACGAACTTCAGCCTGCAGGTGACACCGATCTTGTCTGAGGTTTTGTATGGCCCGCGACCGTATTTAGCCGGGGGAGTGGCGTCAGGAGATACTGTGTAGAGGTAATTGCTCCGCTCACCAGTGCGGATAATCTTTCCGGTCTGCCACAGCTTAGAGAACACCGATGAGACTGCTTTTGGCTCCATACCAAGCAACCTGGCCACGCTATGCAACCGGCACTGTGGATTGTCTTTGATAGCCATCCATACGCGATATGGCAGAGTGGTTTCTGGTTGGCTTGGTTCAATGATCATGATTTATCCCTCTTCGGCATGCCCAGCTTTGCGCGGAGTTCGGCAATTTTATCGAGGCCTTTCTCGTTGCTCATTGGGATGTGTAATTTTGGAATCTGCACCACCGGTGCGGGAATTGCCTCTCCAGCATCAATCCGGCGCGACATAGCCCTCAACTCAGTCGTGCAATGCTTTCTCAGCTCTGACTCTGTCAGGTTCAATGAGCGCATCTGTGAGTAGAGTTTTGTCACCATCCAGTACGATGCATTACTCGACCACGGAAAAGTCTCAGGAGAGGCGTACAGACCGCGACGGGCGCTGTAGTCCATCACCATGTCAAAGAGCTCTGATTCATCAGGGAGACCATTGGCGACAATGGCTGCTTGCTTGCACCAGGCGATGAACTGCCCTGGTGACGGCAGAAATGGTGTTTCCTGCTGTCTGGCGATCTTCATCCCTGCTTCGACCTGCGCCATGCTGACAATTCCGTTTTCAGCGAACGCCAAAACCCATTGCCTGCGGAGCTGGTTCAGATCGTCCTGCTCCTTGATTGTGGCCATCAGCGCCGGAAAGGCAGCCTTTAGCTCTTTGAACAGGGAATTGAAAACCGTAATGGCTTGTTCAGGAACCTGCTGCTTTGGCTTATCAGCGCCGTAAATCTGCTGCAGCGTCTGGCCATCACGATTTCGGATTGCAGTGACAACGTTTTTCATAGCGTTAACCCCTGAGCCCAATCAGTGTTGTTGAAGTCCAGCGATGGCCTGCCGCCTCCAGCACCCCCATCCTGCTGCTTGCCGCGCTTAATCTCCAGCTGCACCCACTTTTCACGCAGCGTTGCTGGGCAAAGCACATTGCCTTTCCAGAATGAATCCTGGGTTGCCCAGCGGAACAGGGAGCACATGTCCTTGTGAGTGCGATCGTCTCGCTCTCTCATCAGGCGAATGTCATTTGCCCAGGCGGTGAAGTTTGGTTTTCTGGCAGAAGGGGCAATGGTCAATACGGTATCGAACATCCACTCGGCGGCGCGAAGGTCGTCAGCAGTTCCCCACTTGTCGCCTTTCGGTGTTTGAATGGCGGCATCTGGCCTTACAAACTTATCTTGCTGAACAGCAGGAAGTGAAATTCCCGGACGAGTATTAAATACGTTAGTATTTAATATATTATTGTTTATGGACAAACGCTGGACATCGCTTGGACAAACATCGCTGAGAGCCGCATTAACACTGGCGTTTGCGTTGGACATCTGTTGGACATTCGTTGGACAAATTTGAGACTGAAAATCGTCATATTTCAGGATGGAAATCACACTGAACTTCCTCCCTTTTGAGCTTATTTCAATCATCCCTTTTGCCTCGAAAGTCCTGAGTAAGCTCTTCACTTTGTTGTCCGGAATAAACGTCTCGCTTACCAGCGTTGGCCTGCCAGTTATCATCTCCCCACGCTTAACTTCCAACTGCCCGATATCGGTCTCTACGAGCTCGCTGGAGTGATTTGCTTTGAGGATGAGGTGTAACCACAGGTGAACCGCTTGCGAGTCCTTGTATAGCTTGCTGTCCATGAATTGACGGTGGATCAAAGCAAACCCCTTACCGGCAATCACCGGTTCGTTGCTACCCGGCTCCGGCCCGGGGAATCTGATTACCTCTGCTGTATTCATGAATCCTCCCACCCTGCTTTCTTCATAAACTCGCGATATTCAGCCAGGATAGCTTCAGCCGGTTGCGGAATTAAAACCTCAGTATCTGCATCAGCTATCGCCTGAATGAACGCCATGGCCTTGGCAGAGCTGAATTTCGGCATTGCCGCATTACGGGTCAGTTTCTTCTTGCCGGCCGCTTTCGCTTCGGTCATTTTCTCGGCCGCCACCGTGGATGCCTGAGAACCATGCTCACGCGATAAAGCAACAGCAGTGGTTGCTGATACCTCGCCAGTGCGAACCATCTCGATCAGGGTGTCGCCACAGGTGAGTAGCTGCAGGTGATGCTCTACATCAGCCACGGAGCGCTTAACCTTCCGGGCTATCTCAGAAGCTTCCCATCCCTGATTGCTCAGGCGCTGGTATGCAGCTGCTCGTTCCAGTGGGGTTAATGGCTTCCCCTGGCTGCTGGTAACCATGAAGGCAATGCGATCAGCGTCAGAGCCGATGAAGTCCTTACACTCAAGGCGAGGGATTTCGTGGCCAGCGGCGGTTGCCAGTAAAGCGCCGTGATAACGGTGGTGTCCGTCGATGATTTTCACGCCCTGCTCTGTCACCTGGACGGCCAGAGGCGGCACGTATTCACCCTCAATGAAGGCGTCGCGGAATTCCTCAACGTGAACCTGGTCGATTTCGCGAACGTTAAAGCCGGGCTCAACGTAGATTTCATTCAGCGGAACGAGGAAGGTCTTCTTAACCGTGGTGCCGGTGCCGTTTTTGTCTTTCGACTTGTAATGCAGTGAGAGAGAACTCATAATTACTCCTGTATGTTGATCCAGTGAAACTTCATACGTCAGGCCGGGAAAGTGTTCGCGCACTGCCCGGCTTCTTCTTTTGTGATTTCCAGCTGCAACTTTGCGAATTCCATCGCTACAGTCATCAGCCACCGGTATTGCTCCATCGGTATCTTCTTCTCCCCTTTCATCACGAAATCCTCAACGCCACATGCGGCGAGCTGATCCATAATCTCCGGGTACTTTTCAGTGCGTCTCAGCACCGTTGAGTCGGCAACATTAAGCAGCTTGGCCACTACCGTCTGACGGGTAACACTAAGAGCCTGGTGAGCTGCTGACAGCAGATGCCGACCGATGAAAGACACTGTTTGCGTTTTGCGGGTGTTTGCGTGTTCCATTTGTAATACTTCCCTTGGTTAATAAATTAGTTACGTGACGAAGCCGTAGCGGTCGCCACTTAGATTTGTAGTCTTTTGGATTACTGCCCTTCTTCAGGGCTGGATGTGTAAAGAGCGGGGTAGTGCTTAGGCTGCTGCGCGATATGCGGCTTCTTGGTACTTCAGGGCGCCAGCGGTAACGACTTCCAGTCGGTAGGCGTCTTTCTCAGGAATTACCTGTTTCCACTGAGAAACGGCGGCGTCACTAATACCTAATGCTTTAGCTACCGCTCGCTGGGTTCCGAAGTGGTCAATTACTTCTTTCTTGAACATAGACTCGCTCCGAAATTAAAGAACACTTAAATTATCGAACTAAAGGAATCTTAAGTCAACTGTATTTAAGATGTCTTAACTATGAAAAATGAAACGATCGGCGACCGCATCAAAGCGACTCGAAAAGAACTGAAAATCAACAACCAAAAAGGCCTGGCTAAACTAGTCGGTGTCTCATACGTTGCTGTCTCTCAATGGGAGCGAGGAGAGACTGAGCCAACTGGTGGTAATCTGATGCTTCTTGCTAAAGCGTTGGGGGTTCGTGCGGAATGGCTTACCAACGGTGAGCTTCCAAAGCGAAACGATGGTCAGGAACCGCCCGTTTATACGATCCAGGCTGAGCCTAACAGCTATGTCGTGGCCGTTTTGGATGCCAAGGCTAGCGCTGGAAATGGCATAGCGGTGTTCAATGAAGTGGATGAGACGATCTCCAGCATCATTTATGAAAACGACAAGGCTATGGAGATTTTCGGTCACCGCCCAGCTGAGAGCATGCGGGTGATCACTGTTGTCGGTGACAGCATGTCAGGCACCATCGAGACCGGTGACAATATCTTCGTTGATATCTCGAAAGACTACTTCGACGGTGACGGCATCTACGTCTTTAAGTTCAAAGGCTCTCTAATGGTCAAGCGCCTACAGTTCACCGCGGATGGCCTGTTAGTTCGCTCTGACAACCCGAAATATGCAGACTGGCTGATCAGGGAAGAGAACGAGCAGCATCTCAAGGTGTTGGGTCGGGTGATCTACACCCACTCAGTAACGCGCTACGTTTAAGCAGAGTCTAGCCCCACAGCCTGACGAGACGTTTGAGTAAAGAGGCCGCAGAGATGCGGCTGTTAAAGGAAAATTGGAGTCGCAATGACTGGTTTCGAAAAAATCACCTTCGTCATACCATTTAACAATGATGACGAACTAGTGAAGCCTATTACATCGTTTAAGGCTGAGAAAATCCCTGGAGACCTAAAAATCAATTTCAGAATTGGCTTTGTTGGTCTGAAGGCTGGGCATCGGTACCATTTTAAGATTTTCATTAACCCCATCCATCTGAAGCTAAAGGTTGGTGAACAAGCCCAACTTCAAAGTCCATTCAGTGAGTCGGCGAAGATGTTTATAGACACCCCAGAATCTAAGGATGAGGATAGTATTGACGGGCAGCTAAATGTTGAAATGGGAAAAGTTAACATTGTTGCTCGAGGGATCTATGAGGTTAAGTCCGTACTAACAGATAGTGATGCAGAGGACAGTGAACTTCATGTTTTAACAACTTTCTTTTCAGTTGAAAGCGAATGAACGATAATCGTAAAGATAGCAAAATGCTTGTTGCAACGGATTTTCAAAGGTCAAGCTTAAGGGTCGTTGCCGGAACTGATTTTGCCTCTGGGTTTGAAAATGATGGCAGTAGACCATATGATGATATCAAAGATGAAAAAGCAACCGAGGGTATAATGTCAGATATCACCAGAAGCGAATTGGATGCTCTGCTTAAGGCAAACAAGGCTGAAGTAGATGCTATTGCTTCTGGAATTCGTAGAGAAATGTCCGAATGGAGAGAGCAGAACAATGCGCAAATCTCTCAGCTGACAATTGCCATAAACTCACTATCAGCAAAAGTTGATGGCAAGATGGATAGTGTTGAAGGCGACGTAAAGTCCCTAAGTGGTAAGTTTGAAGGAATACAAGGCCAAATCACTGGAATCAATACTGCAATCAGCGGAATTCAATCTGGGATGTCTACAAAATTAGCTATTTTTGGTGTGATTATCGCTGTTATTGTTGCAATCCCAAGCCTTATGTCCTCATTTAAAGATCCTGTCCCAGTGAACCAGCAGAGCCAGACTCAGCCACCAATAATAATCCAAGTTCCACAGTTGGAAGCTCCATCAAAAAACACCCATTAACCCGGCCACCGAGCCGGGTTTTTCATGGTACAATGCCCGTCCCAGAGAAATTTGCCATGAAATCTGAAGACACCCTCGACTGGTACCCCGCCCAACTCCCTCCTGTAAAAATTATTCTCGGTACAGCTGTACTGGAGGTAGGGAAAACCGGAAGGCCAATTAATACCCGTACACTGCTTGAGTATCTTCAAGTCTCACAAGGAAAACAGAAAAGAAGAGACAATAAGGTCGCCATGCAGACAGCGATTGATGTACTGCGCGACAACCAAAGAATTAACGGCAGGAACTAATCGTATATATTTCAACCCGGCCACCGAGCCGGGTTTTTGTTGCCTAATTAGTAACATGGACTATTCTCAAAATGTAGTAAGCGACAGAGACATCGCTGCAAGCTGTAACTACGTTTCCCACCCGGCTACCTCGGCCGGGTTTTTTATACCGCCCCCAAAAAACACCTCATTAATGACACCCCACGCCAATGCCATTTTCCACTGAAATTGCCATTTTTTTCTTAAAAAATATATTCTTGCGTGATCCAGTTCGTCGCCTAGAATAAGTTGTGAGATCGACATGTCTCAACCTTGTTGTAGACCTTTTGCTCCCTTACCCGCCCTTGCCTATGGGCGGGCTTTTTTATTCCCTACTCCATAACACCCTTAGCCACACAACATATCTTCGCCATAACCGACCATCCAACCATCCTGCATGCTTCATCATAAAAAATCTGCTCTCCATCAATCATCGCCACATAAATGTGAAATTTTAACCAACCGACCCTACCACACGCCCACCGAGATGGCACTTAAGCACCCCCGGCAATTAAATTTAAGTTTTCTTTAAATCTAGCTTGACGATAAATTTAAGTTGTCTTAAATTAAGTCCATCGGCAGGACGCACTACTCACCAGGACGGTGAACGCTCATTAACAGATAGCCCTGAAGAAGGGCGAATACACCGAGACAGTTTGTTTTGGGGTGTGGCGAAACAGGTAATGGTTCGCAGGCATCGTGAAGTAATCGGGATTGGCGGCGCTGCCACCTGAAAATTTATCGATGGTGCGTGAATTGATCACTCACGCGAAAAGACCAGCGGATTCTGTGGTTCGATTCCACATTCACCACACCACCAAAACACACTGACAGGAGGATGTATGGACTCACAAGCACGTCGCCGCGAACGTCGCGCAGCTAAACAAACTGAATGGAAAGCTGCTAACCCCCTGTTAGTGGGAGTAAGCGCAAAGCCACAGCGCCAGGTGCTGACGCTGAACCGTAAGGTTGACCGGGTGCAGAAGGCGGCTGAGCCAATCCGTAACGAGATGGCCACGCAGATTATTAAGGCTGCAGATGTTCACGAAGCGCTGCGCAACCAGTCAGATAAGCGCAATCAGCGCATGTGGCACAACAAACCAACCAGAGAGATAGGTATCACCTGCTCTGGGCGTCAGAAGATGAAGGGAAAGAGCATCCCTTTGATTTAAAGGAACAGGAAGTCATTTGTTCGGACCATGAGGAGCGAGATTGAACTCTAAATTATATAAATTGCCATCTGGCGCTTTAAATTCAACTTCAAAGTAAATTTTGGGGTTGAATGGATCGGGGACATTTTTGGCTATGCACGTCGACCGCCATGGTATATGCCCACTCTTTCCTTCACCAAGAGACCGGGACTTCCACCAGTCGTACCATGACTGATCATTTGGCTGGTCACTACCCTTTTCTCTTACGAACCAATGATTTCTCTTTGAGCGATTACTCATTTCTGTGTTTGGGTACATAGGGGAAGTAAGCTTTTTATCAATCAACATAAGTCCTCTTCGGTAATTACCTTTTAGATATTTACATTCTGGGTCATAACAATGATTAATCAAGTTTTTCATAAGGTTGCTTATGCGACCTTTATCGCTCTATCGGGCGGGCTATCGTAAATCTGAGAGCGTTACCGCTCGTTAATTTGAGGTGAGATATGGGCGACAGATTTGAAGGGGAGATTATTCGCGGTGTTATTAACGACACTCGCCTCTTCCCTTGTATTGAGCGGGTTAGAAGTGGGTTTGTCCAGAAATTCGGAAAAAGAATTGTTCAGGGTGGTAAGTGCATCCAAGAGTGCGATTTTGAAATCACTCCACCAGAAAGGAGTTGGTATTCAAAGGAAATTGATGGTGTGTGGCACTGGGTTGAAGGCTGTAGCCATTGCAATGGGAACCCCAAGGACTGGGACTATGTTCGCTGCGATAAACATGATGTCTGCGTTGATTGTGGAGTAGATAGAGATAACGCAGAGAAATCTACCAGCGGCGCTGTGTGGTGGTGTAGTGGAGGGTGGCGTTGTAATGATTGCCAAGAGCGTATTAACAAAAAGCGCCTAGCAGAGGCAGAATCAAGGATCGTTCCTGATGATGAATATGATGAGATGGATTTTTGGCGCGAAGATGAAGCTCGCTGCCCGTGGTGTAAAGCTGAAATATCCACCGACGAATCATACGACGCCTATCAGGAAGAGCATACGTGCTATGAGTGCGAGCGTCACTTCAAGCTGACGGCAGAGCATTCGATTTCATGGACAACTATTCGTTCAGTCAAGAAGGTCGCTTAGGCGGACTTTGTCGCTCTATCAGGCGGGCTATCGTACAAGCCGCAAAGATGCGGTTCATATCATCAAATAATTGAGAGGGTTACAGCATGGCAATTAGCGCAACATTAAAAGCAAAGCAACTAAACGGCGTAGTCCCATTCGGCGACGGCTGGGGTCGCCATGTGGAGATTGACGTCGAAGATCTGGATATTGCCGAGGCTGTTAATGCTGATGAAATAATCAATGAATATTCCACTGACGATTTGCTCGATGCGATTGGTGAAGATGCAGTTATTTCATGGCTCAAGGAATGCGGATACGAGGTCAATAGCCTCTGACTCTTTCAGCTCTATCGGGCTGGGCATAGAAAGACATTAACGGTAACGGCCAGATAAACATTAACGCCACCTTCGGGTGGTTTTTTATTGCTAAGAACAGGAGTTATAGATGGAGCGTTTTGCAAAGTTATTTGAAAGTCACGGTCGCCAGATTTTGGTTCGTAAAGGAGAAAACAGCGATGGAGAATGCGCACTATGCATTTCAACAATGTTCGATGGCGCTGAAATGTCTTTGAATCTCGGATTTGGTGAGAATGAAGAGGCAATGAGCAATGCACTGGAATCATTTACTCAAGAGCAAGCGGATGTGTTCGGAAAGAAGTTTGAAGGACAAAATAGCGCATTCGAAGCATTTAAATCACTGACTAACACTTGCGAAGATGATGACTAGGTCGCTAAGGCGGCCTTTTTTATTACATACGGTTTAACAGAGGTGAGAGATGGCAAAGCAGATTGCAGAGGCAAAAATCCTTGACGCCAACGGTACGTATTTTATCGACGGCAGCATCCATCCCGTCTATCTGAATGAAGACGGCGACACTTATTTGGTAGAAGAATACGAAAAAGGGGAGCCGTGCGAGCATGTGATTAAAGACCTTTTCGCAGATGGTGTTCTGGTTGCAGTAAATCCTATTGGATACAGCTAACAGAGGTGAGAGATGGAAACAGGTGGACAGGCTTTCCCACGCCAGCAATGGGAATATGACGGGCAAAACAATGTGCTGCAGTATCAGGAAGAAGGCATGACACTGAGGGATTTTTTCGCCGCGAAGTTCATGCAAGGCGTTTGCGCCAACCCGGACAAGCTATACAGCGATGAGCATCTTGCCAAAGAGGCTTATGAAATGGCTGACGCAATGATCAAAGCCCGTTCGGCGCACAACTAAATATAGGATGAGGATATGGCCAATTACCGAAACGTAACTATCGAATGGCTAATCGCCATGCTTGCTGATGGTTATGTCGCTATCTGCGACGCAGACAAGCAAGAAATTCTTGATGTGACATTCGAGTAACCTCCGCATCAGCTTTCACTGAGAGCTGATGACTGATTCACCCTCGTTGTCATTGTTTGCCCGCCACTGTGCGGGCTTCTTTTTAACTGGAGAAAAGTATGGATAAGAAATTGCAGATAAGCATCATTAAAACAGATGCGGGAAAGTGCTTTATCACTGACTGCAAAGCAAGCAGTGGATACCATTACAATTACCACAATTCGTCTATCGAGGGTCTAATATTTGATGGATTGGCTGCAAAACCTACCTTCCATAAAAATTGGTACGAGATACCTTCTTACCCTGAAAAAATAGAGCGCCTGATTACCGGACAGAAAACAAATCGACGCTATGAATTGAAGGATGCTGATTTAAGCAGTGAAAAATACCCGCTTATCGTCTCATATGATGACAGGGATTCTATCGATGAAGACCTGCTGCATTCGCTATACACGCTCAAGTCAGACGATGTTCCTGATTACCTTCAAGAGGTCGAGTGTGGGCTAGACCTTATCTGCGAGGTAGATAACTACCGTGATGCCCCTGAGTTTAGCTACCCAGGAATCAGGCGCGTACAGTTCAGTGATGAAAAATACACCATTTCAAATCAAAACATTAAGCACTCACTTATTGACTGCATCATCCTTCCTGAGCCATTAAGAGCCAATAGTGCCTGCGAAATATCATCCAAGGAAATGTTTGATCTCGTTCGCCAGCATGTTAAGGACAATATCCAAAGTGGCTTTGCAAGGATAACTAGTGATTACGACTTCTGTTTCACTGTTAAGAAAATAATCCCGCTGCTCAAGCCGCACACGTACTCATATCAGGACATATTTGCCAGAACGAAGAAACAGCGGGCTAAATTGCATTTTAAAACGGATACGTCAAAGGAAATTGAGATATTCCAAATGACGCATGACCGAGAGAACTACAAGGGATATACACCAATCAAGGGGTTTAAAGCAGATAACGAGTGGGAACTTAAAGAGCTGATTGACAGCTTCCTGTCAACTCTCATGGAAACCATTCACTCACCAATTGAGCAGTGCTCATGCTGTAACGGTACTGGATACATGCAGGATATCAAATAGCCGCCTAGTGCGGCTTTTTTATTCGCGTTTATTCATGAGCGCAGTCGCTGATTAATGAACACAACTAAACAGGAGTTCCCACGATGATTTACCAATTCGCGGGCAGCGTCGCCGTGGGCGCTATCCAGCAAAACGAAAGCCAGCTTGAAAGATTAACCCGCCAACTCCGCAATATCGGGAAGTGGCTTAAAGACACCCTTAACCAGCGCGGAGAGCCGTAATCATGACAATCGTACCTGTTAACGGAACTATCTACGTAACCCAGGCAAATCGTGACTTTGGCAAGGTGTACGAAAACAGCTTTCCAGACACAAAGGAGGGGCAAAGCGCGGCGTTTAAATGGGCTGGCGTTATAGCTCTTGGCTGGCACAAAACACAGGACAAGGACTGGAGCAAGAACCATGCAGCATGATCAGGAAGACAAAGACTTTATCGCACTGTTATCAGGCGAGCTTCAGGAGTCTATCGAGCAGCAAATCAACCTCGCCGCCGAGCGCGGTAACGAGCAAATCAGCTGGTCAGAATTTTCAGGGGACTTTAACTAATGACCATTTTTCGAGTGATTGATACGGAAACGTGCGGATTTGATGGCGGCATTGTAGAGATTGCCAGCGTTGATGTTGTCTCAGGTGAGATTCAAAACCCGCTAAGCAACTTTGTTAAGCCTGACCGCCCTATCGGGTACGGGGCCATGGCAATTCATCACATCACAGAGGATATGGTGGCAGGCATGCCACCTATTGAGGAAGTGGTAGGCCGCTACAAAGGCGCTGATTATCTGGTCGCGCATAACGCCCCATTCGATAAAGGTGTTTTGCCTGATATGGAGTGCGAATGGATTTGCACAAGAAAGCTGGCGGCGCGTCTGTGGCCTGAATTGGAAAGCCATTCAAATCAGTTCCTTCGCTACGCGCTGAACATTAAACCTTGGGTTCCTGAAAACCTCCACGCTCACCGAGCGCTTTATGACTGTTACGTAACGGCAGGCCTGCTTCAGAAAATACTCCAAGATTCAGGATGGTCTACCGAGCAGATGCTGGAAATATCAAACCAGCCAGTTTTACTTCGCACCGTTCACATGGGTAAGCATCGCGGAAAAACTTACGAAGAAGTAGCCAAGTCAGACCCTGGCTGGCTCAGATGGGCAGCACTGAATATTACTGACATGTCAGATGACATGCGGTTCACCATTAAACACTACCTCAAAGGGTAACGACGATGAAATTCGAAAAAGCCATGAGAAAGAAAGCCAAGCTACGGCTGGCACTTACCGGGCCAAGTGGAGCTGGAAAAACCTTTAGCGCACTCGTTATTTGTAAAAGCATGGGGGGACGGACGGCGGTTATTGATACCGAAAAAGGTAGTGCCTCTCTGTACTCAAATGAGTTTGATTTTGATGTTCTTGAGCTTGACCCTCCGTTTAGCCCGGAAAGATTTATTGCAGCCATTGAAGCGGCAGAAGCTGCTGGTTATGACAACCTGATAATCGACTCAATTACTCACGAATGGGGTGGAGTTGGCGGATGCCTTGACGAGTTGGACATGATCGCCAAGACGAAATTCAAAAATAACTCCCACGCAGCATGGAGCGAAATGACACCCCGGCACAGAAATTTTCTTGATGCCATCCTTCGAGTTAACTGTCACGTAGTTGCCACCATGAGAAGCAAGACGGAAACAGCTCAACAGGAAGGAAGCCGCAAGGTTGTTAAGTTGGGCATGAAAAGCGAGCAGCGAGACGGCGTTGAGTACGAGTTCACAACCGTCCTTGATATCAACCATGAAACACATGCCGCTACAGCATCCAAGGACAGGACCGGTCTTTTTTCCAGTGCAGATTACACCGTTATTGACGAAACCGTGGGAAGCAGGCTTGTCGAATGGCTAAACGATGGAAGAACAAAAGCTGAGATAGACCTCGCGCACTTCGTTTCATCAGCAGAATCAGCGAAATCGTTTGAGCAACTAAAGTCATCCTGGGCGGAGGCATTCAGAACGCTTAGAGGTACTGAAGAGCAAGCGAAGGCGCAGGAAGTCTATGAGGCAAGGAAGTCGGAGCTTCAGCAGTCCAGCGAGGCGGCATGATGGATTTAATGAAGCGCCGCGGCAACCAACTAACTCTCGGCAGAAGCTGGAAAGTCTCCGAGATTAAGCAGCTGGCAACAATGGCTGGCAATACCCACACCAAGCTCATAGCAAAACACCTTGGCAGGTCATACGAGTCAGTTCGAAAGATGGCCTGGCGCGAAGGTATTAGCCTCCGAAGAAACTAAAAAGGACACGAACATGCCATCACCTCTCACCACCGGGGCGGATAACCCTCGCCTGTGCACTGCCAGAACCAAAGAAGAGGTGATGGCTAACTTCGCCAGATATTGGGAAATGTCACAAGCCGGAGAAATTGAGCCAGAGACGAAACAGCGGCGCATGGAGCGACAAGCAGATGCTCTGACAGACGGCGAAATCCGCTACTACACATCGTTTTATCCGAAATGGGAAACCATCGGCCCTCACCTTCCACCTGAATACATCGACGACCGTGAACGCGTCCGCTACGGGCGTTTTGGCGCTCGCATTAGCGACTAAGGAAAACATCATGAAGCTTCACATTGAAATCGGTAAATACATCATTACCGGGACTGCTCACGACCTCGTTTTGCGCGAGAAGGTAATCATCGAGAAAGGCGACAACGCTGGCAAGGAAGGTCTCAGTTCAGCTCGTTACTACTCCAAATTTGAACACCTGGTGAAAGAGATTTGCCACCGCGAAATCCTCACATCAGAAGCTCAGTCGCTTCAAGCGCTGGTTCTGCATATCGAAAACCTCAGTCAGACAGTCAGCAAACAAATCTCTGAATACGTGGAGCGTGAGCATGTTTAGCCATCAATTCAATCCCGACTTCATGGCGGCGGATACCGCTGCATATTCGAAGTTTAGAAAATCCATCGAAGAAGGCCGTCAGTCGGTTTTAGATAGAAAAAGCTTCCCCAGCCCGGACAACAACCGCCACATCGATGCATTCCTTAGCGAGCAAAGAAAGATAAGGAGCGGGAAATGACAGTAAAAATATACACAAAAGACAGCGTTAGCCCAATGCAATGTTATGTTGCGCTCTCAGACTACGAGGAACCCCAGCGCAAGTTGGCAGCCTACGAAGACACGGTGACGGACCTGGCGGCGCAGGTGCAGGGGCTGGCGGCGGAGAATGCATACCTGCTTCCGAAGGCCGCGAGCGAACTATCAAACGCCTGGGTGCTGAATAAATACTGGGTCGGCATTCATGCCGCACTGATGCACTTCGGTGCAGGTCGGGAGCATGACGCCATCGAGTGGCTTCAAAACACCGTAGCCGGGCCCGGCATTGAAGTGCCGAAGCTCAGCGAGTTTGCTGAAATCGAAGCATGGGCTGTAGAGCAGCAGAAAGACAGCATCAGCGCCGCTCGTGCGCTGGAAGTCATCAAAGCCGAAACCCCGGCCACCGAAGCCTCGCTGGCAGAGATACGCGCCGAGGGCGCTGAGATGTTTGTTTCAGCACTACAAAAGCACGTTGATGAAGGCGATTTCGTCGGCGATGAAATAGCGGTTATTACTGGCGCAATTGATGCTGGCGGTGAGTTCGCAGAGAAACTGCGCAAGGAGCAAGGCAAATGAGCAATATCGAACTCATGCAGCACGCCCTGGGCATCAGTGAACGCAACCGCGAGCCGTACCGAAATTACTTCCTCGCCAGCGGCGACCATCCTGACAACAAAGCATGGCAGCAGCTTGTCGGGGCTGGAATGGCATACGCCAGCCCGGCGCCCGCCTGGTCATGCGGTGATGTGATTTACCAGGTGACAGACGCAGGAAAAGCAGTGGCCATTGCCGCGCTGCCCGAGCCAAAGAAACGTACGCGATATGGCGAATATCTGCACGCTGATTATGGCCACTCGTTTGCAGAATGGCTGGGGATTGAATTGCCGGTATACGAAGACCGCGAAGTTGACCGGTATAAATGGGAGTACCGCATGGTACGCCGTTCGCGCTGCTACTGGGATTCGTATTACGACATTTGCGGTGAGTGGAAGCCGACAAAGAAAGCGGCAAAGGCCAGCTACAAAGAAGCGCTGAAAAAACGCCGGGAGGCCAAATGACTAAACAACTCGAAGCGCTGATTGCCGAGGTGAAAGCGGCAGCGGAGAAAGCAACGCCGGGGCCATATAGCATTGACCATACAGGGTATTCATTAAATTGCAGCGAAGGAACATTTGGCGACTTTCTGGATATGGACAACGCAACTTTTGCACTGGAGGCCAACCCCGAAAGTATCTTGACGCTGATAGCGGCGCTGGAGCAGTCACAACGTGCCAATGCTGCGCAGGACGACCACATCAACCAGCAACAGGACCGTATCGAACAACTGGAGAAAGGCCATCAGGAGGCGGCAAAACACATCACCTCATGGCGTCGGCTGGCGAAGCAGAATATATCGGAGCGTGAGAAGGATATCGCCGAGCTTGATGCTGCTCGTAAGCGCATAGCAGAACTGGAGGCCAGCCCGTTAGCGGTGAAGCTGCCAAATCGCTTACAGCCTGGTGCAGATGGCCCCGACGACTGGTACTTACACAGCGACCCAGACGGCGAATACATGAAAGCTGATGATGTTATCGAAGCAATCCGCGCCGCTGGCGGCACCGTAAGCACCGTGGAGGGTGAACAGTGAAATTAACAGTAACGCCTGCCCAGCTTGAAGCATGCAACAACTGGCAGATTCTGCGCGCTGAAATACTGGCTCGCAATCCTGATATGGCGCTAACCATCCAGGAGCTGGACATGATGGTGGAGCGCTCCGCACGTGCGGCTATGAATATCGCCCATCGTATTGATTGGGATTTCAGTGAAGCTGCTCGTATAGCGGAGAAAGAAAACCAGCGGGAGGCTAAGTAGATGGCACTGACAAAAACGCAACGCGCAGAACTGCGCATGAAATTCGGCGGTCGCTGTGCTTACTGTGGGTGCGCGCTGCCGGAAAAGGGCTGGCATGCCGACCATGCTGAGCCAATTCACAGAAAGCTTGAAATTGATGAGGTGGCGAGAAGTAAAGGCCAATGGAAGCTGAAGCAAACTGGTGAATCGTTCAGGCCTCAACATGACACCCTGGAAAACATGAACCCGGCATGCGCCCCATGCAATCTGTTCAAGTCAGTTTTCGACATTGAAGAGTTCAGAAATCAGGTTCAATTGCAGGCCGAGCGTGGTTTGAGGACATCAGTTAATTTCAGAACAGCGGAAAGATTCGGTCTAGTTGAAATCATCAACAAGCCGGTGGTTTTCTGGTTCGAACGCTATCAGCAGGAGGCTTTATGAATAACCTGAGCAATGATCGCCTGGCTGAATATGCCAACGATAAGCGCATGTGCAACGTCAGCGATGAAATAGTCTCGATGGCCCGCGAGCTACTCGCATTGCGGGAAGCGGGGAAAGAGCCTTTCGGTTATACAGATGGTCCACGCCACGGCATGTGCTATGAACCGCGACATGCTGAGAGGTTAATGGATGCTCACCCACTCTACGCCGCGCCGCAGTTGCCTGTTTGGATAGGTGTTGATTGGGCAGCGCCTGCTGTGCCTGAGGGGTGGGTGATGGTGCCGGTTGAGCCGACAGAGGATATGATCATCAACGGTTTCGAGTCCAGGCCGGATGAAAGCTTTAGCGATGAGAAAGAGTGGGAAGCATACGAAGCCATGAGCGGATGCCAGCAGGCGGCGCACAGGGCTAAGTTGTGCTGGGCCGCGATGATAGCCGCAGCACCAAAGCCGGAATAGCTCAACAGTTGATCATTCTCCCAATCAATTTATACTGTGTATGCATACAGTATTTTTATGAGAGGGTAATATCATGCCGCGTTACGATGACATCAGGATGGCTTTTTACAATGCAATCAGGATTGCGGCTAACGGAAAGCGAACAGTGACAACGGAGGAGTTTGTCAAAGAGCTGGAGAAGCTCAACTGGCATTGGGATTTGAAGAAGGCTAACGAGTGGATAGAGATGTCTGTGACCACGTTTAAAGACATCTCCACTGAAGAGGGTGAAGCCAGAACATTCATGGTCTACAACCCTAACGGAGGCCTGTAATGGGATTCCCCTCACCGGCACTTTTCCCATCTGATTATTATTGTCAATATGCATCTAAGTATTAAAAAATCTCAATAAATCATTATGATATTTTATTTATTAGAATGAGTTAAATGGATTTTTATGCTGACAATTATCAAAGCTTGAAACCAGGCTAAATGAAGCCATAAACATTAAGGCATGTCTGTAAGCATGCCGATAAACCGGATCACTTACTTTTAGAGATTTTGCAACATACTGATTATGTCCCAGGAGGAGAGCACCATGCGTAAGACCCGAATGACTTAACACTAAATAATAGCAGCCCTCAACTCCGTTTAAGTTGGACGTACCGTCAGGTGTGTGTTGTGAGGCCACCATATCTGAAGCCAGCTATTATAGCTGGAAAGAAAATTATGGCAGGATGGAAGCGACTGATATTAAAAAAACCTTGCGGATGAGAATCCGTCGTCTGGAAAGTTGCGCGTTAAAAGATGTTATCGAAAAAAGTTTTAAAACCAGCGATAAAGTGTGAACTCGTCAATTATCTGAAAGAGATATGCTCGATGAGTGTAAGCTAGGTATGTAGGGCGTTGTCGCTGAGCGGGCTAGTATATTTTTATCGTCCAGATAACGGACGTGATGAACCGGCGGTCCCATCGTAGTTGAGCGCCATCCTCGTTATGGGCTTAATAAACTAATTCAGGTGCTATGCAGACAGTGTCATACATGGAATCATAAGCGAGTTTACTGCCTGTTAAAACTAAATTATCGCCGTAAGGGAAAGCAACGTCTGCCTGTGTGCAACTCGGCACTGTTTGAAGCACTTAACGATAACTGATCGATAGACTTTATTCTCTCAAGCGACAATTTTCATTATTGCTGCCAACTATCGTGGGCGGCCTGCATTGATAACCACAAAGGTGCTGCGATTCCCAGCCCCACTTCTAGGCGAAAAGCTATTTCAGAATTAATGGAAATCTTACCTGAGACTACTTTATTGAGTACATTTATCGATAGATCCAGTTCTCTAGCTAGACAGAGCAAACATATATTATTATCTTCAATATATTCAGTAATTAGACCGCCAGGGTGAGGCGGATTAAATATTCCCATAATGATAGCCTCCGGGATTGAAAGTGCGTGTGCCACCTATCATAACTCGGCTATTATACGCTAATTTGTCCTTACCGCTATCTTTTCGTGTCTACGCGTCGCGGCGATGTGTGGAATTGATAAGAGGATCCGAAAGTCATAGAAATTGGAACTTAGTGTAACAAAGAAGAGTGTCGTTGTCTCACATCATTGAAAATGACACCATATCATTTATTTAACTGAATTAAATATTTCTGATTAACTTCATCTCAGACACATACACTCAATATTCATTTCTTCACAGAGTGAATATTTTCTGAAGGAGAGACCATGCTGAGCCAATTGACTCTGTGCATTTACAAAAAACTCATTGAGGTGCTGAAAATCCGCACCCGCCACGAAAGCACCTCCGTGAACGCGCTGGTTGAGCTCGACGCTCTGAACAGCCTGCGTGGCCTATACGGATACGGAGCTCTGTGATCATGATGCTCTCACCGGAAGAAAAACAGAAGCGGCAACATCCAGATCGCGCCGTCTGCCATAAGGACGAAGACCGATATGGTTTCACACACATTGCCACCCAGCTAGCACTCGCCATTCAGGGGATAGGCCGGGAAGGTAGTGCAGTGATCGGTATCGAAGGAGCCTGGGGAACAGGGAAGACTAGTCTGCTCAATCTGCTGCGCATTGCGCTGGAGGAACAGCAGGAAGACCGAACTTATGTGCTGAATATTTCCCCCTGGCTCGACGGCAGTGATACCCCTCTGGTTGCATCTTTACTGCTGCCGGTCGCGGGCCTTATTGCTGCGGAAGAAGAACGTCGGCTTACAGATGAGGAACTGGTGGAACTCAAACAGAATGAAGCGCTGACCCGTACCGCCCGGACGGTAATGGACTACACCCGGGCAACCGCCAGGAACCTGTTGCCTCTCGCTCAGATGGCCAGCGTTATTCCCGGTGTTCCCGACACTAGTGGCGCCCTGAAAGCCCTGTCAGAGTCGCGCTGGCTGAAAGAAAAAGAAAAAACCGCGGCAGAAATGCGCGCCGAGATTGCACAGAAAATCACAGAGCTGGATCTGAGCTTCATTGTTCTGCTGGATGATCTTGACCGCCTCGAACCAGCTCAGGCCGTGGAGGTGATCCGGTTGGTGAAATCGGTAGCTGATTTTCCCCGCTTCCGGTACTTGCTCTGTTATGACAAATCAGTGTTGTCACAGGCTATCAGCCAGGGGCTTGGGGTCGCAGACGGCGGCCTGTATTTACAGAAAATTGTACAGATCTCATTCGGCCTCCCACGCCCAGAATCCTTTGTGTTGCGTCGGGAATTTCGTGATGCGGCAGCTGAGTTATACCTTACGGTGAATGACCAGCGGCCAGGGACTGACGTGATGGATGACTTGGCAAAAGTTGCTGATGTTTATGGTGCAGCGCTGAAAACGCCCCGGGAAGTGCAGCTAGTCCTCAATGCCCTGAGGTTTCGTTATGCAAGCATGCGGGACTATGTGTATTTCCCGGATTTGTGCTTCCTGCAGCTGCTCCGCACGACGAATTCAGGCCTCTATGACTGGGTGGAGGAATACCTGTCTGAACGGGCCGTGGTGGAAGCCGGAGATGGCCATGTCAGTGAAGATGAACAAAAAGTCCTGGCCGACAGCCTTAAGGCTAACTTGAAGCAGTATTTTCCTGCAGAAGCGCATTCTGTTTATGTCTTGGGCCGCTGGGTGCCGGGGATCTCAGGCGGGCTGGCAAACCTTCCCTTCAGTTTGTTCGGAGTGACAGGTGCACAGCAAAGTGCCATGATGACTGCGGGTAAGCGGCTGGGTAGCCAGGCATACTGGCGCTACTACTTTGCCTTCTCCGCCCCCCAAAATGTTCTGTCACCGGAGGTTTTCGGGGAACTCTTCGGGAGCGCCGCCCAGCCTGAAAAGCAGCAGGAACTCGCGGAACGTCTGCTCGGGTATATCCAGAGTAAACAGTTATCCTCTCAGACGTGGTTTGAACACATTCTGGCCCAACTGACATCCCCCCTGATTGATACCCGAACTCCGGCAGAGTGTCGTGGTCTTCTGGCATTCTTCTTTGACTACGGCGATAACATGCTGGAACGCTACCGGGCTGACAACGAATGGTTTGCGCTGCATGACCTAGATACCTACAGCGTAGCTGATCGGCTCATCCAACGGATGCTACAGGAGTCCCCTGAAGATATGATGGTCTTTCTGACAGAAAAGGTTAACAACGGCCAAGCTTGGTACTGGATCGCGGAATATGTTCGTCATCTGCTCTGGCAGCACGGGATTGTGGGAAATCGTACCTTCAATCAGCAGGAAGCATGGATGGAACGCGATAATGTAGACGCAATTCGAAAGGCCCTTGCAGACCGGCTGAACAGTCCAGAGGTCAC
Organism: Cedecea lapagei; assembly: GCF_900635955.1. Taxonomy (GTDB): domain Bacteria; phylum Pseudomonadota; class Gammaproteobacteria; order Enterobacterales; family Enterobacteriaceae; genus Cedecea; species Cedecea lapagei. Next base: position 2,140,171 of record NZ_LR134201.1, read on the forward strand.
CGACAAGCTGGGAGGTTTTGCTTTGCTAAACGCCTACATCTGGGCATGGCGGGATATCAGCGGAAGTGAAGTCTTACAGAAATGGATAAAGCGCCAGACCCTAGATGATGGCGCTTTTCTGCGGCTACTACTACAGCTCCGGTATCTTGGCACCAGTTCGGTGGATGGGCGCTATCGTGCGCTGAACCTAGCAGACCTGACAGAATTTCTTGGGGATAGTGACGTGATCACTGAACGTATCACCCGGATCAGAGAGTCTGGTCATTTCGCGGAGCTCGTTGATCAGGTCGAGCAGTCTGTCAGGAGAAACCATTTTTTAGCCGGATTGATGACACGTCTGAGAGCTTGTTTATTTCAACACTTCGAACTAAGGCCCCGGCGGGGCCTTTTCCATAGGATCACCGGATATCCTTAATAGCACTTACGACACTAGTAAATTATATTTTTATGAGAATCCAACGACATAAGCGAGTGTGCTTACATTGAGGCAGGAGTGCCTGAACGAAAACTGGTTCATGTTCTCGGTGGATACACCGTGCAAAATCGAGGCCGGACGCATACACTATAACGAGAGACGCCCTCATTCTACGCGGGAATGGATGACGTCGTACGAATTTGCTGAAAGTCTGCCGGTTACCAAAATATGTAGCCAATATGAGGCCGGTTATCCTTGGTTATGACAGGAGCATTTTCTATGTCAGTGTCAATAAGGGCTATCAGTGATTTTGGTGATGGAACCAAAGACAATAGTTTCCTATGCGACTGCTTTTGTAACTGTGGCAATAATCATAAGTGATTACTTAATTCGTAGCCATATATGTGCTTGACGTTATTCCCTCTATCAAATCAAGCAGAATGAGGTATCTTGATGAGTCAGGTGTCTTCAAACAATTATCCTCAAGGTATAATAGCTAAAGGCCACATCGAAAAAGATTTTAAATTCAACACGCTATCGGGTAGCGCTTTGGGGACGATTCAAGCTCAGCTTCCCCATCTCCCTCTATCCCAACGCCGAAGTGCAAATCGCGCTTTGTTTTACTTCGAATGCTTTTTGTGGATAACCCATCATTCTCCCATAGCAACAGTTCTAGATCTTCAAAATTGCATCTTCCGGGATATTCAGCGTCTTTTCTATGGAGCTCTTTACTCAAACAGCTTTTTATCTGCTGAGATTAAGTACTCCAGCAGAAAGAAGATTGCTCAGTGTTTTTTTAAGTTGCTCAATAAGCTGTCTGAATCTTTTCCTGTCAATGTTTTTGTATATTCAGACATTACAGATGATCAAACAAAACAATGTATTATACAATTTGAGGAGATGTATATTGATCCTCGGCGCGTATCAAGGCTAGCAGGATGGCATGTTGTCGATCGAAATTCAGGTTCATATCGATTAAAGATGAGAGCGATATTCGACGTTTTGGGACATGATTTTACCACAGCCCTCTATCAAGAAAGCCGGAGACATGCTTTAACTCAAAGTCATTATGGCAATTACGCAAATATAGTCTCTCGACTAGATGATTTTCTGTATCTGTACGACAAAGATTCGAAGGACAGACCTCCACTATGCCCAGAACTATTTCAAGAGCCAATATTTGTTTATCAGTTTTTCTGGAACTTCCAGCGCTGGCATTTTGAAAGTTACGCCAAAAGGAACCAAAATCAGCCAAAAGGGCGAGTCCTTGCAAATCTTCAGCGTCAATGGATAAGAATCATTTCTTGGGCGAAAAATGTTCTTATCAACAGCAGACTCATGCAACCACCGCCAGGAGATGTATGGCCTGAGGGAAGCAAAAAACTCACCCGGCCTCTTTACGAAATCGGCCATCATAGATATGCCGATGGTAACGCGCTTGTATCCCAGAAACTTCTGACTCAGATTCCGCTGTCAGCCAGTGACAAAGAGGCGACTGAACTTCTTTTCAAGAAAATTAAAGGTGATTTTAACAAAGTTGTTCTATGGGCTCGGAATCAAATCGATCTCATTAATTATCGGTTATGCACGGTTTTATCAGCCTGCGAAAAAGGAGAATTGATAAAGCAAAAGGTGCGAATATCCTCTAAATCATTCGGCCAGCCTCACATGGTGATGAACTGCCTTATCAAAACAATAGTTGAGAGCCATAGAGGATTTATAGTTATTGATCACTCTATGCGTGCCCGTTTGGTGGGTGCTACGGGAAGCAGTTTCTCAACAATGGCGTTAGCCGAGAGGCTGGTATTACCTACTAAATATATGATTGCTCCTATCGCTATTTGGCTCGTAGCGCAGCATCCCATTCTGACCGACGCATCTCTGCTTGGATGTGAGCTTTTCGACCGAAATGGCAAACGAAGTGGTTTTGTCTCGACCGACTCAGGGTCTGTGCTTGTAGTAAAGAAAAATCGCAAAGGAAGTCAGCAGGAGGTTGTATTAAGCTCGGAAGCAATCTCTGTCGTTGAGCTGCTTATCCAAATTACAACCCCTCTCAGAAACTACCTTAAAAAGAAAAACGATGATGGGTGGCGGCGGCTATTTATTGTCGCAGGTGGTCAAGGTTTTCAGGAGCCCTATGTTTTTACAAACCAAATTAGTTTCGCCAAGATTCTGAGGCAAAAAGAATTTGTTCAAGCTCACTCTGCTAAGTTAGGGGAATTAATCAGCACATTGTCACTCGCCAGGATACGTGCAACGGCAGGAGTTATCGTTTACCTCAACACACTAAGTATCGACAAAATGGCCGAATCACTTGGTAATTCGAAACGCGTGGCTATGAATCATTACCTGCCGCCCACTATCATGCAATTTTTCCAAGAACGTTGGGTTCGAATATTCCAAAATGCTGTGATTGTCTATGCTATGAGGGATTCCCATTTTTTGCTCAAAGCGACTGATTTCGACAGCATGACTGAGCTTAATAAGTTCCTTGAAAAATATGCTCTTCGGGCGCTCCCTGAGGTAACAGAACCACTTAATCATTCCGCTGAACCAGAATTAGGTGCATCCGGCTCAGAGATTATAATCTCTCTTGATGAAGAGATCCTTAGAATACTTATCTCTCTCAGGCTGGCAGTTGAAAATGCTGGCCCATGTGCTTCGGGGGCAGCCATATATTGGAGTGAGTTCATTATAAGGGTTGAGTCTCATATTGAATCTCATAATTTCCCCGATCCATACCTCCGTAGCTGTCTGGTTAAGGCCAGAAGGGGAGCAAACCCTCAACAATTTGAGAGTCTGGTCTATGTCTGATAATAACCAATTTCCTCATGAACTAGACTTTATTATGGCCCCTTTTGATTCCTGCTCTGATTTTTTTCCGCAGTACTGAATGGTTCAATTCAAAATTTGATGAACCAGTATGGGTCACCCACATTGGCCGAAATGGCAAGAGAGATACTGTTATTGATTTCAGAGTTAGGCTGGATGATGGTTTATTACTCACACATCCAAAACATCGGGGTCTCCTAGAGTCCATAAAATCTTACTTATGCCTTTCCTCCCATTCGCTGACGGCTAGAGGTATCCAGCTTTCCCCAAGCACAATAGAGCGCAGAGTTTATACAACTATCGGTATTATCGACTACTTCCTACTGCGAGCCGAGCGCTTTCATTAGCATCTCATGGATTCAAATTAATAACGCCTCATAACATAACTGAGTTCATGGCAGTGTTGGCTAGTAGCCAATATCTGAAGAATAACATTTATGCAGCTCGTGAAGAACTCGGGATTTCCTTCGCCTTAAGATCCATCAAGTCACAGAACAACAGATAAAGAGCGTTATATCTAAGGTCCCTGGTATCGCTTTTTTGGATAATTCAGATGAGTACAGTCTTGGTTTGTGTAAATCGGAGATTATTACAGCACGGATTTTCCTGTGGATTAATGGAAACTATAAGCGCGTACAGATTAAAGCGGGTAGTGATGGGCATTCATTTTTTATGCACCAGGTTTCTCCGAATAGCATTTATTCTGAGATTTACCATGAGCGAACTTTAGTAACACCTAAATTTAGAGGTCTGTCCTTGGACGAACTGCACTTCAGCCCATCTGAGAAAACTTTTCGGGAATACCCCATGGTTTCGTCTATGGTTCTTATTGACGATCCACTGCCTTCTGAAAATGGGATTGATACTTACCTGCAAGGATTGAAGCGAATGGAGTTTCTCAAGCTTAATGGGCTGGACCATATTAGTCATCACTCGCTTTCAGCTCTGAATAACAAAGCTTTTATTCGGCAGTTGGAGATGAAAACTAAAGGACGCTATCGATCTTTGCCTCAGGAAGTCATATTGTCATCATTTAGGAATGCAGTTGAGTTCTATTTTGATGTGGGCCAATTACTCATCGACGGCTATGTTGTATTGGCACAAGAGGCTGATTCACGCGAGTGTACGCTCACGGATTTAAGTTCGACTGATATAGAACGGCTCATCCCCCAAAAGCTGAGTGATATTGGAGTAAAGGTCTGGGATCTCTCGGCAGATTTTCGTGGCAGGGAGCGGGGTGGAGGAAGTGTTATTTTCTTTAAACGCTTTAGGACGAATGAAGGGTTGCTTCAGTTAATCGAGGTGCTATATGGAGCTATCTGGATAATACTTGCTGCTCTTAGTGCCCGGCGTTCAGGAGAGATAAGAGATCTTATGGCAAGTACCTGCTTGGTTAAAAAAAATCATGGTTATTACTTACAGTTCGCCTTACGAAAACGAAATTTCGGCAAGTTTCGAGAACAAGTCCTTCGCCCCATTCCTAATATCGCAGCTCTTTGTATCCAGAGTTTAAAAGATCTGCATCTAAATTTATCATTGCTTAGTTCTGCTAGAGTTTCAGATCGGCTTTTCAGTAAACCTCGGTGTCGCGAGGTTGGTCTGGCCGAGATGAGTTTGGTCGATGCGACAAAAGTACTGAATCGCTTCTCTGATTATTTTGAAACACAACTAAGCTCTGATGGACGGCGCTATTACATTCGCACTCACCAGATGAGACGTTTCTTCGCTATGACTTTTTTTTGGAACGGTGGTTTTGGCGGTCTGGATACTCTGCGGTGGTTTTTAGGCCATACAAACCTTGAACACGTTTATCACTACATCACTGAGACTGTACCAGGCGAAGTATTGCGGAGAGTCAGTGCCGAATATGCATCTGAAGCGTTGTCTCAGGGCAGAGTAATTCAAAGAGTCTCGGGGCGCTTTTAGAAGAGCGCTATGGGGTTTTCATCTTTTTCAATCATGCAATCAGATGAAGTTGCTGATTATATTGAAGACCTAATCATTGAGGGGATATTAAATATCGAGCCAGTCTTCTACGATACTCCTGATGGAAATCGTTATGAAATTCTCTTTAAAATAATGGGCGATAAATCATGAAGAAAAACTCACCTCAAACGAACTCTCCGCTGGATATTAACAACCGCTCGGTGCTTGCTCGTATTAAATACCTTGAGTCGATTATTCAGACACCTAGTATGTATCATGAAAGCACAGATATTTTATCGCATTGAAGAGCCAAGGTGGCCTTGCAAAGCTATCGATAAGCGAATCGTTAATTTATCCTATGTCGCTTAATACGCTTAAAAACAGGGCGAATGACCTTCTTCCTGGAGGGTTTTCTGTATTTGATACCTGAGACATTTGGCCTCTAAAGCCATTCACGATTCCCGTACAGCCAAGATAGCAAAGCCTTCCTCAGTGACTAAGCAGGCTCTTAAAGCTAAGGTTAAGGCTCAAGACAAGGTAATCACCCAACTCCGGGATGAAATTGCATTGGTAACGAATATTCTCAGGGAGTCGATCATTCTCGCTGAGCAATTTGCCGAAAAAATGCCATGACCCGACAGAGCTGAGCCTTTTCAAAAAACGCCGCAGAGAGCTACTTTCAATGCTCTCGATAAGCAAACAGTCTTTGACATCCTCGCATGAGGCTCAATCCATTGAATAACAATGAGAAACTGTATCATCTAACAAGCAACGTGTTACGGTTACCTTTCGGGGTTGATCGTAACAATCATGTCTTGAGTGTTAAAGCGGATAACATTCCCTCTCCTCTGTTGGCCTGATGGTAGACCTTGTACAGAAGGTAATCTATATCTGCTGTATTGTTTTGAACGCGGACTGTCCCGTAAGGAAGACGGTGGCACGCTCACACAATATGCCAAACTTCTATCACCTCTTATTCGCTTTTGCTTCAACAATAACCATAATTTTATTGAGCTTACTGACTCTCTTTTCTCATTATTCATCAGAACACTTCAGGGGGAAATGGACCCCAAGAAAACCGGGGCAGCGAAAACGGCAGGGGAGCTCACGTAGCAACATTGGCAGGATCTGCCTTGGCTTTTTGGATTACGTTGGAGAACTCTATCTTGAACCATTCTTCATCGGGTCTACGGGCACGATCAGAGCTGAGATCAAAGAAGTCAAGCTAGTAAACCAAGGAAAGCAGGTTACCCGTACCTATTGGTATCACCATTCTTTTCCTCATCCCGAGCCTCAAACACGGCGTTTACCTATCAGCTCGGAGGAAATATCGCAAAGCTCATTGAGGCCATCCCACATGTGAGCAGGACGACTTATCAGCGGAGAAGACGCTTCATCCTAGTCAAGCTTTTGGAAATTACAGGGGCAAGGCGAATTGAAGTCGCAAAACATCAGAGTCGAAGATATTTATAATGCAAAGTTGATGAAGCAAGAGCCGCTCCTGAAGGTCTTCACAGCCAAACGGTCAGGAGGGAGGGAGGAGTACAGATACTTACCTATTTCTAAAATAGAATCTTGAACTAGTCGTAAACTTCATCGAAAAATTCAGGAGCAGGATCATTAAGAAAACAGTGGGCTCCAAAGAGGATTTAGGCTATTTACTGATCTCTGAAACAACTGGGCTAAGACTCACACCTGAGACTCTGACGAATGAATTACTGTTGCTTGCTAAAACAGCAAAAATTGAAGAGCAAGCATGTGCACATATGTTCCGTCACAGATTCATCACCAAGCTTTTTGTAGCATTGGATTGAACAGCATGAATATGAGAATCGGGACGAGTTTCCGTCGTGCATTATTGGATGGTGAGACGCTTAAAAGGAAAAGTCCAGGAGTTCACTGGGCATACATCAATCAGCAGCCTTGAGCCCTATATACATTTGGCATTCGAGGAAGTGACAAATTTTGGGGCCACTTTGGATTTAATTAAAGCAAGGCTAGTTGTTGAATCTTTACAGTCCAATCTCAAGGACGTTGTTATTTGAACTCAGCCAAGGAAGAAGCCCCTCTGAACTTACTATCCTATTAAATAATTACGTTAAGACGGCATTAGAAGAATTGAGTTGGGTCTCAACTACTATCGAACGATGATGTGCTTTTTGTATGGGGACTCAATTCGACTGTTAGTTTCAAACAGGTAACCGTAAGTACAGTCTAGAGCGCTGCAAGCACAGCACTCTAGAAATGGACGATCAACAATGCATTAGCTTAAGTTAGTTTGAAAAATGTATAATAATATTTTTGGGGGTACACTTTTTTGCTGGCCTATATGGCTCATGATTCTATTTCCGTTATAAAGCGAGATTTTCGCTGAAACTTTCTGTCGCCCCATGGCATCATTCGTTGCTTAGGATAAGTTACATAGAGCCATCGCTTTGCTCTTGTTACTGCAACAAATGCGTTATTTCTCTCCTCATCCAACTCTTTTGCAGTATTAGCTCTGTAGTCTGGGAAAACTCCTTCACACATACCAATTAAAAAATACGATATCTTTTTCCAGACCCTTCATGGTATGAACCGTACTTAACGTTAAGCCATCCTCAGAGATATCTTGCGAAAGTTGCCCAAGAGCCAATGCATTACGGAATGCAACTAAGGAGTCCCCAATTCCTTTCCGTCTGAAGCGTGTCCAGGTGCGATTAAACTCCTCAAGCTCTTCAATGCTCAACTTAATATCTTCAATTTTTTCATCTGAGATACCGTCATGTTTTTCAACCAATGATGTTAGTAGGCTGTTAAAATATTTTTACAAATTTAGGGATTTTGGGGTTTTCAACATCCAATAAATCTACAGCAGAAAGAAGATTTGCGAATATATCAGAGTATTCATCATTTGATGATGAGATCTGAGCCTCCATTTCCTTTAATACATTAGCCGTCCAATTTTCTGGCTCGGAAATATTCAGTACCTGACATAATTTTTTGCCATCCACCCAATCTTTAGAATTCAGTTTAACGCGAATGGCATAGTCTAATACTTTACCGAATCTAGTTGAAGGTTCTAGTTGTCGTTCACCTTTTCTCAAAGAGAATGGTATTGAATTTTCTTTAAGGCAGCTTTCAAGTTTTCCAAAAACAAAACGATTACGGCCAATTATCACCATATTACTCAATGAAATTTCACCTTCAATTTCATCGTTAATTTTCAAAGCCAAAAGTTTTTTAATAATGTCAACAACCGCAGCAGCCTCATCTTCTTCCGTATCAAATCCTGAAATCCATACACCACCTTCTAAGGCATAATCAGTTTCTGCTTGTGAGCCTGGCCGCAACTTGTTTGCTGCACGTATAACAGCTTTAGTGCTACGATAATTTTCTCTAAGTTCAAAGCGTTGTGGGTGAAGTCATCTACAAATCTAGTGCAGAGATAGTCTTTCGAGGACCCGTTAAATCCATAAATCATTTGATTAGGATCACCTACCATTAAAATGCTTATTATAACATTTCCGCAAAGTACCCTTATAAACTCATACTGCGCTTTATTAAGATCTTGAGCTTCATCAACGCAAATATGTTTATACTGAGCTCGGTATATTTTTGCGATCCAATCATGTGTTAGTAGAATTTTATGGGCATATACCAAAATATCGTCATAATCAATTCCTCCACTATTAAGCAGTGCAGACTGATAGTCTTGATATATTTTCCAGATATTGCTTTCTGGATATAGCTCAGCCACATTCAAGCTCTGTAAGTAACTCTCGCTTAATCTTTGAGAATATATCCATAAAGGATTGCAAATTTTTTTCTCTGCTTTTTAATTCTCTTGTGTCAGTGATATTTAGATACTCATCTATATTAATACCATCTTCACGTAAAGACTGTATAAAGACCTCCATTCGATCTTTATCTCTATCATATATGTGCAATTCCGTGGGTAAACCAACAGTGTGTCCGTATTTCTCCAAAATACGCTGTGCGACAGAATGTATGGTAGAGATCCAAACCCTATCCTCTCCTTGCTCGAAGTCTGCTAAACGTGCACTCATTTCCTCCGCTGCTTTATTTGTGAAGGTAAGAGCTATGATCCCTTCTTTTTTAGTTTTATCCAAAATATGACGAACACGCTCTGTTAACACACGCGTTTTACCTGAGCCAGCTGATGCAAGCACTTGTACAGCAGAATTCAAAGGAGCTTCAACAATCTGACGTTGAGCATTTGATAGATTCATATCATACTCCAGATTTAATTTTTTCGAATAATTCGATAATCTTAGTTGGGAAACTCTCAGCTGGCAATTTAATTAGATTGTCTGTAATTGCTTTTGCATAAAGTGGCTTGTTTAAGTCAATGATTTCGAGTATCGCTCGAATACGACCATCCGCCCCATTATAATCTCTAAGTTCTGATTCAAAAATAGGCTGCTTACACGTTTCGCAGGCAGGCTTATCGGATTTTGTCGGTTTCAAAGGCGTGCCATTTCGTTTCTTGATCCAGTTATCAATTTTACCCTCACCAGCAACTTCACAGATGGTTTTTTCTATCAGTTCATTAAATCCTTGGCTTAATAGGTAACCTTCGAAATCTGTCCCTTCAAGTATGGTGATGTTATCTGCCTTTTCGATATCAGTAGCTCCGAATATTTTTTCATAATTTTTCTTGAGCTCTTTAATTGTTTGTTCTTCACCGTCGCTAAATATAAATACTGGAATATTTAGATCTTTCGCTAAAATAAGAAAAGGACGGTATTTTGCACCGGAACCATTGACGCCCACAAAATTTACTCCGAGTGAGAAAGGATGTTTTCCAGTATAGGCTTCAAAAAGCTCAGGTAGGGCTTGCTCTTCAGTTTCACCTTCTGAGAGGACTATCGCTTTGGAAAATAAGAGCTCGCCACGGGAGTGAACCACTTCTCTTTTCAATTTTCTCAGATCGTCATCTTCAAATGTATTTCTAAGCTGACTTATCTGAACAGAATTATCTGGTTTGCTCAAATATCTAACTTCATGTAACTCAGCCAACCCAGCAATATATGGCGAGTGAGTACTAATAATCACTTGGCCAGGAACATCTATAAGTTGTCTGTATAATGTTCTTTGCGCATTTGGATGAAGATGTGCTTCTGGTTCCTCGGCGGCCATAATTGGGAAAAATGGTTCGACTTCCTCTTCGTGATTTTTGGCCAACAACTCAGTAAAGGCTTTTACTGTCAACATGGATGCCCAACTGCGAGTACCCATACCATGGTATTCCATAGAAAATGAGCTTTTATCAGATTCACCGAAATTCACACTAAAACGCTTTGACAGATCGCGAATTTTTTTTGGAAACGGGCTAAGCTCTGTTTTTCCTGAACCTTCAAATGATTGATTCATACTATCCAGATGAGTCTTTAATCGCTTAAGAGGTTCGCTTTTGTCGATGGCCTCTTTATTAACTTCGGCCACCATCCGCTCCAGTTCAGCAACATCTTTATCGTTATACTCAACACTAGATAGAACACGACCAACGAAAGATGATTTTTCTTTCAGTTCATTATGTATGTCTCTTTGAGCATCAATCGAAATGAACGGTACAGCCTCCAGTCGTTTACCCAATCTGTTTTTGTTGATAACCCGGGCATCTTGCCACTCGCTAAGTTCTGGCCACATATCTAAATGAAACCGATCAACTGTATAGCCGCCCTTTACTCGATCTGGTTTTGCAACAGTTCGTAACACTACGAATTGCTTCCCATCAGGCTCTGACTGAATTTTATCACCAAATGCCTGTTGCCAATTTTCTGAAAATTCTCTCGCTCTCGTATCATTATCAACAGCTATAAACCGAATATCGACTGTGATTATTTCTTGGCGTTTTTCATCCTCTCCTATATGAAAATCTTCGTCAGCTAAGTAGCGCGAGTAGTCCCCAATTGCTAGCTGTACAGCTTTTATAATCGATGTCTTACCTGCATTATTTTGCCCAAGTAATACGGTAACTCTCGGCAAGGATATTTCGATATTAGATATGCCACGAAAGCCGCTGATACGAACAATATCTATTTGGATACTCATATGGCACCCTCCTGTGAATTAATAGAAATTGTCCAAACTAGCAACTCATCGATAGTACTCCAGAGAGAGGTGTAAAGTTCGTTTTTTTTTAATGATCATTATTATTCCTTACTGTGCCAGAGACTAGCCTGAGTTTGATATATTTTTATATAAATAGTTAAAGCTTGGCAGTATCAAGTCCTGCAGCTTTCAAGCGCTGGGTTAAGTTGCGCATTTTACTGAACTCCGTACCAAAGCTACTTCGTAAACCAACCCCTTCACAAAACTCTTTTGACGTGATGCTATTCAGCTCATCAGCATATTTGATCATTTGTAGGTGCATCTCAACGGTATATTGATTGCGAGGTGCGTCGTCCAAGACTTGCTTAATACGCGTATAGATCTCAATTTCGTTCATCATTAGCCTTTACAATATATGTCACTAGATAATTTAGCTAAATTATCTAAAAAATCACACAAAAGCAAATCAAGTCGTTTTACTGCTCATTAAGTACTCTGGACACCGTAACTGACCGGAAGGAATACAGCAGCAGTACTGTAAGCACAGCGTTCTTGAAGTGAGTTAACAAGAACGCTTAAAGTCGAGTGACAAGCGGGGGAGCAAGATTCTCTATACCTTTCATAGTATCACTGTGAAGAAATCGGAGGAGGTTTTCACTCTGCTCGGGTTATGCAAGTACTAGTCTGTTTCAATGGGCAATGTTTAATCATTTGAGTTGCTGATCTTTCATAGTTCGGTTTATTCATTTTGTGTCCGAAGAGTGAACGCAGGCTTCTCTGAAACTCAAACAAACATTCAGAAAAGAACCCCACCTTTTTCTAACCCCGTCCACTAAATTCCTCCGAACTTCAACGCGTTTGGGCTGCTCTCAGAAAAACTTCTTGATCCATGTCTAAAATCCTAAATACTGTACATAAACACAGTTAAATTTATGTGATGATCAATCATGCACAAGACTCGCTACAGCGCTGCTTCTATAACCCAAAACAGCTTTATTTTCTCTAGGACTGACAAGATATGGGCAGAATGAGTTCATATGGGAATCCGGCACAGGACTATGTTGAGCAGAGTATCGATCTCAATAAGCTGCTGGTGAGAAACCCTGGCGCCACTTACTTCGTGAAGGCGGCGGGGGACTCTATGGTCGAAGGGGGGAATAGGCGAAGGGGATTTGCTGGTTGTTGACAGCTCAAGAACACCGTCGCAGGGCGACATTGTGATCGCGGCCCTGGATGGCGCCTTCACCGTGAAGCGCCTCCAGCTCCGCCCGACGGTAATGCTGCTGCCGATGAACAGCGCCTGGTCCCCGATCCCGGTGACCGATGACGCACCGCTCGATATTTTCGGGGTCGTCACCTTTATCGTTAAAGCGGCGAGCTAACCATGTTTGCGCTGGTGGATGTGAATAGCTTTTACGCCTCATGTGAAGCGGCGTTTCGCCCCGATCTTGCAGGCAAGCCGATTGTGGTGTTGTCCAATAACGACGGCTGCGTTATTGCACGCTCTGCGGAGGCCCGGCCTTTTGTAAAAATGGGCGCCCCTTTTTTTAAACAGAAAGAGGCGCTCAGGCGGCATGGCGTGCTGACGTTTAGCAGCAACTACGAGCTGTATGCTGATATGAGCCAGCGGGTGATGGGCGTTCTCGAAGAGTTATTACCCCAGGTTGAGGTTTACTCCATTGACGAGGCCTTTTGCGATTTAACGGGCGTCAGCCATTGCTGCAACCTGAAGGCGTTTGGCCAGACCATCCGCTCGACGATTCGCCAGCGTACTCGCCTGACGGTGGGCGTCGGTATCGCTCCGACTAAAACGCTGGCAAAGCTGGCAAACCATGCGGCAAAAATGTGGCCGCAGAGAACCGCTGGGGTAGTTGATTTATCGCGCGCTGAGCACCAGCGCTGGCTTATGGCGCAGCTTCCTGTCGCTGAGGTCTGGGGCGTGGGGCGGCGGTTGTCGAAAAAACTCGACGATATGGGCATCAAAACGGTTTTACAGCTTGCCGATGCGGACATCCGTTTTATTCGCAGGCACTTTAGCGTGGTGCTGGAAAGAACGGTGCGTGAGCTGCGCGGAGAGTCATGCCTTGAAATGGGAGAGTTTACGCCGGCGAAGCAGGAGATTATCTGCAGTCGCTCTTTCGGGGAACGTATTACCGAGTTTGAGGATATGCGCCAGGCTATCAGCAGCTATGCAAGCCGGGCGGCAGAAAAACTGCGTGCCGAGCACCAGTACTGCCGGGTGATCTCCGCTTTTGTGAAGAGCAGCCCGTTTGCGACGAATGAGCCTTATTACGGCAACTGTTCATCCGTTTCGCTGCTTATCCCCACGCAGGACAGCCGGGACATTATCCAGGCCGCAACGCAGAGTCTTGAGGCTATCTGGCGGGACGGGCATCGCTATCAGAAAGCGGGCGTCATGCTGGGGGACTTTTTCAGCCAGGGCGTGGCGCAATTCGATTTGTTCGACAGCAACGCGCCGCGTCCTAACGGCGAACAGCTGATGAACGTTCTCGACTTTCTGAATAAAAAGCAGGGCAAGGGCACGCTCTACTTTGCCGGGCAGGGAATAGAGCAGCCGTGGGCGATGAAGCGCGAAATGCTGTCGCCGCGCTATACCACGCGCTATGCCGACCTGCCCGTGGCGCGGGTTTGCTAGTCGGTGGGGCGTTTAATCAGTATTCACTGTGGTAGTGCTGGCCTTAGGGTATTTTTATGCGCACGTCTAACGGAACGGGTACCGCCTCACCGCACACAGTGACTCGTGGCCCGCCAAGATCGTTCCAGCGAAACAAATTCAGGTGCCAGCCGTCCGGAATACTTCGGGAGCGGTCGATAATGCCATCGGCATTGGAAATGCGTGCCTGGTCGGCAGTTTGCCACGAGGGCGGCTCGCTATTGTTCTGCAACGCGCTGAGCCAGGAGTGGTTAGACAGGTCGCGGTTAATGCCCAGTGCCTGGCACGAAGGCTCATCCCGCTGGTCGAGCACCAGCGCGCCCTCAACGTAGAGCGGTACAATGACCCGCGGTTTGCCATCCTCGCGCATATAGGCGGCTACCGCGCGCATTGCCCATTCGCTAACCGGGCTCATATAAAGAATCGTTTGGCCAGGCCGATGATAACGTCCAGGGGTATCCGGTCGGCACCGCGACAGCACGCTGCTGAGGAACTCGGTTGGTACGGCACGGAAAAAGAAGCCGGTGACTTTTTTGAAATATAGAGGGTTATCAGACACAATGGCATCCGGTTTGCTCAGAAAATTTGCAACCCCATTTAACCTGAAAGTTGTGACAGAATTACCATCGCAGAGTCCCGGAGCGTTTGCCGTGGTCGAAGAACAGGCAGCATAGTTACCCTGCTGAACTTTTTTTAACCCGCCCTGTCAATATCACAGCAAGAACGACTGGAGAGTGTGACAAAGTGAAAGGATTTTTAACGGCACTAATACTGATTGCCAGCTTTCTGATCGGCTGTGCGATGTACTATAAAGTGGGCTGCTGGTTTGAAGATGACATCATCAATTTTTATGCCGGCGACGAGGGGTAAGGGCAGGGTAACAACGCAAAATATCAGCCTTCCTCCCGGCATTTCTCAGGCGACGTTGCCAACCTGCCGCTGTTTTTAGACTGAAGCTCACACGCCGTCAAACTGATAAACTCACGCCTGAATCACGCGAATCTGCTAGCATACGCGCCTGCCCGTTTTTATTAAGAGATAACCATTGTGACCGCTTTTTCCGCACTGAACGCTTTACCTGAAGCACAACTCGCCAACCTTAGCGAACTGGGGTATCACGAAATGACGCCCGTTCAGGAAGCGGCACTGCCCGCCATTCTGGCCGGAAAAGATGTCCGTGCGCAGGCAAAAACCGGCAGCGGCAAAACGGCCGCGTTCGGACTAGGCCTGCTGCAGCATATTGACGCCAGCCAGTTTTTAACCCAGTCGCTGGTGCTCTGCCCGACGCGCGAGCTGGCCGACCAGGTTGCTAAAGAGCTGCGCCGTCTGGCCCGTTATATGCCGAATATCAAAATTTTGACCCTGTGCGGCGGCCAGCCGTTTGGCGTGCAGCGCGACTCGCTGCAGCATGCGCCGCACATTATCGTCGCCACGCCAGGCCGCCTGCTGGACCACCTGAAAAAAGAGACGGTGAAGCTGGATGCCCTGCAAACGCTGGTGCTGGATGAAGCCGACCGTATGCTGGATATGGGCTTTGCCGACGCGATTGACGAGGTTATTGCCCACGCGCCGGTAAAACGGCAGACGCTGCTTTTCTCCGCCACATGGCCAGCCGCCATTGCCGCCATCAGCGGCCGGATCCAGCGCGATCCGCAAACTATCGAGATCGACACCGTTGATGAGCTACCGTCCGTTGAGCAGCAGTTCTATGAAGTCTCGCGCGGCGGCAAAATTGGCCTGCTGCTGACGCTGCTTAGCAAACACCAGCCCGCTTCCTGCGTGGTCTTCTGCAATACCAAAAAAGATTGTCAGGCGGTTTGTGACGCGCTGAACGAGCGTAATCAAAGCGCGTTAGCGCTGCACGGTGATATGGAGCAGCGAGACCGCGACCAGACGCTGGTGCGTTTTGCCAACGGCAGCAGCCGTGTGCTGGTGGCAACAGACGTTGCGGCGCGTGGTTTGGATATCAAAGCGCTGGAAATGGTCATTAACTACGAGCTGTCGTGGGATCCGGAAGTTCACGTCCACCGTATTGGCCGTACCGCACGTGCGGGACAAAGCGGGCTGGCTATCAGCTTCTGTGCGCCGGAAGAGGCGCAGCGCGCCAGCGTGCTGGCGGAAATGCTGAATCTTTCGCTGAAGTGGCAGCCGGTGCCGTCCGGCGGAAGCGTGAAGCCGCTGGAGGCAGAAATGGCCACGCTCTGCATCGACGGCGGTAAGAAAGCCAAAATGCGTCCGGGCGATATTCTGGGCGCGTTGACGGGAGATATGGGGCTGGAAGGCGCGGACATCGGCAAAATTGACGTCCACCCAATTCATGTCTACGTCGCTGTGCGCCAGTCGGTGGCGCGTCACGCGTGGAAGCAGCTGCAGCAAGGGAAAATTAAAGGCAAGTCGGTGAAGGTTCGCCTGCTGAAGTAAACGAACTTCCCCCTCATCATGCCCCTCTCCCTTTTCAGGGAGAGGGGCATTCACCCGATTACTCGCTAACCTTCTCCGCCTTCCCCGCAAGCTGCGCCAGGAAATCATACCGCTTCTGCAAATCAGCGGCGGCGTCTTTCCAGAGCTGCTCGGCGACCTCCGGCTGCTGGGCGTTCAGGCGGCGGAAACGCTGCTCCTTCATTAACGTATCGGCCAGCGCATCGGACGGTGGACGCGAGTCCAGCGCCAGCGGCAGCTTGCCTTCGTCCGCACGGCGCGGGTCGAAGCGGTAGAGCGGCCAGAAGCCGGTGGCGGTCAGCTGCCGCATCTGATCGTGGCTCAGCGCCAGATCGTAACCGTGCTCTTCGCAAGGGCTGTAGGCGATGATCAGGGACGGGCCAGGATAGGCTTCGGCCTCCTGAATCGCCTTCATCGTCTGGTTAAGCTGCGCCCCCAGCGAAATCTGCGCGACATACACATGGCCGTACATCATCATGCTGACGCCGAGGTCTTTACGCGCTTTGCGCTTGCCGTGTTCGCCAAATTTAGTGACGGCGCCCAGCGGTGTCGCTTTAGAGGCCTGCCCCCCGGTGTTGGAGTAACACTGCGTATCCAGCACCAGAATATTGACGTTCTCCGTCAGGCTCAGCACGTGATCCAAACCGCCGAAGCCAATGTCGTAGGCCCAGCCGTCGCCGCCAATCAGCCAGATTGATTTCTCTACCAGCGCGTCGGCGTCGGTAACCAGCTGGCGCGCGTCAGGATCGTCTACGTTGGCCAGATGTTTACGCAGCTCGGCAACCTGTTCGCGGCGAACCTCCGGCGTGGCTTCGGCGTGAAGCTGCTCATTAAGCTCCGCCGGGAGCTGATCGGCAAACTGCCCCAGCAGACGCATAACGCGAGCGCGATGCTGATCCACCGTCAGGCGGAAGCCCAGCCCGAACTCGGCGTTATCCTCAAACAGCGAGTTCGCCCACGCAGGCCCGCGACCGTTAGCATCGGTGGTGTACGGCGTGGAGGGCAGGTTACCGCCGTAGATTGACGAACAGCCGGTGGCGTTAGCGATAAGCATGCGGTCGCCGAACAGCTGGGTCAGGATTTTAATGTATGGCGTTTCACCGCAGCCGGAACAGGCACCGGAGTACTCAAACAGCGGCGTTAACAGCTGCGAGGTGCGAATGTCGATTCGTTCGAGGCTTGAACGGTCGATTTCCGGCAGCGCGAGGAAGAAGTCATAGTTCTCTTTCTCCTCTTCAACATGCTCAAGGCGCGACAGCATATTGATGGCTTTGATTTCCGGGTTCTGTCGATCTTTCGCCGGACAAACCTCCACGCACAGGTTACAGCCGGTGCAGTCTTCCGGTGCCACCTGCAGCACATATTTCTGGCCGCGCATATCGCGGGACTTCACGTCCAGAGACTGCAGGGCTTCCGGTGCGCCCTCCATTGCCTCAGGCTGAACCACTTTGGCGCGAATGGCCGAGTGTGGGCAAGCTGCAACGCAGTGGTTGCACTGGGTACAGATGTCCGGCTTCCAGATAGGAATTTCTTCGGCAATGTTGCGTTTTTCCCACTGCGTTGTGCCCATCGGCCAGGTGCCGTCGGGCGGCAGGGCGGAAACCGGCAGGGCATCGCCCAGGCCGGCGAGCATCGCGGCGGTAACGGTTTTGACAAAATCCGGCGCGGCATCGGACACCACCGGAGGGCGCATAGCACTTTCCGGGTTGACCGTCTGCAGCGGTACTTCGGCAAGGGAATCACGGGCCAGCGCCAGCGCCTGCCAGTTACGCTCGACGATTTCCGTCCCTTTGCTGCTGTAGCTTTTGGCAATCGCACCCTGCAGCTCAGCCAGCGCCGTATCGCCCGGCAGGATCTGCGTCAGGTGGAAGAACGCCATCTGCATAACCGTGTTGATGCGGGCGCCAAGATGGCATTCGCGGGCGATCTTCGCCGCGTTGATAACATAGAGACGAGCCTGCCTCTGGTTCAGCACCGCCTGAACTTCCTGCGGCAGGCGGCTCCAGACTTCGTCGGCGGCGTAAGGCGTGTTCAGCAGGAAAATACCGCCGGGCTTCAGGCGCTCGGCCATCTGGTATTTGTCAATAAACTGCAGCTGGTGGCAGCCGACGAAATCGGCTTTCTCAATCAGATAGGTTGAGTTGATAGGCTGCTCGCTCACGCGCAGGTGAGAAACCGTCAGGCCGCCGGCCTTTTTGGAGTCATAAACGAAATAGCCCTGGGTAAACCACGGCGTGGAGTTACCGATGATCTTGATGTTATTTTTGGTGGCCGAAACGCTGCCGTCGCTGCCCAGACCATAAAACAGCGCTTCCAGTTTGGCGCGGTTTGGCAGGGAGTTTTCCGGTAACGGCAGTGACAGGTTGGTCACATCGTCGTAAATGCCCACGGTGAAGCGCGGGCGCGGTTTGGCTTCGCTCAGCTCGTTAAAGATGGCCAACACGCATTCCGGCCCAAACTCTTTTGACGACAGCCCGTAGCGGCCTCCGATGACGCGCGGCAGCGTTTCGCGCTCACCGTGGCTCACGGCTTCGGCAAGCGCGGTCATCACGTCGAGATACAGCGGCTCGGCAAGGGCTCCCGGCTCTTTTGTGCGGTCAAGTACAGCAACCTGGCGCGCGGTTTGCGGCAGAACGGCAAGCAGATGTTCGGCGGAGAAGGGACGGAACAGGCGAACTTTCAGCACGCCGACTTTCTCGCCGCGGGTCAGAAGCTCATCAACGACCTCTTCACAAGTCCCGACGGCGGAGCCCATCACGATAATCACGCGTTCGGCTTCGGGATGGCCGTAATACTCAAACGGCCGGTAGCTGCGCCCCGTGGTGGCCGCAAAGTCGTTCATCGCCTGCTCGACGTGAGCATAAACAGCGTTGTACCACGGGTTGGTGGCTTCGCGAGACTGGAAATAGGTATCCGGGTTAGCCGAGGTCCCGCGAATCACCGGGTGTTCCGGGTTCAGGGCGCGGGCGCGATGCTCGTCGATCTCTTTTTGCGGCAGCAGGCTGCGAATTGTATCGTCTGCCAGCGGCACGATTTTGTTAATTTCGTGCGAGGTGCGGAAGCCGTCGAAGAAGTGAATAAACGGCACGCGGCTTTTCAGCGTCGCGATGTGCGAAATCAGCGCGAAATCTTGTGCTTCTTGTACGCTGCTGGCGCACAGCATGGCGCAGCCGGTCTGACGCACGGCCATCACGTCCGAGTGGTCGCCAAAAATGGAAAGCGCATGGGTTGCCACAGTACGTGCGGCGACGTGGAGAACAAAAGGCGTGAGCTGACCTGCAAGCTTATACAGCGTCGGGATCATCAGCAGCAAACCCTGCGACGAGGTAAACGACGTGGAAAGCGCGCCGGTTTGTAGCGCCCCGTGCACAGCACCAATTGCGCCAGCCTCCGACTGCATCTCGACGACGCGAGGCGTATCACCCCAGACGTTTTTTCTGCCGTCGCCGGACCAGGCATCCGCCTGTTCCGCCATCGTCGAACTGGGGGTAATAGGATAGATGGCAATTACTTCGCTGGCACGAAACGCCACGGAGGCGACTGCACCGTTGCCGTCGATAGTGATCATAAGACACCCTTACATTGCGCAAAATAAAGGGACCCGCCTGCCTGCCTTGAGTCCCGTAATAACCCCCAATTATAGTACGTCCATCTATCTGCTTGAAGTTGCTGAGTCTCAGAGTGCACAAATTGATCCAGGTATCGCGTGAAGCGTGGGTGAAATCTGTTATCTGAATATCTTATGGTGATTAAGAATTTGTAACGCCTGCCAGATGCGGTATGGATAACGCTTTCTCAGAAAAAGGCGACAAAATGTCTACAGGATCGTTAACCGCGTTTGCCGAAGCTTTACCGGATGTCTGGCGCTCACGGCTGCTTGGGCAGGTCGGGCAGGCGAATATCAAGCTGATTAAAATGGGCGGCGAGGGGATACCTGATGAGTCCCATAGCGGGTTTGAGGAGCTACTTGTGGTAATTGAGGGGCAAATGACGCTGGTGGTGAACGGGACCACCTTCTCGCTGGAGGCCGGGGAGTATTACCTGGTTCCTAAAGAGGCGGTGCATCGTGTGCTGCCCGGCAGCCACGGCACGCTGCTGCTCATCGACGCAGAGCCGTATTGAGACGAGGAGATGGTCAGAAAATTCTGATGTTTTGGTTTGAAAAGTGATCGAATCCACATAAAGCAACACACTTTATTGCTTTATGCTCTCGACGCAGCGGGAACCATGCGCCATTATGCAAAGGTTTTGCATAATCTGACGGGAGAGAGAAGCCATGCGCGCTGCGTTTTTAGCCGGTTGTGCCGCACTGTTATTATCAGCATGCAGTAATGAACCCCCTCAACAGGCCACTGCGGCCCACGTGCCACCCGGTCTCAGGGCGGCGATGTCAAGCCAGGGCGAAGCGAACTGTGCGATGATTGGCGGAACGATGAGCGTTGCGCGCCAGCTGGACGGCAGCGCGATTGGCATGTGTGCGATGCCAAACGGCAAACGTTGTAGCGAGAACTCGCTTGCCGCTGGCACCTGTGGCAGCTACTGATTCAGTTAACCAGATCGGCCAGTTTGTACGTCAGCGTGTGCTGGCCGCTTTTCAGCACCAGCCGCTGGTTTGCCAGGGAAACTTTGGCGCCGGCGGTCATCATTTCATTAATACGGTGATCCAGCTCGTTAAGCTGCGGCTCAACGCAAAGCATCATCGTCATGCCCATGCCTTTCGCCTTTAGGGTGTCACCCTCAAGGATTCCCTGACCCATAAAGCGGTTACACATCGCACCGGAAATATGCAGGTTCTCACCGAAGCTCAGCTCAGGTGCGCGCTGGCTGTTTTTAACGTCCAGAGGCTTGCCGTCAACGCTCTCCAGCACAAAGCGGTGGTGCTGCAAATCTTGTGCGGTCACGGATCCTTTCTCCGCCGGTTGGGCGCAGCCCGCCAGAACAGCGCTCGCCAGCATCAGTGAAGCAAACTTTTTCATCTCTTCTCCCTAAGGTTTCTGTGTCATCAATGAAAGCGCGCCACTTTCTCAGGATGGCGCGCATGAATCAGTAAGGATATTCTTAAACTCACGTCTCTTGTTGTGACAAAAGGCGTAATCAATCAGTTAAGTTGGTTCGGACAGGGTTCACCTTTTTCCAGCTGACGCAGGTTCTCAAGCGTGGTCTCAGAAATGCTGATTAACGCCTCCGCCGTCAGAAATGCCTGGTGGCCGGTAAACAGCACGTTATGGCAGGCGGAAAGGCGACGGAACACGTCGTCCTGAATCACGTCATTAGACTTATCTTCAAAGAACAGATCGCGTTCGTTCTCATAGACGTCCATGCCCAGTGCGCCGATTTTCTGATGTTTCAGGGCATCAATCGCGGCCTGAGAATCAATCAGTCCACCGCGGCTGGTGTTGATCACCATCACGCCGTCTTTCATTTGATCAAAGGCGCTTTGGTTCAGCAGGTGGTAGTTTTCAGGCGTCAACGGGCAGTGGAGGGAAATAATGTCGGACTGCGCGAACAGCGTTTCGAGATCGACATACTCGACGCCTAAATCCAGCGCCGCAGCGCTTGGGTACGGATCAAAGGCCAGCAGGCGCAGGCCAAACCCTTTCAGTATCCGCAGCGCAGCAATGCCGATTTTACCGGTGCCGATGACGCCGGCGGTTTTGCCGTGCATGGTAAACCCCGTTAACCCTTCAAGAGAGAAGTTAGCGTCGCGGGTACGCTGGTAGGCACGATGAATACGGCGATTAAGGCACATCATCATCCCTATTGCGTGTTCAGCAACGGCCTCCGGCGAGTAGGCTGGAACGCGAACGACAGGCAGGCCAAGCTCTTTTGCGGCGTCTAAATCTACGTTATTAAAGCCAGCGCAGCGCAGCGCGATAAATTTAACGCCATGTTTTTTTAGCTCTTCAAGCACCGGGCGACTACCCTCATCGTTAACGAAAATACAGACGCCGTCACAGCCGTTGGCGGTTTTGGCCGTTTTCTCGCTCAGCAGGAAGTCAAAAAATTCAAGATCAAAGCCATACTCCTTGTTAACCTGCTCCAGATACTTTTTGTCGTACTGTTTTGTGCTATAAACCGCAAGTTTCATAAGACTTATCTCCAGAAAGGGTTGGTTCCAAAACTATCATGCTTAAAATAATCATACAATTTATAAACGGAAATTTTAACGGCAGGTGACTATTTCGCTTTTGGACAGGCTATGCTTAAGGCGGCTGCTCTCTTCACGCCCGGCCTTAATCGTGCCAGAATAATGACATATTTCGGCTTAAATTGTCGCTGAATCAGGATATTAACCACCCATGAAGGGTAAATACAAAGCCGCTCTCGCCCTGCTGCTGGCGCTTATTCTACTGCCGCTGTCGCTGCTGCTCACGGTGGCCCACTGGCTGCCGACGATCGCCGGCATCTGGCTACCGCAGGGCACCCGCATCGCACTGGAGGCCAGCCCACGCCTGCACAACGGCGCGATTGTGATCCCCGATCTTCGCTATCTCGCCGGAGAGTGCGAGCTCGCGAGCTTAAAGGATGCGACCATCAGCCATCCGAGCCGCTGGCGCCTGCATCTCGCGGCGCTGAATCTGAACCCCGACTGCATCAGTAAAATCCCGGCAGAAGACTCCGCCCCCGCCGCACCGCGCACCCTTGAAGAATGGCAGAAAATGCTGCCGAACACCTGGCTAACTATCGATCAGCTGAATGTGACACCGTGGCTGCAATATGCCGGTGCGCTGCATCTCTCGCTCACGCCGCAGCGGCAACAGCTGGATTATCAGGGCAAACTGATCTCGCTTTCCGCCACGCTTAAAGGGCAAAGCCTGCAGGTCAACCAGCTGAAAGTCGGCGCATTTGAAGGACTTCCCCCGCTGGAGCTGGTCGGCGATTTAACGCTTCCGCTGGTACCCGATGGTCTGCCGACGGACGGCCAGGTTGCGACGCAGCTGCAAATTCCGCAGGAGCCGGACAGGCTGAATGTTGCCCTTAACTGGCATAAGAGTGCGGGAGTGTTAACGGTGAAAAAAACGGCAGGCGACGATGCGCCGCTGCTGAACATTCCCTGGCGCCTGAGCGAAAAGGTTTTTGAGATTGAAGCCGGGCAGTGGCGCTGGCCGTATGAAGGCTTCCCGCTGGGAGGCGGTTTGACGCTGAAGGTTGATAACTGGCAGCAGGGGCTGGACAACGCGGTATTTACCGGGCGTATGAATGTCCTGACCCAGGGGGCCGCCGGGAAAGGCAATGCCGTGTTAACTATTGGCCCCGGTAAACTCAGTATGACGGACAGCGCTCTGCCGCTGCAGCTCACCGGTGAGGCGAAGCAGGACCAGCTGATTTTTTACGCGGTGCTGCCTGGGGAGTTGACTGGCGCGTTGACCGACCCCGCACTGCTGTTCCAGCCCGGAGCGCTATTGCGTTCTCGCGGGCGGCTCATTGAAACGCTCAATGTAGATGATGTGCGCTGGCCGCTGGCGGGCGTACGCGTTTCCAGTAAAGGCGTGGACGGCAGACTGCAGGCCATATTACGTGCCCATGATAAGGAAATGGGCGTCGTTGAGCTTCATCTTGACGGCAAGGCGAACGACTTTCTGCCTGACGCCGGGCTCTGGCAGTGGCGCTACTGGGGCAAAGGTACCTTCAGGCCGATGCAGGCCAAATGGGACGTGCGTGGTTTTGGCGAGTGGCGGGATAGCGTCATTGAGTTGAGTTCACTCTCAACCGGCTTCGACAAGCTTCAGTACGGCTCGATGCTGATGTCTGAACCTCGCCTGGTGCTGGACAGCCCGCTGCGCTGGGATCGGGATGAGCAAAAAGAGACCTTCAGCGGCGGTTTCTCGCTCGATGCAGGCGCCACAACTTTTAGCGGGGGCAGCACCTTGCCGCCGTCGACGCTCAAGTTCAGCGTTGACGGGCAAAACCCAACCTCCTTCCTGTACAAAGGCAATCTGCATGCAGGAAAAATTGGCCCGGTGCGAGTTGTCGGCCGCTGGGATGGCGAACGCCTGCGCGGCAATGCGTGGTGGCCGAAACAAACGCTCACCGTTTTCCAGCCTTTGCTGCCCGCAGACTGGAAAATGGATCTTAAGGGCGGGGATCTTTACGCCCAGATTGCCTTCTCCGCTGCCGCCGGGCAGGGCTTTGAAGCCGGGGGGCATGGCGTGGTGAAAAGCGGTAGCGTCTGGATGCCAGACAATCAGATTAACGGCGTCGACTTCGTGCTGCCGTTCCGCTTTAGCGATTCGACCTGGCATCTTGGCACTCGTGGCCCGGTGACGTTACGCATTGCCGAAGTGCGAAACCAGATAGCGACTCAGAACATTACCGCCGACCTGGAAGGCTGGTACCCGTGGAGCGAGCAGCAGCCGCTGCTGCTGACCAACGTCAGCGCGGATGTGCTGGGGGGCAAAATATCGATGCAGCAGCTGCGGATGCCGCAGCATGACGCGGCGCTTCTGCGCCTGCAGGGGCTCTCCTCCAGCCAGCTGGTGACCGCCATTAACCCTAAACAGTTCAGCATGTCCGGGCGCTTCAACGGCGCGCTGCCGCTGTGGCTTAACCATCCGCAGTGGATAATCAAAGACGGCTGGCTGACGAATCCGGGCACAATGACCTTCCGCATGGATAAAGATATGGCGGATGCCATCGTCGACAACAACATGGCGGCGGGCGCGGCAATCAACTGGCTGCGGTATATGGAGATATCACGCTCCTGGACCCAAATCGACCTGGATAACCTCGGCGTCGTCAGGATGCGCTCAAGCGTCACCGGCATCAGCCACGTCGAGGGAAAAACCAACACCGTCAATCTCAACTATACCCATCAGGAAAACCTGTTTACCCTGTGGCGCAGTTTACGCTTTGGCGATAATTTACAAACCTGGCTGGAAGAGAACGCCGCGCTGCCGACAGCTCGCTGCGCCCAACCCGGCGAAGCCTGTGAGGAATCCAAATGAAAGACTTTACCGCCGCACTGCTGGCATCGACGGCCCTGATGCTGGCGGGCTGTACGCCGCGCATCGAGGTGGCTGCGCCCAAAGAGCCGATAACCATCAATATGAACGTCAAAATTGAGCACGAAATCCATATCAAAGTGGATAAAGACGTTGAAAGCCTGCTTAAAAACCGTAGCGATTTGTTCTGATTGGGAGAACGGCAATGAACTCTATGATTAAAGGCGTGCTGCTGGTCGGCCTGTTCTTCAGCGCGTCAGCGATGGCGCTCACCCTTAGCGAAGCCCGCGAGCAGGGGAGAGTCGGCGAAACGCTCAGCGGTTATATTGCGCCGGTTAAGCAGGATCCAGAAACGCTGGCGCTGGTGAAAAGCATCAATGAAGGCCGCGCTCAGCATTATCAGCAGCTGGCGGACACCAATAATGTCTCAATCAACGAAGTCGCACGTCTAGCGGGTCAGAAGCTGGTGGACAGGGCGCCTGCGGGAGAATATGTCCGGGGGCTGAACGGGCAGTGGATGAAGAAGTAGCCTGCATTTAGCCTGTGGCCGGCACATTTCGGCGCTTATCACGTCCCGGAATTAATTGCGGCTGATAATCTTACCGTCCCCTCCCGCGAGGGACGCTCATTGCCCGAGCTTGAGCACTAATCCTAAAAATAAATGTTGCTACCTTCAGACCGGGTTTTCCCGGTCTTTTTTTTGCATTTTTTTGTCAAGAAGGCACTATTTTCGTCATGGAATGCTTTCCTCAGGAAACTATTCCTTGGCGTGATCACCTGCCTTGTTCCCCTTATTTTGCGCAAAACTTGCAGCGATGTAACATTTATGGAAAAACAACCAAAAATGAGCAACTCGAATTTTTCCGGCATCAGGCCAGAAATCAAAATTTGACATAAATCAAAACATACTCCATAAGTTAATGAATTATATCTTTTAGATATTTTTCCAGGCGCATTCATTTATGCCATCGATTCATCACCTTGTCCTTTTTGTTTTCCTTTTTGTAACATGCGTTTAACAATAAAACATTGGTGAGGAGTATTTTTCTTTGGTAGGATTTTTCTTACAAACTCTTCGGAAAAATAACCAGGACGGTTTGCGCCACCGGTTCAAATACGTCATATTGCGTGACGCCTTTAATAAAAAGGCGGATGCAGAACCATGACTTTCATTTTTTTCGAAGAAACGAAAGTGACAGTTAACGCGCTAGCTATTATCCGTCATCAAGGTTTTACCGATCAATTTCAACCAAAAGCGAGGGCTAATTTTTTAATTAAATGCGCAGTCGTTGTTTAAAAAAATTTAAGTTAAGAAATTGTGCCTTTTTTATTTCAAAAATACAGGACGGCACCATAGCATCCAGATTATTTCGCGGATAAGGATATTGCCGTTTATGCTCCAACTATATTTCCTGCCAGCCATGATGGCCGCCGTCGTTTGTTTCGGTAGCAGCATGCAGGCTAAGGCCGCGCCGACGCCGGCCTGGGCCAATGCGCCCGGCATTGCGCAGGCGGCGACCCTGACGTTGAGCGAAAGTATTTTGTTCGCGCTGGATCGCGATCCTTCGGTCTCTCAGCAGGCGGCGCAGTTTGGTATCGGGCAGGCGCAGATTGAGCAAGCCCGGAGCGCATGGTTACCGCAGGTTTCCCTGAATGGCAGCACCGGCCATTCGCGAACAACGGACTCCAGCGGCTCGCTAAAAAACTCGGCGGCCTATGGATTAAGCCTGACTCAGCTGGTGTATGACTTTGGCAAAACTAACAGCAACATCAGCCAGCAGGAGAGCCAGCGCGAAAGTTACCGCTATCAGCTGATGGCAACGCTGACGGGCGTGGCAGAAAAAACGGCGCAAGCCTATGTCGATGTGAAGCGTAACCAGGCCCTGGTTGCGGTAACGGAAGAGAGCATCAGCGCGCTACAAGCCGTCAATACCATGGCGAAACTGCGGGCGGATGCCGGGCTAAGCTCGAGCTCTGACGTGCTGCAAACGCAAACGCGCATCGCCGCTATGCGTTCGACGCTGGAGCAGTATCAGGCTGCGCTGCAGAGCGCAAAAGCGCGTCTGGCGGTATTCACCGGCGTGAGCGCGGCGCAATACCAGCCGATGCCGGTACGGCTGGCTCTTGAGCAGGAGCCGCTCGACAATATCGACTACTCGCTGATCCCAGCCGTGCTGGCGGCTGAAGCTATGCGGGAGTCCTCAGGATATGCCGTAGATAAAGCAAAGTCGGGCCACTGGCCAACGCTAAGCCTCAAAGGTGGGCGTACGCGCTATCAGTCCAACAACAGCTCGTATTGGGATGACCAGATACAGCTGAGCGTCGATGCCCCTATCTATCAGGGCGGCGCGGTTTCAGCCCAGGTCGAGCAGGCCCAGGGTGCCCGGCGGATTGCGGCCTCTCAGGTCGAGCAGGCCAAATTTGACGTGCTGCAAAAGGCTTCCGTCGCGATGGCCGACTGGAACGGCGCCAGAGGACGCGAGACGGCGGGAAACCTGCAGCTGGAAAACGCCAGACGCGCGCGCGAGGTTTATAAAAACGAGTACAAGTTAAGCAAACGCAGCCTGAACGACTTATTGAGCATAGAGCAGGATGTGTTCCAGGCGGCGTATGCGCAAATCAATGCGGATTACGACGGCTGGCAGGCAGCGGTAAATTACGCTGCCGCCGTAGACAATTTATTGCCGCTGACTGGCGTCGAAAAAAATGCTGCGTCTAAATTACCCGATTTGAAATAAAGAGAGTCAGGGCAGTGGCTTAGCCCCGGTTAACTGAAAATATACTGATGTGAAATGGGAATGGGAATTCCCAGGGATGTCCACATCCAAAATAAGATCGTATGCCCCGTTCCGGCATATTAAAGGAGAAGTAGTATGAGTAAGATTCTTGACGTTATTTCCCGTAAAGATGCAGAGAAAACCCTGGTCACCAGCGACGGGAATCTCTCTGTTTCGCTCTCTTCACCCTCGATTATTCAGATCCACGGCAGCGCCAAAGATGTGGCGCACTACGTGCGTCAGGGCAACGATCTGCTGGTCTACATGAAGGACGGCAGCGTCATTCGCTGTAACGGCTATTTTGTAGAGGAAGAAGGGCGACCGGGGCACCACTCAGAGTTGGTGTTTGATGACGGTAAGGGACTGACGCATATTACTTTTGACGAAGCGGGCGCGGCCGTGGGAGCGCAGGGGACCGAATTAACGGCCACCGCTGTACCGATCGCCTCCCTTGAGCCGCTGATGGATGGTTCGGTGCTGGGCGACATGCCGTGGGGCTGGGTTGCCGGTGCCGTGGCTGGCGGCGTTGGCATTGGCGCACTGCTGGCGCACGGCGGCGGCAAGTCCCATACCGAAGTCATCGACAACACCAAAGAAGTGGAAAGCGCGCGCCCCACCTTCACGGTCACCGACAATAAAGGCGACAGCAAAGGGCTGCTCAGCAGCAACGCTGTGACCGACGATGCAACGCCAGCCTTTAGCGGCTCCGGCCAGCCGGGCGCGACTATCCAGATAAAAGACGGCAACGGAAACACGATTGCCAGCACCATGGTCGACAGCAACGGTTACTGGAAGGTGCTGCTGAGCGAGCAGCCTGACGGACGCACACCTACAGCGTGGTGCAAATCGACGGCAATAAAGTCACCTCTGCGGGCGATATCACCCTTAACATCGTCACCGCACAGGCTACCCTGAGCGTGGACACCACCGCGGGCGACAACAGAATTAACGCTGCGGAGCAGGCAAACGACATTGTCGTCAGCGGCAGTGCTACAGCGCTGGCAAGCGGCACGGCTTTAACCCTCACCCTGAACGGTAAAACCTACAGCGCTACGGTGGGCAACGACGGGCGCTGGAGCGTCACCGTGCCCGCTGCCGACGCTAAAAACCTGGCCGACGGGAGCTGGACGGTGGCCGTCAGCGGAAAAGACGCGGCAGGCAATACTATTTCTGCCAGCGAAACTCTTGTGGTCGACACCAAAGCGCCGGTTCTGACGCTGGATACTGTCGCCGGCGACAACATCATTAACGCCGCTGAACATAGCGCGGCCGTTACCATCGGCGGTACTACGGATGCCGAAGCTGGCCAGCTGGTCACGCTAAAACTCAACGGCAAGACCTATACCGCAACAGTGGGTGCGGACGGTCGCTGGAGCATGGATGTTCCGGCCGGCGACGTGCAGGCGTTGGCGGACAACAACTATACGCTGAACCTTAGCGTCAGCGACAAAGCGGGTAACACCACCACGGCAAACAGCACCCTGCTGGTGGATACCACTCCGCCGGAAACCAGCGTCAATACCGTGGCCGGAGATGACATTCTCAGCGTCAGCGAACAGGGACAGGCGCAGGTGATTTCCGGCACCAGCCGCGGGGCTGCTCCGGGTGATAAAGTCACGATTACGCTTGGGGGGCCAAACCTTCCATACTACCGTGCAGGAGAACGGCAGCTGGAGCGTCGGTGTTCCTAAAGAGACGATCTCTTCGCTGCCGCAAGGCAGCAACACCATTACCGTGTCTATCACCGATACGGCCGGTAATACCGGCTCCACCACGCACGATATCACCGTCAGCTCCACGCCGCCGGACGTGGCGTTCAACGCCATCAGCCAGGATAACGTGCTGAACGCCATCGAGGCAACGCAGCCGTTAACCCTGAGCGGAACCAGCAATCTCCCGGACGGCAGCACGGTAACGGTGACGCTGAATAGCGTCACCTACACGGCAGAAGTCAGCGGAGGCATCTGGCAGGTTCAGGTGCCGGTCAACGATGTGGTTAAGCTTGGCGACACAACCTACACCCTCAGCGTGAGCGGGACGGATACGACCGGCAATACGGGCACGGCAACGGCCACGCTGCAGGTAGATACTGCGCTGCCAACCGTTATTGTTTCTACCTTTGCGGGCGATAACCGCGTTAATAACAGCGAAATTAGCAATGACCAAATCCTGAGCGGGCGCGTTACCGGCGCGCAGGAAGGCGACGCCGTTACCATTACCATTGGCGGTAAAAATTACACCGCTAAGGTGCAAAGCGATCTGACCTGGAGCACCACCGTGCCGGCCGCAGATCTTCAGGCGCTGGGGGATGGCGACGTCTCGATTGTGGCTTCCGTGACTAACGCCCACGGCAATACCGGCTCCGGCAGTCGCGAGATTAATATTAATGCCCAGCTCCCTGGGCTGCGCATCAATGTCGTGTCTGGCGATGACGTGATTAACGCCATCGAGCAGCATCAGGATCTGACCGTTACCGGCAGCAGCTCGCACCTTAACGCCGGGACGATTATTACCGTGCGCGTTAATGACGTAAATTACCAGGCCGCCGTGAGCGCAACGGGGAGCTGGCAAATCGGCATCCCCGCGAGCGATCTGGCGGCGTGGCCGAACGGCAAGCTGGAGATCTTTGCCAGCTCTGCCGACGAGTCTGGAAACCCGGTTGCCGCTAACCGCCCGGTGGAAGTAGACCTGAATGCTGTGGCTATTTCCATCCACAGCGTGACCAGCGACGATATGCTGAACGCGGTTGAGAAGGCTGCTGACCTCACGCTGAGCGGAAAAACGCAGGGCGTTGAGAGCGGGCAAACGGTCGTGATCAAGTTTGGCGGCCATACCTACACGACCAGCGTGGATGGTAATGGTGACTGGACCTTGATTGTGCCTGCGGCAGACATGCGTGACATGGTAGATGGCCGTACCGAGGTGACCGCTAGCGTCACCAACGGCAACGGCAACAGCGCCAGCGGATCGCGCGAAGTACTGGTGGATACCCAGCCTCCGTCTATTACGCTGAATAGCGTCACGGCCGATAATATTCTTAACCACGCCGAAGCCGCTCAGGATCTGACGATCGCCGGTACCTCTACCGCTCAGGCGGGGCAAACGGTCACCGTCACCCTTAACAACCATCATTACACGGGGCTGGTTCTTGCCGACGGCAGCTGGAGCATTATCGTACCAGTTGCGGATCTGGCGAACCTGACCGACGGCAGCTGGTCTATCAGCGCCAGCGTCAGCGACGTGGCCGGTAACCCGGCCAGCACAAGCCACGGTATGCTTGTCGATACCACCGTGCCTGTCGTCACCATCAATACCTTTGCCGGGGATAACATCGTTAACCAGTCTGAACATGCTCAGGCGCAGGTGCTATCCGGTACTGCCACCGGTGCCGCAGTTGGCGACAGCGTAAAAATTACCGTTAACGGTGTTGAATACGCTACGGTGCTGGACGCCGGCGGAAACTGGAGCATGGGTCTGCCTGCGGAGGTCATTAGCGGTCTGGCGGATGGTACCTATACCGCAGCGGTCGTGGTGACCGATAAAGCGGGCAACGTCGGCAGCAGCTCGCTGACGTTTGAGGTGGCCACCGGCCTGCCGCAGATCGCTATCGATGCCATCGCCCAGGATGACGTGATTAACGCGGCAGAAAAAAGCGCTGAACTGACCATTAGCGGGACCAGTAATCAGCCGGATGGAACGCAAATTACCGTCAATCTGAACGGCGTAGATTACGCTGCGGTGGTCAACGGCAGTGCGTGGAACGTGAAGATCCCGGCGCAGGACGTAGCAAAACTGGGTGAAGCTAACTATACCGTTAGCGCTTCGGTCACGGACGCCAGCGGCAACAGTAACTCTGCAACTCATAGCGTGCTGGTTGATAGCTCTCTGCCTCTCATTACCATTAACACCGTCGCGGGCGATAACATCATTAATCTCGCCGAAGTGAATGCAGGACAGCAGCTCACCGGCAGCGTGATCAACGCGGCTGCGGGCGATAAGGTGACTATTGTGCTGGGCGGCAACAGCTACACCGCTATCGTGCAGAGCGACCTCAGCTGGAGCCTGCCGCTGAGCAAAGAGATGCTCACGGCGCTGGGCGATGGCGATCTTACCGCTCACGCCTCCGTCACCAACGGCCGTGGTAACACCGGCGGCACGGATCATGATTTCACCATACATGCCCAACTGCCGGGCCTGCGCATCAATACCATTGCGGGTGATGACGTTATCAACCTCGCGGAGCATAACCAGGATCTGATCGTCAGCGGGACCAGCATCGGGCTGAACGCAGGCAGCGTAGTGACCGTTACGCTGAACGGTAAAGACTATCTGGCGACGGTTAAGGCAGACGGAAGCTGGAGCGCCGCGGTACCGGGTGTGGATGTCAGCAGCTGGCCCGACGGCGTGTTAACGGTGACCGCCGCGGCACATGACGGCGCCAACAATCCGGTCAGTATTGACGCTGTTGTCGATGTTGATTTAGCTCCGGTATCCATCAGCGTGAACAGCATCACCGCGGATAACGTGCTGAACGCCGCAGAGAAAGGTGCCGACCTGATCCTTTCGGGCCTCACCACTCACGTTGAGCCCGGGCAGACCGTCACCATCACTTTTGCGGGCCATCGCTACACCACTACCGTTAACGACGACGGTAGCTGGAGCTATACCGTGCCTGCCGCCGATATGGCGAAGCTGAAGGACGGCGATGCGCAGGTTAACGTCAGCGTCAGTAACGTCAGCGGTAATCCAGCCTCAGCCTCTCAGGAATATAGCGTTGACGCCAGCGCGCCAGCGTTGACGATTGATCCGCTGAGCGGGGATAACCAGCTCAACGCGGCGGAGGTGAAGCAACCTCTGATTGTCAGCGGCAGCAGCAACGCAGAGCAGGGCCAGGAAGTGACGGTCACGCTAAATAATGTTAGCTATACCGCAACGGTTGGTGCCGACGGGCGCTGGAGCGTCAGCGTGCCGGCCAGCGATCTGGCTACGCTCGAGGACGGGATCCTCAACGTCAGCGCGTCGGTTGCTGACAAAGCCGGTAACCCGGCAAACGCAGACCGGGGCGTGCTGGTGGATATCACCGAGCCGACGCTGACTATCGGCACCGTCGCCGGGGACGACACGATTAACGCCAGCGAACATAACCAGGCCCACACCGTGAGCGGCACCAGCACCGGTGCAGCGGCGGGAGATGTGGTTACCGTAGTGGTAAATGGCCAGGGGGCATCGTTCACCTTCACCACCACCCTGGACGGCAACGGTCAATGGAATATCGGTATTCCGGCCTCGGTGATTCAAGGACTGGCTGACGGCAGCTACACCATTACCGCCAGCGTCACCGATGCGGCAGGGAACAGCGGCAGCGTGGATCATGCCCTGAACGTCAATACCGCCGTGCCGGCTATTTCCATCGCCACCATTGCGTTGGATGACGTCATTAACGCCACGGAAAAGGGCCAGGATTTGGTGCTGTCCGGCACCAGCAACCAGCCTGCGGGAACGATCATTATCGTCACCCTGAACGGTATCAATTATCAGGCCGTGGCCGGCACCGACGGCAGCTGGAGTACAACCCTACCGGCCTCTTCGGTCAGCAAGCTGGGAGAAGCCAACTACACGGTGACCGCGGCGGTGACCGACGCCCATGGCAACAGCAATAGCGACAGCCATACTGTGCTGGTTGACAGCGCCTTACCGACAGTCAGCATCGATAGCGTAACCAGCGACAATATTCTCAACATCACGGAAATCAACAGCGGGCAGACGCTCAGCGGTACCGTCACCGGGGCTGCGCAGGGTGACGTTGTTACGATTGATCTGGGCGGCGTGCTGTATCAGACGACCGTTCAGGCTGATTTGAGCTGGAGCCTGCCGGTTTCTACAGCGATCCTGACGGCGCTGGGTAACGGCGAGCTGACCATTACGGCCTCCGTGACCAACGGGCACGGCAACACCGGTGGCGGCAGTCGCGATATCGTTATTGATGCCAATTTACCGGGGCTGCGGGTCGATACCGTCGCCGGTGATAACGTTATCAATGCCATTGAGCATAACCAAAATCTGATTATTAACGGGACCAGCACCGGCCTCAGCGCGGGTAGCGCGGTGACCGTGACCATTAACGGAAAAGAGTACGCGGCAACCGTACGCGCGGACGGCAGCTGGCAGGCAGCCGTACCGAGCGACGATGTCAGCCGCTGGGCCGAGGGGGCCGTCACGATTGGCGTGAAGGGCAGCAGCGGTGCGGGCAATGAGGTGGCTATCCAGCACCAGGTGACCGTCGATCTTACCGACGTGGTCATCAGCATTAACGCGGTTACCGGCGATAACGTTCTGAACGCCGCAGAAAAGGGCGCAAACCTCGAACTCTCCGGCTCGACGCAACATGTAGAGCCGGGGCAGACCGTAAACATCACCTTTGCAGGACACACCTACGCGGCTACGGTGCAGGCGGACGGCAGCTGGAAATATACCGTCCCGGCGGCGGATATGGTTAACCTGAAAGAGGGGGAAACCGCCGTACAGGTGAGCGTCAGCAACAAAAACGGTAACAGCACCCAGGCTGCGCAAAACGTTAGCGTCGACAGTATTGCGCCGACGCTGACCGTCGATCCTGTCAGCCAGGATAATCTGCTGAATGCCGCAGAAGCGAGTCAGGATCTGATCATCAGCGGGACAAGCACGGCAGAGACGGGCCAGACCGTGACGGTGGAGCTGAACGGTGAAAACTACCAGACCACGGTAAAAGCAGACGGAAGCTGGAGCCTGACCGTCCCTGCATCCGATGTCGGTAAGCTGGTCGACGGAGAAGTCATGATAACGGCGACCGTCGAAGATCGCGCAGGTAACCCGGGCAGCGCCAGCCGCGACATGCTGGTGGATATCACCGTGCCTGAAGTGACCATCGGAACGATAGCGACCGACGACGTTATTAACCAGACCGAACACGGCCAGGCGCAGGTGATCTCCGGCACCAGCACCGGCGCACAGGCCGGTGATATTGTCACCGTGACGCTGGGAAATAAAAGCTATACCGGCGTGGTGGATGCGAACGGTAACTGGAGTGTGGGCGTGCCGCGCGCTGATATCAGCGCGCTGGGAGACAGCACCTACACGGTGACCGCCTCGATCACCGACAAAGCGGGGAACATCGGCGATGCAAGCCATAGCGTTAAGGTCGATACCGCCGCGCCTACCCTGACAATTGATACGATCGCCGGGGATGACATCCTCAATGCCGACGAGAAAACAGCGGATGTGGTGATTAGCGGTTCCTCCACGGGTCTGGCCGATGGAACTTCCGTGACCGTGACCCTGAACGGCAAAAACTATACTGCCACGGTGGACGATCAGGGCAAATGGACCACCACCGTACCTGCCCAGGATGTCGGCAAACTGGGTGAAGCCTTCTATGAGGTTTCCGTTAGCGCCAGCAATGGCGTGGGCAACGGTGGTAGCCAGAGCACCACGCTCGAAGTGGCCTCTACGTTGCCTGGCGTTATCATCAATGCCGTGGCGACAGACGACGTTATCAATGCCGCCGAGCTGGCAGCTGGCCAGACGATTACCGGGCGCGTGACCGGCGTGCAGGCGGGAACGGATGTAACCATTAACATCGGCGGCGTGAATTATACCGCGAAGGTGCAAAGCGATCTGAGCTGGAGCCTGGCGCTCAGCAAAGAGGTACTGACCGCGCTCGGCGACGGCTCGCTAAAAATTAACGCCTCCGTAACCGACGGCGCAGGTAACACCGGTACCGGCTCTCGCGGGGTGACTATTGATGCCGCGCTGCCTGGTATTCGTATCAATACCCTTGCCGGCGACGACGTGATTAACGCCATTGAACACGGGACTAGCCTGGTGGTTAACGGCACCAGCAGCGGCCTGAGCGAGGGCAGCACGGTGACCGTGACGATCGACGGTAAAGACTATGTCGCCTCGGTCCTCGCCGACGGCAAATGGCAGACCGTGGTGCCGGGAAATGAAGTCAGCCAGTGGATAGCCGGTGACATTACCGTCTCTGCCACCGGGAGCAGCAGCTCGGGCAATCCTGTCTCTATCGATCACACCGTCAAGGTGGATCTCAGCGAAGTGGCTATTACCGTTGGCCAGGTTGCCGGGGATGATGTGGTTAATGCGGCCGAGAAAGGCACAGATTTACTGCTTTCAGGGGCGACGCAGAATGTAGAGCCCGGCCAGACCGTCACCGTGACCTTCGCCGGTCATACCTATACGACTCTGGTCGAGAGCGACGGCAGCTGGAAGCTGACCGTACCGGCGAATGATATGAAAGGCCTGAAGGATGGAGAGACGTCCGTGGAGGTCAGCGTCTCTAACGTTATCGGCAACGGAGCTTCCGCCGGGCGTGAAATCAGCGTCGATACCGCGGCGCCAACCCTGCAAATTAATACTATCGCCGGGGATAATGTGCTTAACGCCGCCGAAGCCGGACAGCCGGTGGTGATTACCGGTACCAGCAACGCGGAGACCGGACAAACCGTCACCGTGACGCTGAATAACGAAACCTACACCGGTACCGTGCAAGCAGATGGCAGCTGGAGCATCACCGTTCCTGTGGAAAAAGCCTCAGCCCTTACCGATGGCGTCTATACCGTTACGGCAACCGTCAGCGATGCAGCAGGCAATGGCTCTTCCACGAGCCACAATCTCGGCGTCGATGTCACCGTCCCGTCGATTACCTTTGGCGTGGTAGCGGGCGACAATGTGATTAACCTTGCTGAACACAGCCAGGCTCAGATCATTTCCGGCTCCAGCCGCGGCGCGGCTGCGGGCGATAAGATCACCATTACTCTCGGCGTTAGCAGCTGGACCACCACCGTTGATGCGGCAGGTAACTGGAGCATCGGCGTACCGAAGAGCGTGGTCAGCCAGCTGGCGGACGGCACCGTCACCCTGACGGCCAGCCTGACGGATGCCGCGGGCAACACCGGCCACGGCAGCCATGAAGTGACGGTCAATACCGGCCTGCCGTCGATCAATTTCAACCCTATCAGCGGCGATAACGTGCTGAACGCCACGGAAAAAGGTGAAACGCTGACGTTAAGCGGGACCAGCGCGAACCTTGCGCCGGGCACCAGCGTGACCGTCACGCTAAACGGCAAAAATTATACCGCTATCACCGATGCCAGCGGCAACTGGAGCGTTGACGTTCAGCCAGCCGATCTCGCCGGGCTGGGCGAAGCTAACTACACGCTGACCGCCACCGCCACAAGCTCCATCGGCAACAGCGCCAGCACCCACGCCAGTCTGCTGGTGGACACCGCCGCGCCGGGCGTGATGATTAACCCGGTCACCGCCGATAATGTGGTGAATGCAGCAGAAATCGCGGCTGGCCAGACCCTCAGCGGCAAGGTCAGCAATGCTGCAGCAGGTGACACTGTCACGATTGTGCTGGGCGGGAAAACCTACACCGCCACGGTTCAGCCCGATTTAAGCTGGAGTCTCGACCTGTCTGCCGAGCTGTTGACCGCGCTCGGTAACGGCAGATTAACCGTGACGGCCTCGGTCACTAACGGCCACGGTAACAGCGGCACGGCCAATCGTGAATTCGCTATCGATGCCAGCCTGCCGGGCATCCGTATCAACACCGTGGCGGGTGATGATGTGATTAATGCCATCGAACACAACCAGAACCTGATCGTCAGCGGCAGTGCCAGCGGCATGAGCGAAGGGAGTACGGTGACCGTTACCATCAATGGTAAGACTTACCTGGCCACCGTCAGCGCAAGCGGCGCCTGGTCTGCTGCGGTACCGGCCGAAGATGTCGGCGGCTGGGCTGCAGGTACTCTCACGATCGTCGCAGCGGGCAGCAGCAGCGCAGGTAACCCGGTGTCCATCGAACGCCCTGTGAATGTCGATCTCAGCCCGGTGGCGGTGAGTGTGGATAATATTACCGCTGACAACGTGCTTAACGCCGCGGAGAAAGGCAGCGACCTGCTGCTTTCGGGCAGCACCCGGAACGTGGAGCCGGGCCAGATCGTCACCCTTATCTTTGGCGGCCGGACCTACACGACGCAGGTAGAGGCTGACGGTAGCTGGCACTATACGGTACCGGCGAGCGACATGGTGGGGCTGAAGGACGGCGATACGTCTGTGAAGGTCAGCGTCACGAATGTGAACGGCAACGGCGCCAGCGCAGAGCGTGAATTCAGCGTAGACGCTACGGCGCCAGCGCTGACCCTCGATCCGGTTGCCACAGACAACGTGATTAACGCCGCGGAAGCCGGCGCGGGCGTTGTCGTGACCGGGACCTCCAGCGCGGAAGCGGGTCAAACGGTGACGCTGACGCTCGACGGAAAAACTTACACGGGCGTTGTGAAGGCGAATGGCACCTGGAGTATTACCCTTGATGCCACGGCATTAGCCGGCCTGGCGGATAACAACTATCCGCTCAGCGTCAGCGTCAGCGATGCCGCAGGCAACGGGGCGACCAGCAGCAAAACCATTACCCTGGACACCACCGCGCCGACCATCAGCTTCAACGCGATTGCCGGCGATGACATCATTAACCTTGTGGAGCACGCCCAGGCGCAGATTATTTCTGGCTCCAGCCGCGGTGCGGCGGCCGGGAATAATATTGTTATCACGCTTAATGGCGTTCAGTACGTCACCCAGGTCGACGCTAACGGCAACTGGAGCGTCGGCGTCCCGGCCTCGGCTATCTCTGCGCTGCAAAACGGCACGGCGACCGTCACCGCAACGTTAACCGACAGCGCTGGAAACGCGGGCACCCAATCCCATACGGTTGAAGTCAACGCCACCCGGATCGGTTTGACCATCGGAACTATCAGCGACGATGACGTCATTAACGCCGCCGAGCATCAGCAGGCGCTGGTGATTAGCGGCGGCAGCAGCGAACTTGCCCCAGGAACTCAGGTTACGGTGACGCTTAACGGCGTACAGTACAACGCCACTATTCATCAGGGCGGCGGCTGGAACGTTACCGTCCCGGCGAATCAGGTGCAAAATCTGGTGCATGGCAGAGGCTATACGATCTCGGCAATAGCCAGCGACGACGCAAACAACAGTACGTCAGCGACCCATAACATCAGCGTGGACACCGTCGCACCGACGGTGACGATTGCCGATATCTCCGGGGATAACGTGATCAATGCCGCCGAACAGCAGCAGCCGCTGACGATTCGCGGCAGCAGCAGCGCCGAGACCGGGCAAAAAGTGACGGTGGCGCTCGGCAGCGAAAGCTATGAAGCGACGGTTCAGCCGGACGGCAGCTGGAGTATCACCGTTCCGGCGGCGGACCTCGCGAAACTGTCAGAGGGCGATATTAACGTGAGCGCGACGGTCAGCGATAAGGCCGGCAACCCAGGCAGCGCCGATCGCACGTTGACGGTGGATACCGTCGCGCCGACCATCACTTTCAATAAGGTCGCGGGCGACGACATCATTAACAGCGCCGAGCAGCATGCCGGTCAGGTTATTAGCGGAACAACTAACGCACAGCCTGGGCAGACCCTCACCGTCACCTTCAACAACCACACCTATACGGCGGTGGTTAGCGGGACCGGAACGTGGGCGGTAACGGTGCCTGCCCAGGACTTCCTGGGGGCGGTCGACGGTAATTACCAGATCTCCGCAAGCGTCAGCGATAAAGCGGGCAACAGCGGCAGCGCGAATAAGCAGGTCACCCTGAGCGGAGAAGTGCCAACGCTCAGCATTAATGACTTCGCGCAGGACAATATCGTCAACGCGGCTGAGCATGGTACGCCGCTGGTGGTTAGCGGCGTGACCAACGCTCCAGCAGGGCAAACCGTGACGATTGTGCTTAACGGGCAGCAGTACACCACCACGGTAAATAGCGACGGGACCTGGCAGTATACGTTGGGCAGCAGTGCGGTCGCCGCGCTGGCTGACGGAGGGTCATATGTGATCCACGCAAGCGTCAGCAACAGCATCGGCAACAGCGCGGCAGCAGACCGTACCATCACGGTAGATACTACGCCTCCGCAGATGGCCATCACCATTGATGCCCTGCAAAATGACACCGGGTTAAGCGCCAGCGACTTTATTACCGCGGACAATAAGGTGGTAGTTAAAGGCTCCCTGAGCGCGGCACTCGGCAACAATGAGAAAGCGCAAATCAGCCTGGACGGCGGATTAACCTGGACTGACCTGGTGGTTAACGGCAAATCATGGAGCTATGCCGACGGGCGCACGCTCGCGGACGGCATCGTGACCTACAACGTGCGCGTTATCGACAATGCGGGCAACGTTGGCTCTACGGCGACGCAGAATGTGACTATCGATACCGTAGCGCCGGATGCCAGCAAAACTATTACCGTCGAAGCCATTACCCAGGATACCGGGCTGAATGCGCACGACTTCATTACCAGCGACAATACCCTGACGATCAGCGGCAAACTTGGCGCACCGCTCGCGACGGGCGAGCATGCACAAATCAGCATCGACGGCGGTAAGACCTGGGTTGACGTCAGTATTAGCGGCAC
Source organism: Cedecea lapagei (assembly GCF_900635955.1). Taxonomy (GTDB): domain Bacteria; phylum Pseudomonadota; class Gammaproteobacteria; order Enterobacterales; family Enterobacteriaceae; genus Cedecea; species Cedecea lapagei. The sequence goes on from NZ_LR134201.1 coordinate 2,180,718, forward strand.
AACCTGGAGCTACATCGATGGCCGTACCCTGGCCGATGGCGATCACCTTTACCAGCTGCGCGTCATTGATGATGCTGGCAATATCGGCGCAACCACCAGCCAGCTGGTGACCGTTGATACCGTTGCGCCTGATGCGAGCAAAACCGTCACCATCGACAGGATCGCCGATGATACCGGACTGAGTAACAGCGACTTTGTCACCAGCGACACTTCTCTGACTATCCACGGCTCTCTGGGCGCGTCACTGCTGGCCGGTGAATACGTGCAGATTAGCCTGGACGGCGGAACGACCTGGCAGATGGTGACAACGATAGGCACTACCTGGTACTTCAACGACGGGCGTACGCTTAGCGACGGCAGCTATCAGTACATTGTCCGCGTCGTGGACGATGCGGGTAACGTCGGGCAGAGCGCTTCTCAGACGGTTACGGTTGATACCACTCCGCCGGATGCGGCGATCACCGTCACCGTAGACAGCATCACCACCGACAGCGGCTTTAGCAACAGTGATTTTGTCACTAACGACAATACGCTGACGCTGAACGGTTCACTGGGTGCCGCGTTGGGTAGAAACGAGTTCGTGCAGGTCAGCTCCGACGGCGGCGTCACCTGGGTTAACGCCACGTCGGTAACCGGGACGAGCTGGAGCTACACCGACGGGCGTCAGCTTGCTGACGGCAACCACACGTGGCAGGTTCGCGTGGTCGACCTTGCCGGAAACGTTGGGGCAACGACCAGCCAGACGGTAACGGTGGATACCGTCGCGCCAACCTATGGCATCACCATTGACAGTATTTCGGATGATACCGGGCAGAGCGCCAGCGACTTTATCACTATGGATACCACGCTGACGCTGAACGGGACGCTGGGCCACGCTCTTGCCAGCGACGAACGTGTACAAATCAGTCTCGACGGTGGGCAGAGCTGGGTTGATACCGTGGTGACAGGCACGGCCTGGCGCTACGTGGACGGCCGAACTCTGCCGGACGGTGACCATCTGTATCAGGTTCGTATCATCGATCAGGCCGGGAACGTTGGGTCAACGGCGAGCCAGGTTGTGACGGTGGATACCGTTGTGCCGGACACCGTGGGAACCATCGTCAGCTATACCGATAACGACGGCGAGCGTACCGGTACCTTCGACAGCAGCTATTCCACCGATGATACCTCGCCGGTACTGAACGGAACGCTGAACCAGGCGCTGGCGGCTGGAGAAATAGCGCAGATATTCCGCGATGGCGTTCTGGTCGGCAAGGTCACCGTCACCGGAGGTACCAACTGGACCTTTGCGGATACCGGGCTGCTGGACGGCAACTACCATTACGTTCTGCGCGTCACGGACACAGCGGGGAACTATACCGAGTCCGATGAGTTCGTTCTTAACGTTGACACTTCGGTACCAACGACCAAAGCGCTGGTGAACGGGCTAAACACCACCGACACCACGCCAATCATTACCGGAACCGTGGATGCTAACCTGGTAAACGGCGAGTTTGTGGTGGTGACGGTAAACAACAAAATCTACACCTCCGATCGCGGCGGCGCGGTGGTGGTCGATCCTTCGTCAAACACCTGGTATCTGCAGATCCCTGATGCCGATGTACTCGCGTTAACAAGCTATGATGTTACGGCACAGGTGAAAAGCAGCGCGGGCAACGGCAATAGCGTAGGCGTGACCCACGGCACCGTCGTGGTGGGCGCGGAAGCATCGATGTCGCCAGCCTGGTCTTTCACCAGCGCAACCAGCGCCATTGCCGCAAGCTTCATGCTTGACGAGAACGGGATGTGGACGTTTGCCAGTAACCAGCAGTTCGCCACCTCGAGTGACCGCAATAGCTACAAAGTGAGCGGAAACTTCACGATGACTGGCAACTACACAACGGCAACCTACGCGGACATCAACCGCGATGGTCACGCGGATATGCTGGTGGAGAGCACGAACTACAACTACGTCACCCAGTTGATAAACAACGGCGATGGTACTTACGCCTCATCCAGCACCGGCAGCAGCGCCACCGTAGGCACATTGCTGTGGTATGGCGCCGTCGTGGCTGTCGACTTCCAGGGCGACGGCTACGTTGACTTCGTGATGGGGGATGCCGGCGGGCCGGACTCCAGCACCTTTGTGAACAATAACGGCGGCAAACTAGTAGGGGCCTCAGCCTCCGGGACTTATGTCAACTTCGTCTCCGGATCGAAGGTCGGGAACTACAATAGCCTGATCGAAGCTTCCGGAGTGGATTTGAACAACGACGGTAAGGTGGATATTGCCCAGCACACCACCAACGGCGGCAACAACTATGCCCTGTCCACGATGTTCAACAAAGGGGACGGCACCTTTACCTGGGGTCAGAACTTCATTAACACCATGTACAGCGCCTACGGCGCTGCCGCCGCGAACAATGCGGTGAGCATGACCTGGGCTGACTTTAACGGCGACGGCTACATGGACCTCTATATGGGGATGTCGCGCGCCGGTAACGGCGGCATGCTGATGCTGAATGACGGCGCCGGTAATCTGCTTGCAGGCACGGCGGTAGGCAGCGAGAGATATAACGGCACGGTTAGCGTGGCGGTTGACTGGAATATGGATGGCCGGATGGACATCATCAAGCTGGCGAATACCGGGCAGTCGTACATGTACACCAACGACGGGCTGGCGGGGGTCGCGAGCTTTACCTCTTCGAGGTTCGGCTCGGCCACCACAACCCAGGTCTCCGGCGCGGCACTGGTCGACTATGACTGGGACGGCGCGCAGGATCTGCTTATTTTCCGGCAGAATGGCGGCGTGACGCTGGAAAGGAACACCAACACCGTTGCGCCGGGTACGGCCATTCACCTGAAAATTGTCGACAGCCAGGGCATTAACGTCTTCTTCGGCAACACGGTGAAGCTTTATAACTCTGCGGGAGATCTGGTGGCAAGCCAGGTAATCAACGCCCAGTCGGGTATCGGCATTAACGACGCTTCGGCGCTGGTGAGCTTCTATGGACTCAACCCGAACGAAACCTACCATGCGGAGCTGGTCAGAGCGATTAACGGCGTCTCCAGCAACACAACCTGGGGTGGATTAACCGCAGGTGACGGTAAAGACAGTTATGCCGTGACGGCAGAGGCTGCCACCGGCGTTCACGGAGGCACGCTCACCGGAACGGGCTATAACGACACCTTTATCGCCGAGCAGGGAACCTATGTCTATAACGGCGGCGGCGGCTGGGAAACGTCCTCCGATCACCAGACCTGGAGCGCTACGGGCGGCATGGACGTGGTTGACTTCCGTAACTCTGGCGTTGGCGTTACCGTTGATCTTGGTAAAACCGGAGCGCAGGACACCGGCTTTAACATCTCGACCTTCACCAATATCGAAGGCATCGTCGGCTCAAGCCATGACGATGTGATCACCGGCAATAGCGGCAATAACACCTTTGAAGGCGGCGGCGGCAACGACACCTTCAATATCGGCAGCGGCGGGCACGATACGCTGCTCTACAAGCTGCTGAACAGCTCGGATGCTACTGGCGGTAACGGCCACGACGTAGTGAACGGCTTCAGCGTCGGCACCTGGGAGGGGACCGCGGACAGCGACCGTATCGATCTGCGCGCGCTGCTGCAGGGCAGCGGTTACACCGGCGACGCTTCTGCGCACTATATCAATGGTGTCGCCCAGTTGGGCGCCGGGGCCGGCAACATCGGGGACTTCATCAAAGTGGTGCGAAACGGCAGCAGCACGGAGATTCAGATTGACCGTGACGGCAACGGGGGAACCTTTGACCCGACAACCGTGGTAACGCTGAACGGGGTGCAAACCGATCTTGCTACGTTGCTGGCAAACCACCAGCTGTTGGTTATCTAGTATGTATCCCGCCGGATCTGCCTTCAGATCCGGCGGGATTTTAGCCGCTTATTCTTATGACCCGGTATTCATCATGTTTATTAAACAAACCGCGGAAAGGACGACACAGGTGCTTTTGGCCACTTTCGCAGGACGTGAAACACAATGACTTCAACGCATACCCGCTATGAACCCTGGCTGCAGGCCATGCTGTCCGTAGCGCGCCACTACCGGCTCGATTTTTCCGAAGAACACGTGCGTGTGGTGATTAATCAGGAGAGCCAGAGTCCTCATCTTCTGGTGCTGGAAGATATGGCACGCCAGCTCGGATTAGCGCTGCGCAGCGCGCCGGCAGATGTCTCATTGATCGATCCGTGGCGGTTACCGCTGGTTGCCGAGCTCAATGATGGCCAAATGGCGGTGCTGACCCATATGGATAATCACGGACAGCTAAGCATACAGCTGAGCGGAGACGGAGGGCTGGAAACCGTGGTCAGCCGTGAAGCGCTGGCCCAAAGGCTCAAGGGGCTGTTTCTTCTGCGTCCGCTTAATTCGATTCCCGATGCGCGAGTGGACGACTACGTCAGGCCATATCAAAAGAACTGGTTCTGGACGCTGGCCCTGAAGGACTGGAAACGCTACGGCGATATCATGCTGGTGGCGATGGCGGCTAACGTGCTGGCGCTGGCCGGTATGCTCTTCTCCATGCAGGTGTACGACCGGGTAGTGCCTTCGCAGTCGGTGCCCACGCTGTGGGTGCTTTTTGGCGGCGTGATGCTGGCTATTCTCTTTGAATTTACCATGCGTATGCTGCGCGTCCACATTGCCGATGTGGTCGGGAAACGGGCAGACTTACGCATATCCGACCGGGTTTTTGCCAGAGCGCTGCGCATCAAGAATAACGCCCGGCCAAAATCGACAGGCTCGTTTATCTCACAGATCCGCGAGCTCGAGTCGGTGCGTGAGCTGATCACCTCAACCACCATTGGCACCGTATCGGATATCCCGTTCTTCCTGCTGTTTGTCTTTATCCTCTGGCTGATCGGCGGTCCGCTGGTGTTTGTTGTGCTGCTGGCCATTCCGCTGCTGCTGATCCCCGGCCTGCTGGTGCAGCGGCCGCTGGCGCACCTCTCGAACGAGGGCATGCGCGAGTCGGCTATCCGCAACGCCACCCTGGTGGAGGCCGTTCAGTCCATCGAGGACATCAAGCTGCTCCGGGCCGAGCAGCGGTTCCAGAACCAGTGGAACAACACTAACGACGTCGCCGCGGCCATAGGAATGAAGCAGCGCTGGCTGACCAGTTTGCTGATGACCTGGACCCAGGAAGTTCAGTCAATCGTCTATGCCGTCGTGCTGCTCGTAGGGTGTTACCTGGTGATTAACGGTGATATGACCACCGGGGCGCTGGTCGGGACCTCGATCCTTGCCTCCCGGACCATCGCGCCGCTGGCGCAAATCTCTGGCGTACTGTCCCGCTGGCAGCAGGCAAAGGTGGCGCGTAAAGGGCTGGATGACCTGATGCAGCGCCCGCTGGATGACCCGGAGCAGGGCCGAAAAGTGCATAAAGCTCACCTGCAGGGAAACTACCAGCTTAACTACGCGGCTTTTTACTACGATGAAGAAGAGAAGGTTAACGATCTGGATATTGCCCGGTTGACCATTACGGCCGGGGAGAAAATTGCGGTGCTGGGACGTAACGGCTCCGGTAAAAGCACGCTCTTACAGCTGCTGGCGGGAATGCAAACGCCGCAGCATGGACAGATCCTTCTCGACGATATCAGTCTGGGTCAGATCGACACCGCCGATCTCCGCCGTGATATGAACCTCCTGAGCCAACAGGCTCGCCTGTTCTTCGGTTCTGTTCGCGATAACCTGACGATGGGCCGCCCGCTGGCCAGCGACGAAGAGATTCACCGCGCCCTGGTCCTGAGCGGCGCGCTGGGTTTTGTTCAGAAGCAGAAGAATGGCCTCAACTACCTGATTACCGAAGGGGGAGCAGGACTTTCCGGCGGCCAGCGGCAGGCGCTGCTGCTGGCGCGTACGCTTATCCTGCAGCCCCAGATCCTGCTGCTGGATGAACCTACGGCCTGGCTGGATGAGGTCAGCGAGCAGCAGCTTATCGCCAATCTTGCGCCGTGGCTGGGCAACCGTACTCTGGTGGTCGCCACGCACCGAATGCCGATCCTGCAGCTGGTGAACCGCATCATCGTGCTGGATAACGGCCGCATCGTCATGGATGGTCCAAGAGATAAAATTTTGCAGCAGCACGGGATGATGGAGAAGCAGGCCGTACCGCACAGAACCGCCACCCTGAAACCTGCAAATACCACGGAGGGTCGGGCATGAACGACATCACGCGCTACAACAGCCGCCTGAAGGAGCCCGCGCTGCCTCGGGCAAGCCTGGTGGCCTGGGCGCTTGGCCTGATGCTGTTAGCTTTTGTTCTTTGGGCGAACTTCTTCACCCTGGATGAGGTGACAACGGGGGCTGGTAAAGTCGTCCCGTCGTCGCGCGAGCAGGTGATTCAGTCTCTGGAAGGCGGGATCCTCTACAAGCTGGATGTACGTGAGGGGGACATCGTTGAGAAGGGCCAGGTACTGGCGCAGCTGGATCGCACCAAAACCGAGTCTGGCGTCCAGGAGAGTGAATCGCGCCTGCATGCTGCGATGGCGACGGCTGCCCGCCTGAAGGCGGAGGTCAGCGCAACGCCGCTGGCTTTCCCCGATTTGTTGCCCGGCGATGGCGACCTTGTCCGCCAGGAAACGGCACTCTATAACTCGCGCCGCAGCAGCCTTGAAAAAGGGGTTGCTGGCCTGAGAGAGGCCATCTCTCTCGTGCAGCGCGAGCTGGCAATGACGCTGCCGCTGGTGAAACAGGGCGCGGCAAGCAGTGTAGAAGTGCTTCGCCTGCAGCGGCAAAAAAATGAGCTGGAAAACAAAATCACCGAAATGCAGAACCAGTATTACGTGCGTGCGCGTGAAGAGCTGGCGAAAACCAACGAGGAAATTGAAACCCAGCGTTCGGTAATGCGCGGTCGGGAAGACTCCTTAACCCGCCTGAAATTTACCGCACCGGTAAGGGCCATTGTGAAAGGGATCGAAGTCACTACCGTTGGCGGCGTTATCCCGCCCAATGGCAAGCTGATGACCCTCGTACCGCTTGATGACCAGATGCTGATTGAGGCAAAAATCTCGCCGCGCGACGTAGCGTTCATCCATCCGGGGCAAAACGCGCTGGTGAAAATCACCGCCTACGATTACTCCATTTATGGTGGGCTGAAGGGCGTGGTCACCACCATTTCTCCCGACACCCTGCAGGATGAAGTCAAACGTGATGTCTACTATTACCGGGTTTATATCCGCACCGACATCAGCCAGCTGGAGAACAGGGAAGGTAAAACGTTCCCCATCTTCCCGGGGATGATTGCCACTGTGGATATTAAAACCGGCAGCAAATCTATACTCGACTATCTGCTGAAGCCATTAAATAAAGCTAAAGAAGCGCTAAGAGAGCGGTAACAAAAAAGAAAAGGCCGGCGCTGCCGGCCTTTTCATATTCAGAGGTTCGTCGGATCTATATTCAGGCCGTAGAGGATAAATGAAAAATAAAAGCCGAAATAGGACTCTGTCATATCCATAAAGCGGGGATGAATTTCCAGCGTCCCTTCATTATCTTCGCTAAATAACCCTGCCATGATACCGCAATTAACAATTCGTCTCAGATGCATTCTCGAAACAGAAAGCTCTTTTGACGTTTTATTATAATTAGGTTTTAGCCACCAACGGCCACGCTCATCCTTTCTGGCCTGCAGGTATATCCTCAGCATAATGATATGGCCGGCATCTTTATCAACGAAGATGGCGCTGTAGGGGACAATGCGGCTTAAAATGACTTCGTCAAAGAGCAGGCTGGCGCTTCGGTGGAAAAACTCAGCGAACCTATTTTCATCCTCCAGGGCATGAAACGAAAGGGCATCATCCGGCAGTAAAAGTTTCAATGAAGGAATAGATATCTGCATGTAGCTGCGGGTTTCATTGAGGCCTTTCACGCTGGGCTTGTACAGCAGTACCCGGCGATCGTCCTCGCTTTTTTCCAGCGTCATTCTGCCGGTAATGCGCAGCAGCGTGACCAGAGAGTTCACGGTGTTGAGGCTGGTGAGCCCCTTTGTTACGCAAAACTCTTTAATGTCTGCGAGCACCGCGCGGCGATCGCTATAGTGAAAACAGAGCAGCGCCAGCACCACATGAAAACGGGAGCTTTGCAGAATAGTTTTATAAAACAGGGGTTGTTTTTTATAGGTGACCATCAGGGAATCATAATGATGCTGCATAGCTTCCCGAAAACAAGGGTGCGTATTTATTTGCTGACTGTATCTTGCGATAGTGGTCTGGAGTTGATGTTGCTTCATATTATTTTCTCGGTATTCAGCTACAGGGGCGAGCCCTGTAAAAAAGAGTGCCAAATCAGACATCAAGGCACGTTAAACGTGATTTTTATTAGGTATGTGGACAGTATCCAGTCAGGAGTATATCACTGTTTATTTTGAAGTAAAAAATATCGCCAGCTGATTTTATGCTGCCAGCGTCTTTTCTGACGGAAATGCTTATTTACCTGCTGTTGTTATGTTTTACGTTTAGCGTAAATTATATTTTTTGATGTGGTAAATATTAATTAAATATGTACGAGGCGTTGCGCGAATATTGATCTGATGGCGTCTTTTTGAACTTGTATTGTACAAAAAACAGTAAAATGACGGGGCAGGCAGAAGATGAAGGCATTCTCGTGACAGTGTCACGAATGGACGGGCGGATGAAACGCTTCACCCGCCCGCTTTTGATGTGTATCACCAACTATGGTCAGTTATAAGGCTCGCCCAGCGTCAGCATAAGGCGGTTGGCCCAGGCGAAAAAGGCGGTGGACTGCACCAGATCCAGCAGTTCAAGCTCGCTGGCGCCAAGCTCTCTCAGCGCAGCGATCTGTTGAGCACTGGCGCTTGCCGGCGTGGCTGAAAGGGCAGCCGAAAAGTTAATTTCCGCCTGCCAGCGAGGAGACTGGCCGTCACTGAGTGCGCTGCCTGGCTCGATGGCAAGCAGGCGCTCAATCGCTTCGTTATTTTTAGAGAGCTGGCTGGCTTTACGAGCGTGAACCGAAGCGCAATAAATACACCCGTTTACCTTACTGGCGACCGTGGCGGCAAGCTCACGTTCGGCACGCGGTAGGCCACCCGGCGTGTAGAAAATGCCCTTATCGGTGAGAGTGCGCTGCTCGAGCGCCGGCAGGTTGCGTCCCAGAAGGCGGAAATAATCGGAGTCCTGATGGCCAAATCGCTTTAGCGTCTCCTGCTGGTCGGGGCTGTACTCAGCGTAAGGCAGGGCGGCTATCCACGGCTCCCAGTGAAGTTCTGCCTGGGTGAAGGCCTGTGGGGCAGGTTTGCCGCTGTGGGTCTGCGGCTGTCTGTGCCACTCTCCGGCGGGAGGAATGCGCACCTGTTCACCGTCAACGGGTTTGCTGCCAATCAGCCGCAGGCCGCGTAAAAGCCGGCTCTGGAAGGCGACAAAGCCGATAATTTGTGACAGTGTAACTATTTCTTCCTCGCTAAACCCGGCCTGAATCAGCGATTTTACGTCCTGCGGGCCAGCCTGTACCGGTTGGAAACTCAGCTTTTCTGCATGATTGAGCAGCTGGCTAAAACGTTCGCTGACGGCTTTTCCCGCCACGCTTTGCTCGTAGTGGCTAATCAGCCGCGCATCCTCGTGCCACTCAGCGACATGCCTGGCCAGATGCAGACGCTCCGCCAGCGTCAGGCCGCTGGTACTCAACTCTCCGAAAAGGGCTTCATAGCTTCCCTGCGCGTGGGATGTTGCGGCTTTACGAATTTCGCGCGCCTCTGCAAGCGAGGTCCCGGGGATAATTTCTGCTAGCTGATTAAGCAGATCCTGCTGACTCATGATGACTCCTTAGAGAGTGACGACGAAGTGGTTGGGCGGACGCTGCTGCGAACACAGCCGAGCGCCGGGGCAACCTGCTGCGCCAGCAGTTCGATGGAACGCAAAATGTAAGCGTGCGGGGGATCAATGGAGTGAACCTGGAACGAAAGATCCGTCACGCGGTGCAGCGTACTGTCTTGTGAGAGTGACGCAATAACCTGCTGGGGCGTGCCAAGGTGAACATCAAAGGCGGCAATGTGGTGATCGAGCGTGTCTCCCAAAACGGGGTGCCCCTGCGCCCGGTGTTGTTCCGCCTGCTGGCGCAATCCCCTTGCGGCTAATTGCCGTGCCAGCTCGCCATCATCGGTAACAAAGCCGGTTCTCGATCCCAGAATACGTGGCTCAACGCCCTCCGGCAGAGCGTCCAGATAGGCATCGACGATCGGGTTTTGAAGAACATCCAGCGGGGTATCAAGCGCGTCGGCCGGGCGAGGCTGGGTGCGGGAGAGCATCAGCCCGTCACCCGCTTTGCCGGCCCGCGCACCGCCATCAACGGAAAAGGTTGCCTGCCAGATACGGTTTTTTAGCTGCGGGGAGGCGGGATAAAGATGGTTATCCGTTCCCGACAGCGGCTCGTCAGCCAGGGCCGAACGCAGCAGCGAGAGGTTTTCGGCGTAAATCTTGCCTCTGTCGGTACTTTGTAGCCCGAATGCCGGGAAAGATCCCGGCGTGCCTCCAGAACCCACGCCAAGCTCAAAGCGCCCGCCGCTAAGCAGATCCAGCACCACGGCATCTTCGGCGACACGCAGCGCCGACTCCATCGGCAGGGTAATAATTCCTGTGCCAAGGCGTATTCGCCGGGTATGCGCCGCCACGTGGCTTAAAAACACCAGCGGGGCGGGCAGGCCGCCTTCGGCCTCGTGAAAATGGTGCTGAGCGACCCAGGCAGCGTCGAAGCCGTGCCACTCGGCGTGAATGATTTGCTCCGTCGCCAGACGGTAGCGTTCGGCGGCAGGGGCGTGGTCAAGCAGGCGGGTAAAAAAGCCCAGTCGTTTAATGGTCATGCAACGTCCTTATGGCCGGGGCCGATATCGGGAATAGCGTTCAACAACTGCCAGGTGTAATCGCTGGCCGGAGCATTAAATACGTCGGCAATCGGGCCGTTATCTACCAGTTCACCGGCTCGCAGGACGGATACGCTGTGAGCAAGCTGACGCACGGTGGCGAGATCGTGAGAAATAAACAGGTAAGTCAGGCCAAACTGCTGCTGCAAATCCTCCAGCAGGCGCAGGATTTGCGCCTGCACCGTCACGTCGAGCGCCGAGGTGGCTTCATCCAGCACCAGGATTTGCGGGTCGAGGATCAGGGCGCGGGCGATGGCGACGCGCTGGCGCTGTCCGCCGGAGAGTTCTCGGGGCTTGCGGGTGAGCGCCTCAAGCGGAAGCGCCACACGCTCGGTAATCGCTTCTACTTTGTTGCGCCGCTCTGCCTTCGACAGCTTACCGAAGTTAAGAAGTGGCTCCTCGATAATGCGGAACAGCGTCTGGCTCGGATCCAGCGAGGCAAAGGGGTTCTGGTAAACCAGCTGAATTTTCTGCCTGAGCTGGCGTCTGGCTTCCGGGCTGAGGTTGGTGGTATCGATGCCGTCAATCAGCACTTTGCCGCTGTCCGGCTTCTGGAAGCCAAGCAGGATGCGAGCCAGCGTTGATTTGCCCGAGCCGGATTCGCCAACCAGCGCGTGAGTGGTGCCTCTGGCAACGGTAAAGGAAACATCGTCCAGAGCCCGTAACGTCTGGCCGCTCTCTTTGCCTAGCGAAAAATGCTGGCTGAGGTTACGGATCTCAATCGCGGCGGTTTGCGGGGCGCGTAGCGGCCAGGGTCGTAATGTCCGCGACAGGCCCGGCGCATCGGCAAACAGCTGGCGGGTATACGGATTTTTAGGCTGCCTCACGACATCAGCGGTGGGGCCAGACTCCTGGATTCGGCCGTCGCGGAATACCAGAATGCGGTCGGATCGCTGGGCTGCGAGCGCCAGATCGTGGGTGACAAACAGCACCGCCGTGCCGGATTCGCGGCGCAGGGTATCGAGCAGGTCAAGAATTCGTTTCTGTACCGTCACATCCAGCGCGCTGGTAGGTTCATCGGCGATAATCAGCGCGGGTTTCAGGGCGATGGCCATGGCGATTAACACGCGCTGCTTCATCCCGCCGGAAAGCTGATGCGGGTACTGGCCGGCCCGCTGTGCCGGGTGGCTAAGGCCGACTTTTTCCAGCAGGGCAACGACCTGGCTTTCCCGCTCGGCTTTAGGGAGGCGAGTGTGAAGTTTCAGCACCTCGGCAACCTGCTGGCCGATGGTTTTTACCGGATTTAGCGAGCTGCCCGGATCCTGTGGGATCAGGCTGATGCTTGCCCCGCGTAGAGCGTCAAGCTGACGTTCAGACCAGCGGCTTATAGGCTCGCCGTTCAGCTGGATTTCACCGGATTCGATAATGCCATTTTCGCCCAGCAGCCCAATGATCGACTGGGCCAGGGTCGTTTTTCCTGAGCCAGACTCGCCAACGATCGCCAGCACTTCGCCTGCGTTCAGGCTAAAGGAGACGTCGTGCACCACGCGCTTGCTGCCGCCGCGCTGGCGCCAGGCGATGCTCAAATCGGTGATTTTTAGCAGCGGTGTACTCATGACGATCTCCGGGAAAAATGGTGGCTCAGGCGGTTAACGGCAAGCACGACGGCGACGACGACAACGCCTGGGAATGTGGATAGCCACCACGCCGTCGCCAGATAGTTACGGCCTTCGGCAATCAGCAGGCCCCATTCCGGCGTCGGCGGTGGGGTGCCATACCCCAGGAAGCTCAGGGTGGAGAGCGCAAGAATGGCGGTGCCAAACTGCAGCGCGGCAAAGGCAAAGACCGAGGTCAGGGCATTGGGCAAAATATGGCGCCACAGCACCTGCAGGAAGGTGCCGCCGCTGCCGACGGCGGCTTCAACATAGTCGCTGTGGCGAATGCGGACGACTTCCGCACGAGCCAGCCGGGTAAAGTTAGCGATAGACGTAATCCCAACGGCGATTGCCGCATTCACCGTCCCGAATCCGAGCAGAATAATGACGCTCAGCGATAGCAGCAGACCGGGCATAGCGAGAAGGACATCGATGCTGCGCATTAATGTGCTCTCGGTCTTGCCGCCGGTGGCGCCGGCCAGTACGCCGAGCGCGGTGCCGACGATCAGGCCAAGCGTAACGGCTACCAGCGCCCCTGAAAGCGAGTGGGAGGCTCCCCAGACAATACGTGCGTAGAGATCGCGCCCCAGCTGGTCGGTGCCGAGCCAGTGTCCGGCCTGAGGGGCAAGGCGCTGCGCGCCCGCAACACCTTCTGTCGGGCTCCATGAGGTAAACAGCGCCGGAAACAGCGCCCAAAGTGCGACAATCACGAGCGTTAACCAGGCCAGCCACAGGCCGGGCTGGCGGGGCAGGCGAAGGCTGGAAAAGCGGCGCACCGTTCGGCGCGGCAGCGGGGTATTTATATCAACGGTAGTCATGCGGTAGCTCTCCGGATGGACTTAAGGCGCGGATCGAGCAGAGGATAGATAACATCCACCAGCAGGTTGATGACAACGAAGCTCAGGGCAGAAATCATCACCACCGCCTGCAGCACGGCAACGTCCTGGTTATTGACCGCCCGCTGCGTCAGTTGGCCAAGACCGTTGAGGCCAAAGACGGTTTCGGTGATCAGCGCCCCGGCAATCAGTTCGCCAAGCAGCAGACCGGCGACGGTCAGAACGGGCAACAGCGCGTTGCGGGCAACGTGTCGCCAAAGAACGCCGGCGCGGCTGCCGCCTTTTGCGCGGGCAACGGCGACATAAGGCTGGGTCAGCACTTGATCAATATTACGCATCAGCAGCTGCGCAAGCGGGGCGCTAATCGGCACCGCGAGCGTGGCGACCGGCAAAATCAGCCCCTGCCAGAAACCAGGGTTAATTACCGGTATCAACCGCCACTGGAAAGAGAACAGCTGGATCAGCGCAATGCCGAGCCAGAAGGTGGGTACGGCGATAAACAGCGCGGGAAGGTTAGCAAACAGCGTTCTCAGCCCGCGCAGCGGCGCGAGCGTGGAGGCTGCAGAGATACCGACTGCGAGGAGGATTGCGGTGGCAAAACCCAGTCCGGCTAAGCGAAGCGTCGCAGGCAGATTAGCCGCAATCAGCTGGCTCACTGAAACACCCGCTTCAATGGAATAACCAAAATCACCGCGCAGCATGTGGGCCAGCGTCGTCAGATATTGCTGCCAGAGCGGGGTGTTTTCTCCGTAGATAACGCGCATTTCCTGAATCTGCTCCGCGCTGAGCCCAAGGTCCGGGTTCTGGAATTTGATCAGGATGGCATCTCCCGGCAGCAGCTGCAGAAGAATGAACGACACGCTATAGGCCGCCCACAGTACCAGCAATGCCTGGGCAGCGCGCCCGGCCAGATAACGTGTCATGGTTGCCCCTTAGTGTTTTTCAAGCCAGGCGGCATAGAACGACGGGCGTCCCACGGCTTCAAAGGCCACGCCCTTCAGCCATGGCGCTCCCGCAAAGACCTGCGGCTCTTCGAAAATCGGGATCACGTAGGCCTGATCGATAAGGTAACGCTGAGCATCCCCCGCCAGGGCGAGGCGTTTTTGCGGATCGACCTCTGACGAAATCCCGACCAGCAGAGCGTTCAGCTTGTCATCGCTAAACTGTGAGGTAGCGCTGAGGCCGCCTTTTTGCAGCAGGGCATCGCGATTCGCCGGGTGGAACTGACTTTTAATGACGTCAGGATCGGCACGGCCAACTTCGATGACGTTAACCCCGGTTTTTTGCGGATTATTGGTATCGAGAACGCGGCTACCGGCGTCTCCGGCACGAACGCTCAAACCAACGCCAATTTGCTTCCACTGCTGGGCAACCAGCTGTAAAACCTCTTTGTTCTGCGGCTGCGGCAGGGACTCATAGATGGTTAACGCCAGCGGTTTGCCGTCCTTCTCGCGAATGCCGTTGCTGCCTTTTTTCCAGCCGGCTTCATCAAGCAGCTTATTTGCCAGCGCCGGGTCATATTTCAGCTTATCGCGCAGGTCAACGTACCCGGCGGCGGTGCTGGCAATCACCGAAGTCGCAACCGGATAGTTAGCGGAAAAGAGAGTATCGACAACCTGTTTAGGATTGGTGCCGTGCAGCAGCGCCTGGCGAACTTTGACGTCGGCCACCAGCGGGTTATCCGGACGTAGCGCAATGCCGTCATTCACGCCGCGAGTAGGGGCGGCATAAACAGGGAATTTCTGATCGGTGGCCTGCTTCTCGTCGTACGCCTGTACCTGGCGAATAAAGTCAGCCTGGCCTGCGAGCAGGGCGCCAATGCGCACGCTGTCTTCAGGCGTGACCAGAATTTTAATCCCGTCGAGATTTGCCGGCCCCTGCTGTGGGCTGTTTTTCGGCCCCCACTGATAATCCTTACGCGCCGCCAAATCGACCTCTCGGCCCAGCGTCTCGTTCTGCACAACAAACGGCCCGGAGCCGATGATATTGCGGGCATCGCCCAGCTCATCAAACGTGCGCGACAGCGTTTTCAGGGAAACCAGGCCGGAACCGATGGTGGCGGTGCCCTGTAAAAAGCCCGGCGACGGTTTTTTAAAGAAGAACTTCACCGTCAGCGGATCGACGACCTCGCTGTGGTCGTAGTTGTTGATGACTTCGGAAACCGGCAGCCGCAGGGCCTTATTGCCCAGTCCGTAGGTATCGAAGTTTTTGGCTACCGCATTGGCATCCAGCGGGGTGCCATCGGAAAAGGTCACGCCCGGACGGAGCTTGAAGGTATATTCAGTTTTATCCGCATTGCTGGACCAGGATTCGGCAATCCAGGGCTCTACCTCCAGCGTTTTCGGGTTCTGCCAGGTCAGCTTATCGGTGATTTGATTAAGGATCCCGCCGTTAGGGTAAAAACCACCGGCCGGCGGATAAAGGTTGGTGTGGGCCTGTTGTTCCAGGTAGACCAATTCGCCGCCTTTTACGGGGGCGGCGCTGGTGCTGAAAGCAGCAAAGGCGGCTGCTAATGCCAGCCCGCGAGCGATAGCGGTCTGGCGAGGTGATGATGGCATGGTGTTATCCTTTATTGTCTGGTGGTTAGCGGCGCCCGGAGCGCCCTGAAACTCATAACAACTCAGGCAATAAAGGATGAGAACGAAGAAAATCTACTATCGATTGTTGAAAATCGGCTTAACGCAAATAGGTGGCTGGCCGTCTGTGGGTGGCCGCAAGGTGGTGTTCACGAAAATCATCAGCGGAATCTTCTGCCGTCTGGCGAAGTTCATCGCTGTCTGCCTGGTGGCTAAGCTGGATATCCATATCTTTCACCACCAGGTATTCGTGCCCATGTCGCCCGGCCAGGGTCTGGCCGGAGAAGAGCGCGGTAACAATTAATAACAGGATAATGTTCAGTCGTTTTCTTATTACCATCTGCCACGCCTCGTGGGTGCTTTTTCTTCAGGAGTAAGGGGCTGCTTTCTCCGCGTTTGTTTTCCCTCTCTCCCCACGGGAAGAGAGGCATCATCTGCACGGAACCTGGCTACTCTAGCGATAATTCCAGAGTGAAACTATTCGGCGAATCAAAAGTGATTTAAAGGTTTGTCAGCAAGGTAAAAACGGGCAAGGAAAGCGTTTTGTTGCGCTTTGGTTAAAGCAGGATATGCGGAGGGCCGCGCAAAAGCGGCAGCCCATCAGTGAATACCGGCCACACGAAGGAGCGCGGTCACCAGCGCGGCGGCAATGATCACAAAGATCAGCGGCACCTTACGCCATGCGAGGAAGACCGCTACGGCAACGCCTGCGAACCTGGCGTAACCGGCGAAATGGGAGCCTTCAAAAAACGTGGTCGCCAGCGCCACCGAAAACAGCAGCGTCGTTGCTCCGTCGTTAAGCAGCTTCTGCGAACGTTCGGAAAGCGCCATCTTGTTGCCTAGCTTCGCGCCGCTAAAGCGCATAAGCCAGGTGCCCACGGAGAGAACGGCCAGCCCGGCAAGAACAGTCAGCGTATTTGTCATTATTTTTTCCTCGCCAGCAGGCCAAACATCGAAAGCAGCACCGGTAGCCCGACGGGTGTGAAAGGCGTGGCGGCCAGTGAAATAGCGGCGCCTGTAGAAGCGCGAATCAGGGTGGTGCGACTTTTAAAGGCCGGAATAACCAGCGCCAGCAGAATCGCCGGGAAAACCGCATCCAGGCCTATGACCTCCGGGGAAGGCAGCAGGCTACCTACCGCCGCCCCGAGCAGGGTTCCCGCTGGCCAGAAAAGCGCCACGCCCACGCCGCAGACCCAGTAGGCAGCTTTGCGTGTTTCAGCCGTCGGCTGAGACAGGCCGAAGACCACGCTTTCGTCATTCATAATGTGGCAGCCCAGGGCGCTTAGCAGGCGTGTTCCCACCAGCTCCCTTACCGCGACGCCAAACGGGATGTGCCTGGCGTTAACCAGCAGGCCGGCCATCGCGGCCGCAAAAGGATTACCGCCGCTGGCAATAATGCCGATAAACATAAATTCAGATGCGCCCGCCAGCACAACAAATGAGGCCAGCACCGGCAGCCAGAGGGGAAAACCGTAGGCCATCGCAAGCGAGCCATAGGAAACGCCGACGACGCCAACGGCGAGGCAGACCAGGAAAGTAGCCTTTATGGTGTCCCCGGGAAGGGAGCGAAGATGTTCGCGAATCATTGAATGGTTTCCATATCGAACGAAATCTCCATTATAATGACCGCAATCGGCTATCTTATCAAGTGAACGAAACGTTCATTTTATCGAACGAAGGGTGGTTTAATGACACAGCCAATAGAGACTATCGCCCGTAGCCTGGTGCGGGAGCGCGGGCGAACCGGGCTGTCGCTGGCCGAGGTGGCCCGCCGGGCAGGCATCGCAAAATCCACGCTTTCGCAGCTGGAGGCCGGGAACGGTAATCCCAGTCTGGAGACGCTCTGGGCGCTGTGCGTGGCGTTGAATATTCCCTTTGCCACGCTGCTGGAGCCGCAAAGCGCAAGAACGCAGATTATTCGCCGTGGGGAAGGGAGCCGCATTTCTGCCGAGCAGGCCAACTATGTCGCCATTTTGCTGGCTACCAGTCCTCCGGGCGTGCGGCGGGACATTTATCTGCTGGAAGCGCAGCCGGGCTCGCCACGTCTTTCGGAGCCTCATCCACCGGGATCGGTGGAGCATATGATTGTTACTCAGGGGAGAGCGCTTGTCGGGCTAACCGGGTCGGCTGAAGAGTTGGCCGTTGGGGACTATATTTGTTATCCGGCGGATCAGCCGCATATCTTTCAGGCGCTGGAGCCGGAGACGATGGCCATTATGGTAGCGGAACAGAATTAACAGGCGCGGGCTGCTTTATTGAGGCAGCCCGCTCTGCATTAATGAGCAACGGATTTGGAGAAGAGGTTAATCACCAGCACGCCAAGAATAATCAGCCCCATGCCCGCCAGCGCTGGCCAGTCAAGCTTCTGCCCCATGAAAAGTCAGCCAATCAAACCGATTAATACGATCCCGGCGCCGGACCAGATAGCATAGATAATGCCGGTAGGGATGGTGCGCATAGTGATCGACAGCGCATAAAAAGCAACGCCATAAAACAGGATAGTGGCGACGCTGGGCCACAGGCGGCTGAAGCCATCTGAAAGTTTTAAAGCCGTAGTAGCAATCACTTCGGCAACGATGGCGAGAATTAGCCAGCTGTAGGTCATATCGGTTTTGTCCAGTGAGGAGTGGCAGTTGCGGAACGCTATTTTGACCTGGCTGCGATGTTTTCGAAAGGCGAAGACGCAAAAAGGGCTCACGCTCGGAGCTCCATGTTTATAACCTTTATTAATTGTTAACTATCGATTGTTTCACTGGTTTGTTGGTTAATAGGTAGTTTATAAATTGTCTTGTTATAAATTAAATAAAATAATCTACTTTATGACCCTTCTTTCCTCCCTTATGATACCGGTAACATTGTGGTGTCACTGACGGTTAACGCGCGGCATCTTTGGCGATCGCTAACCTCTGGAGTGAGGTATGGACGGGTGGGTAGATTACTTTTCTGGCTATCTTTATGGGCTAAAAGTCATCACGGCAGGGTTGATTATTCTCATTTTCATCAACGGGATAGATGATCTTTTCATCGATACTGTCTACTGGTTTCGCCGCCTGTGGCTGACCTGCACTGCCAGCCGTCATCGCACTCATATCAGCGACAGGGTGCTTTATCAGCTGCAGGAAAAGCCGCTGGCGATTATGGTCCCCAGCCGTTTTGAGGCCGGCGCGCCGGGCAAAATGGCAAGCCTTTTAGGCGGGACGCTCGACTACGAGAATTACCATATTTTTGTCAGCGCCTTTCCCAACGACCCTGCTACCGAATGCGACATCGACGAGGTTTGCGCGCGATTTCCTAACGTACATAAAGTCGTCTGCGCTGGCCCGGGACCGGCCAGCAAAGCAGACTGCCTGAATACCCTGCTTAACGCCATCTTGCAGTTTGAACGCGACGCCTGTTTTAGCTTTTCCGGCGTTATTCTTCATGAAGCGGAAGATCGTATTTCGCCTCTTGAGCTGCGTCTGTTCAACTACCTTATCGATCGTAATGACCTGATTCAGCTGCCGGTCTATCCGCTGGAGCGTAGCTGGAAGCACTTTACCAGCCTGAGCTATGGGGATGAGTTGTCTGAATACTATGGTAAAGAACTCCCGGTAAGAGAGGCGCTGGCCGGGCAAGTCTCCGGCTTTGGCGCAGGCACCTGTTTCAGCCGTCGCGCTCTATTGACGCTGTTGTCTGACGGAGACGGCATTGCTTTCAATGCGCAAAACTTCGCTGAAGATTACGACCTCGGGCTCCGTCTGCACCAAAAAGGCATGAGGGAGACTTTCTGCCGCTATACGGTGGGCGATTTTAGCCGACGCCAGAGTGCCGCCAGGTGGATTTGCGTGCGTGAATATTTCCCTGACACCTTTGGCGCAGCGGTGCGGAAAAAATCGCGTTGGATAATCGGCGTTGTCTACCAGAGCTTCATAAACCGCCGCCGAAGCGCGAGCTGGGCAGTGAACTATTTTCTCTGGCGCGACATAAAGGGCGGGCTTGTCAATATAGTTGCTTTTACTGCTCTGCTGATCGCTCTCCAGCTCGGCTCGCTGTGGGTTTACCAGCAAGCCGTGGAGGATGCCTGGCAGTTTTTACCTCTATTCTACTGTGCGTCCTGGCTGAGCGTGCTGCTATGGCTCGATCTCTGTCTGCTGCTAAACCGAATTGCGCAACGCGTTATCTTTGCCTGCGGCTATTACGGGTTTTGGCAGGGGATGATGTGCGTTCCGCGTTTGTTATGGAGCAGCCTGATCAATTTTACGGCTAACTGTCGGGCGATGCGCTGGGGAGTCCAGCAGGACGATGCGGGCCGCGTTGAAGCGGATGAAACGGTGCGCGATTTCCAGCGCAAAACGACGTACAGCCCGTATTTCCGTCCCTTGGGCGAGATTCTGCTGGCACGTAACATGATTAGTCAGGCGCAGCTTGAAGAAGCCGTGCAGCACCGTATTACTGGAGTAAGACTCGGCGGCAGCCTGGTCAGGAGCGGCATAATCAATACGCTGCAGCTTGCCGAGGCTCTGGCCGAGCAGGCGGGCGTGCCGATGGAGCGCATTGACTGCCGCTGTCTTGATAAACGGCTGGTTCAAGCCGTGCCGGCAGGCGTTGCCCGGCACTATGCGGTGTTGCCACTGCGTGAAGAGCCCGCCGCGCTGGTCTTTGCCAGCGAAAGTCCCATAGATCCGGTTTCGCTGGCGGCGCTGGCGCGTAAGGTCGGTCGCCGCGTACGCTATGTTGTCGTGCCGCTGGGAGAGGTCGTTGTGGGGCTCAGGCGCTGGTACGGCGAGACGCAAAAATATCAGCAGCATGCTTTACTTTCCCGCGCAGCGGCGGCGGGCCTGCTCAGACCGCAGCAGGCTGAGGCGCTCTGGGGCGAGTATGTCTCCGGCCAAATCCTGTTCGCGGAGATCCTGGTGGCCGAAAACTATCTGCATAAAACCGTGCTGAATGCAGCGCTGCTGCGCTATGAACATACAGAGATGCTTTTTGGTGAATTTCTGGTCCAGGAGCAGGTGGTCGATCAGCCGGCGATCGATCACGCCCTGGCGCAGCAGCAGAAACTGCAGCCGTCGCTAAGCTGGCTGATGCAAAAAGCGGGGCTGAGTCGCCTGCAAATCTCCAGCCTGGCCGGAGAAATAGCATGAGTTTATGCCTGAGGGTGCTGGCCTTGCTGGCGTGCAGCCTGGCGTTGGCCTGTTATGCTCTGGCAACAGAGGAAGGTCCGGAAGAGGCGCTGGGGCTGAGCGATTATCGTTACTTCAGGGTCTATCCGCATCTCGAACGGGCACAAAAAGCGCTTAAAGCAAACGATGAACAACGGGCTATCGGCAGCTTCCAGCACGCCCATCAGCTTGCCCCGAACAGTCTTCCCTTGACGCTCTTGCTGGCCGACGCCTGGCGACATTTTCAACACGATGATAAGGCGAGGGAGCTGTTAAGCCAGCAGCTTCGTAAGACGCCGGGGAATATACAGGTTCGGGCTGCGCTGGACGCAATTCCACAGCCTGCTAAAAATGTCATCCGTCGGGAGCAATTGCTCAGGATGGCAGAAGAGTGCAATCTGTCCCCGTCCGAGGCCTGCCGACAGGAGGTTGGCCATTACGCCGTAAACCTTGGGGAGCTGGATCTTGCGCTGACACAGCTGAATGACGAGCCGTTCCGTGTTTCGCCTGGGGGGAAGGCATTGCTCAATAATCTGACCCAGCGCGCTATCTCCCTGCAACAATGGCAAATGGCCGACCGCGGGTTTGCACTGCATGACAGGCTGGCGACCTTGAACGATGAGCAGTACCAGCAGTGGTTTGCTATTTTACTTCATCTCGGGCGTGACCGCCGCATTCTTGACCTTCAGCGGCAGGGCGTGATGAACTCGCCGGGTATGCAGCTTGCCTACGCGCAGTCTCTGGCCGAACGGAAAAAGTTTTCGGCGCTGAGGGTCTACCTTGCCGGCCGGAATCCCCATTTCTCCACCCGTAGTGAAAAGCGTAACTGGCACTACTTGGTGGCGGCCTGGGGTGGGAAGGCTTCGCAAAACAACCCTGAACCGTTTATCGCGGCGGAGAAGAAATAAAAACGGCCCTTTATTGTGTCCGGGCCGTGATATTATTTATTTTTTGAAAACTTCGATATTAATATTTTTATGATTTGATTCGTCGCCCGCTGTTGCCACGATCCGATAAAAACAATCGCCGGGTTGCACGTTACCCAGCTCAGCGCATTTCTGGTTTACCTCTTTAGAGAGATCTTTATGCCCGACGGTTGGCGTGCCGTCCTGGGTCAGCGACAAATCGCCGATTTTAGTATAACCAGATGATTCTTCTCGAGTAATTTGTTTTGCCGCAAAAACAGGTGACGAAACCAGCAACGTTAAAGCCAGGGCAGGTAGCAGATATTTCATTGTGTCATCCTCTGAATATTTCATTGAACGGGTTAACTTTATTTCCTCATTAACGCATTAAAGAATTAGCACAGTTTTAAGGGAAATCAATGTCGACACTTTTCTGTATCAATCAGAAGCGGAGAGGAGTAAATTTTTTTTCCTCTCCGCTTATTAGTCCGGTGAATTAAGATTTAAACCCTGCCGCGGTCATCAGCAGGCGGAATCCCATTCCCACGGCCGCGAGCGCTAATACGCTGGCGCTCCATAAAATAATCATCCATAACACTCTCCTTGCCGTTTGTTTCATCAGTGGTAGCCCTCACCGTGCTGCACCTTCCCCCTGAACACGTAGTAGCTCCAGAAGGTGTAGACCAGAATGACCGGGATAATAAACAGCGCGCCAACCAGCATAAAGCCCTGACTTTGCGGCGGCGCGGCGGCCTGCCACAGCGTGATGCCGGGCGGAATAATCGTTGGCCAGATGCTGATGCCGAGGCCGCTGAAGCCGAGGAATACAAGCCCCAGCGTCAGCACAAACGGGGTGGCATGCAGGCTGTCCGTCCTTCGGACGCTGCGCCAGATCCTCAGGCTGCAAAGCAGGACCAGCAGCGGGACCGGCAGCAGGAACAGCAGGTTGGGCAGGCTGAACCAGCGTGCGGCAATGTTCGGCTGACGCAGCGGCGTCCAGAGGCTGATGACCGCAATCACCGCCAGCAGCGCCAGCAGCAGCGCCGGCGTGAGGGCCCGCATCCTTTTTTGCAGCGGATCTTCGCTCTTCATCACCAGCCAGGTGGCGCCAAGCAGCGCATAGGCGATGACCAGCCCTGAGCCGCAGAACACGTTGAAGGGCGTCAGCCAGTCGAGCGGCCCGCCGGAAAAATGACGTCCGGTCACTGAAAAACCGGAAATGACCGCCCCAACAACCATGCCCTGGCAGAAGGTCGCCAGAATGGAGCCCGCCAGAAATGCGTTATCCCAGAAAGGGCGGTGCGCCGGCGTGGCCTTAAAGCGAAACTCAAACGCGACGCCGCGAAAAATCAGGCCGATAAGCATCAGCGTGAGCGGGATAGTCAGCGCGTCGACGATCACCGCGTAGGCCAGTGGGAAGGCACCAAACAGCGCGGCGCCGCCGAGCACCAGCCAGGTTTCGTTCCCGTCCCAGACCGGGGCCACGCTGTTCACCATCACGTCGCGATCTTCCGCGCGGCGGATAAACGGAAACAGAATACCAATCCCCAGGTCAAAGCCGTCCATCACGATGTACATCAGGGTGGAAAAGACGATGATAACAAACCAGATAACGGATAAATCGATGCCCATCAGCGTGGCTCCTCAAACGATTCGGCGACCGCGGAAAGCGGGCGGGACGGGGTACCGGCGGCGGGCGGGGCGTCAAACGGCTGCGGGCCTTTTTTGATAAGCCTGATCATGTAGCCGTAGCCGACGCCGAACACCGACATATACACAATAAAGAAGGTGGCCAGGCTGAGGCTCATTTGCAGCGTGCCGTGCGCAGAGACGGCGTCTCTGGTGCGCAGCAGGCCATAGACCACCCACGGCTGGCGGCCCACTTCGGTGGTGATCCACCCGGCTAGGATCGCAATCAGCCCTGACGGCCCCATCCACAGCGCAAAATGCAGGAACGGGCGGCTGTCGAACAGGCGATCGCGGTAGCGAAGCCACAGGCTGGCGACGCCAAGCAGGATCATTAACATGCCCAGCCCGGCCATCACGCGGAACGACCAGAAGACAATCGCCGAGTTCGGGCGGTCCTCTTTCGGGAATTCTTTTAGCGCCGGCACCTGTTTATCCAGGCTGTGGGTGAGGATCAGGCTGCCCAGCGCGGGAATTTCCAGGCCATAGCGCGTGCGCTCCTGCGCCATATCCGGCAGGCCAAACAGCAGCAGCGGCGTTGGCTCGCCCGGGTGGTTTTCCCAGTGTCCCTCAATGGCGGCAATTTTGGCGGGCTGATGTTTCAGCGTGTTCAGGCCGTGCATATCGCCGATCATCGCCTGTATGGGGGCGACAATCACCGCCATCCACAGGGCCATGGAAAACATGGTTTTGATGGCTGGCGTGCGGTGACCGCGCAGCAGATGCCAGGCCGCGGAGGCGCCGACGAAGAAGGCGCTGCTGAGAAACGCCGCGACCGACATATGCAGCAGGCGATAAGGGAAAGAGGGGTTGAACACCACCGCCAGCCAGTCCACAGGCACCACCTGGCCGTTATGGATCTCAAAGCCCTGGGGCGTCTGCATCCAGCTGTTGGACGCCAGGATCCAGAAAGTGGACATCAGGGTGCCCAGCGCCACCATGCAGGTGGCGAAGAAGTGCAGGCCGGGGCCGACGCGGGTCCAGCCGAACAGCATGACGCCAAGGAAACCGGCCTCAAGAAAAAAGGCGGTCAACACTTCGTAGGTCAGCAGCGGGCCGGTAATGCTGCCTGCAAACTGTGAAAAGCCGCTCCAGTTGGTGCCAAACTGGTAGGCCATAACCAGCCCGGAGACCACGCCCATGCCGAAGTTGACGGCGAAAATCTTCGACCAGAAGTGGTAAAGCGAGCGATAAACCGGGTCCCTCGACTTAAGCCAGAGTCCTTCCAGCACCGCGAGGTAGCTGGCAAGGCCGATGGTGATGGCGGGAAAAATGATGTGGAAGGAGACCGTGAAAGCGAACTGGATCCTCGCCAGGTGAAAAGCATCTAAACCGAACATGCAGCACTCCGCATAGCAAATTATTCGGCTAGATTTTAGGCCGCGTCACGTCGGGGTTGTAGAAACAGAGAGGCGGGAAAAAGGGATAACAGTTTTGAGGGAAACTAGCGCCGAAGGCAAGAATGTAGCCGAGACGTCGGAGACTTTTGACCTTCCGGGCGGTTTAGCGGGAACAGCACTGAGGGAACTTTCGAAACTGAGGCCGCTGTGCCAGGCTTTTGCTATTCACTGAGCAAAGGAGGCCGTATTGTGAACAGGATTGCTATCGTGACAAAGAAGTATCTCTCCGCTTTTCCGGACCCAATTCAAATAAAGCAGCATGAAACTGTCGCCATCAGCCACAGCGATCTGGAATGGCGCGGCTGGGTGTGGGTAACGCTATCCAGCGGCAAGTCCGGCTGGGCGCCGCAGCAAATTTTCAGGCAGGCCGGACAGCATCGGGCAGTCTGTCTGGAAGACTACAACGCGCACGAGCTGTCGGTAAATGTTGATGAAAAGCTAAGCGTAAAACGCTCTTTGAACGACTGGTACTGGGCGGAAACGTCCGGGGGCGAATGGGGCTGGGTGCCCCATGAGAATGTTGCTCTGCTCCGGGATTAGCGCCGTGAAAAGCGCTCAGTCAGTCAATGCCGTCGGCCAGCAGGGCCATCAACCTTTCGTGAACGCCGTTGCAGCCGGCCAGCACCAGGTTGCCGCGAAGCAGACCGTCACCGGCGAGAAATGCGTTGCTGACGCCGCCGGCTTCCGCGATCAGCAGCAGTCCGGCCAGCGCGTCCCAGCTGTTCATATGCTGTTCGTAGTAGGCGTGAATCTGACCCGCCGCTACGTGCGCCAGCATCAACGCTCCTGCGCCGAAGCGGCGATATTCCATGCCGTCATTCAGCACCGCCTCAAGGGTTTGCGCATAGAGGGAAACCGGCGCGCGGCTGGATCGGCCAAGGCCAATGACCACGCGTTCCGGTGACGGTTCCCGCAGCTTTAAAGGCTTGCCGTTAAGAAAGGCTCCCTGGCCGTGGCGGGCAAAAAAGAACTCATCGCGATCGGGCGCATAGATAATCCCCAGCTCAATCACGTTCTGCCTGACCCAGGCGAGAGAGAGACACCAATAGTCCATGCCAAGAATAAAGTTGGTGGTGCCGTCAACCGGGTCAAGCACCCAGATCCCGCGCTCGCCCTCAACAAGCCCGCTTTCTTCACCGAGAAAACCGTCCTGAGGACAATGAATTTTCAGCCAATTTTTAATCTCTTGCTCAATCAGAACGTCCGCCTGTGAGACGAAATCCTGACGACCTTTATTCTCGATGTTTAACCCTGCATCTCGCAACGCCTGGGCGCGAGCGCCTGCTTTGCGAATTAACGTGCAGAGCGCCTGCTGCTGCTGTTCGGTCATGTTTTGCTCTTAGGTTAGGGAAAACGACGTCTGCCGGTGAATCAAATCGACCTTCACCCAGCTGGTGCGTGAAGGCTGTAAAGGGGTACGAGCGCGCTCCAGCAGATGCATCAGCGCCAGTCGTGAGATTTCGGCAACATCCTGATTAAGGGTGGTGAGCCGGTAGCTGTACTGCGCTGTTTGTGGCGTGTTGTCGAAGCCAATAAGCTGAAAATCTTGTGGTGCATCTTTGCCGCGCTGGCGCATGCCGTCAAGAAAACCACAGGCCAGCTGGGCGTTGGCGCAGAAAATGCCCTGCGGGATCACTTCGAGCCCTGCCGCCGTCTGTAACCCTCCTTCATAGCCCTCTGCTGAGGAAAGCAGAGCAGCAAGATTGTTATCGACGTCTACGCCACGTTCGCTCAGGGCCAGCCGGAAAGCCTCGCCGCGTATCCTGCCGGCCCAGGTTGAGTGATGATTGTTGATCCAGCCAAAGCGTCTGCAGCCGGTTTTGACCAGCTGTTCTGCGGCCAGAATTGCCCCGGCGGCATTATCCGAACAGACATAATCCACGCCGGGAATATCCGGCTGGCGGTTGATGCCGACGACAGGGATCTGCTGCTGAACACATTCGCTCACCAGCGCTTCGGGCGGTTTGCCTGAGGTGACAATCACGCCGGACACGCGGAACTGGGTGAAATGGCGCAGCGTTTCCGCCAGCTCCTGCTCAGAGCGGATTTCCGTCACCAGCGCCTGGAAACCGTTACGTTGAATTTCGCCGAGAAGGCCGTCGAGCAGGCTACTGCGAAACGGATCGTCGATACGCGAGACGATGACGCCAATCAAATGGCTGCGTCTGCGGTTAAGCCCCTGAGCCAGAAAATTCACCTGATACCCAAGCTCTTTAGCCACCTGAAGAACCCGCTCCCGCGTTGCCGGAGAGATGCTGCCGTTGTTGCTTAGCGCGCGGGAAACCACGGCGCGGGAGACGCCTGCACGCCGGGCGACGTCTTCAGCGGTAACGCTTTGTTTGTGCATCGACGGGCTCAAGGCAAGTAATCCTCAGTGTAAAAACGCTGCTGATGGAAGTCGTACTGCAGGCCGTCATGGCTCACAAAAAGCCCGGGATAGGGACGGCAGGCCAGCTTCAGCGCCGGTAAAATTGCGTCGTTGCAGTGATACAGTCCCAGAGACGGTAGCGCCAGCGAGTTAAACAACTTCAGGCAGCCAGGAAAGTCGCCGTGGGAGGCATCCTCAGCCAGGGCCGAAAGCGAGGCACACTCCTGAAACGCCAGATCGGCGCCTGCCATTAGCGAAATTGAGCTTTCAGTTGGCCGTCCGTCGCCGCTGTAGAACAGGCTGTGTTGGCGGATATCAATGCGTACGGCAAGGTTCGTCATTTCATGGCGGGTAGGCGCGGTGCGAATGCGCCAGTGCTGCCAGTGGAAATCGGCTTCACTGTCGCGCCATTCAATAGGGAAGCAGAGCGTTTTGTCCGGCCAGTTGGCGAGCAGCGCCAGCTGCATCAGGACCTGCCGCTGCTCTGGCTGGCTGTAAATCACCAGAGTTTTCTGGCGATTAAAGCTTTTCCAGTGATTCAGCAGGGCTGGCAACCCGGTGCAGTGATCCGGATGCACATGGGTAAAAAACAGCACGTCGATATCATTGATGTTGCCGCCGCGCTGCCAAAGCGCGCGAGGCACGGTAGGGCCGCAGTCGATAAGCCATTGCCGGTTCTCATCGTCAATGACCCGCAGCGCGGAAGTATTTTGCCAGCGGGAGAAAGCGCTGCCGCAGCCAGGCACGTCGATTTTCATTATTCCTCGCTAAAAAATTTCGCGGTTAATTAAAGTGTCATAAAGACACGCCACAGTAGGCGCACATCATCTCTGATCGGCGTTTCATTTTTTTTACAGAGAAATGAACACGTGTTCATTCAGGGCAAAAAAGTTAACAGACATTTCGGATACCGTTATGAGCTACCTGGAAATGGCGCACCTGCAAATTAGTTATGGCGATAAGGTGGTGCTAAAGGATATTAATCTGGCCGTAAACAAAGGCGAGATGATTGCGCTACTTGGCCCATCGGGCTGCGGGAAAACGACGTTATTAAATGCCTTGTGTGGATTTATTCCCGTCAAACAGGGCCGTATTGTTGTCGCTGGAAATGAAATAACCCAAAGCCCGCCGGAACAGCGCAATATCACCATGGTGTTTCAAAGCTATGCGCTGTGGCCGCATTTAACGGTAGAGCAAAATATTGGCTATGGCTTGAAACTGCGTAAATGGCGTCGGGAGGCTATTCAGGCCAGAGTGCTCGAGCTCTTGCAGATGGTGAATCTTAACGGCCTTGCTGGCGCGAAAATCACCGAGCTTTCCGGCGGGCAGCGGCAGCGCGTTGCGCTGGCGCGTGCGCTAGCCATTGAGCCCGATGTGCTGGTGCTTGATGAGCCGCTCTCGAACCTTGACGCTAAAGTTCGGCTGAGTGTCCGACATGAAATCAAACAGCTACAGAAAAAACTTGGTTTTACCTCGGTGATTGTAACCCACGATCAGCAGGAGGCGCTGGTAATGGCTGACCGTATCGTGGTGTTGAACAATGGCGAAATTGAGCAAACGGGCACGCCGGAAGAGATTTACCAGCAGCCTGCCACGCCTTTTGTCGCCGATTTTATGGGCGCTGATAACCGCATTACGGCAGAAGAAATGAATATCTTTGGCCTGGCCTTGCTAAATGATAACAAGGGACAGGTGGTTTATTTCAGAAGCTCAGATGCTGCACTCTCATCTTTAAATAAAGACGCTCCTGAGCATGGATTAACGCTGGAAGGGGTGGTTGAGCAAAATGCTTTTATTGGCCAGAGCTACCGCTATGCCATTCGCTGCCGGAAACGGCTTTTTCATGCTGATTCCACCGATAATTTACCGCTGAATTCAGAGGTCAGACTGCATGTTCCCGGGTCGGCTCTGCATATTTTTAATTCGTCCCACACGGCTTGAATCATTCTCTTTCTCTGAGGGGTAATTATGTTTGCTAAAACCAGGATTGCCGCCGTCACGGCGCTGTTTTTAAGCTATGGCGTACAGGCAGAAACCGTTTTAAACGTGGCCACCGCGGGTGACCAAAATATGGTGGATTACGTCAAAACCTGGCTGGGGCCAAAGTTCGAGGCTGCGCATCCGGGCGTAAAAGTACGCGTTGTCGGCACCGGTCCCGGGGATGCTGGCTCGAATAAAATCATTGAAAAACTGAGCGCGCAGCAGCAGAGCGGGGCGAAAACCTGGGACATTGATGTTGCCGTAGTGCACCAGAAAGCGGGCGGGGAACTGGTGGAAAAAGGGCTGCTGGAAAAATACCGCCAGCAGATCAAAACGGGCAGCATGGTTACGGCGGACAATGCCAGTAACGCGCTGGGCGTGAACGTAGACGGCTATGTGATGCCGATGTTTTTGAGCCAAACGGCCATCGCCTGGAACAGCGAAACCATGAAAACGCCCCCGGCCTCCTATGATGAGCTGGTGGCCTGGGCAGCGAAGCACCCGCAGGCTTTTGGCTATAACGGCATTAAAAACGGCATGTCCGGGGTCAGCTTTGTCGTGGGCTGGATTTATGCTTATGGCACAGACGCCCGGCGTTTATCTGCCTTGCCGTATGACAAGAGCGTAGAGACAAACTGGTCGCAGGCCTTTGAGAAGCTGAAAGCGTTTAATAAAAACGTGACCTTTACGCCGGGCAACGCCGGGACGCTGGACATGCTAACTCGCGGTGAAATAGCCATGGGGCCGGTATGGGTCGATATGTTCTACACCTGGAAAGATCAGGGCAAGCTGCCGCCGTCCATCAAGCTGGCTCTGCTATCGCCGGGGATGCCCGGGCAGCCAATGTATTACGTCACTCCGGCTAAAGCGGCGCAGCCTCAGCTGGCGCGAGAGTTCATCGAGCTGGCAACCAGTCCGGAAGTACAGGCCGACGGGATCGTGAAGCAGTTTAACTGGTATCCGGGCATCGACGCGCAGTACGTCAAGCCAAAGCTGGACGATGCCACCTGGAGCAAGCTATTCGCTGAGATCTCCCCGAAAGCGCTCGCCGATTACGGAAAAAGTTTCCCGATAGCGCCTTACTTTGATGACATCAAAGAAGGCTACGAAAGCCAGGTTTCTAACTGATCTTTTTCCGGTGCCCGGCTTCGGCTGGGTATCGCGTTTAAGTTCTAAGGTTCGCTATGCGTGTTTCGCTAAACTATCTGCTGCTTGTGAGTCCCGCTGCGCTGATGATCGTGGTGCTGTTCCTCTATCCCCTTGGGTTCTCGCTGGTTGCCGCCTTTACCTCGGACGCCGGTGAGTTCACCTTGCAGCATTTCGCCAAAGTTTTGTCGCTTTACTCGAACGACATTTTGTTTACGGTTTTCATCGTGCTGGTGTCGGTTGCGCTGCTGGCGTTGCTGTCAATTACGGTATCTGCGGTGATTACGCTCTCTTCCTGCCGTCTTGTTGTGCGGCTGCTGGGCGTGCTTTACCGGCTGCCGCTGTTTATTCCTTTTATCGTTGCCGCGCAGATGATGCGTACCTTCCTCGCCAAAAATGGCCTGATGAATAACATGCTGGTCGCCAGCGATCTGGTGCAGCCGCTGGATACAATTTCCTGGCTCGGCTGGAAAGGGATCATCGTTACCTTTGTCTGGAAACAGCTGGCGTTTGCCACCTTGCTAATCTGCGGCGCAATGTCGGCGCTGGAGCCTGCGCAGATGCTGGCGGCCAAAAATTTAGGGGCTTCACGCCTGCGCATTCTGTTCGACATTATTTTGCCGCAGGTGCTGCCAGCCATCGGCGTCGCGCTGGTGCTGTCGACGGTGATCATGATGTCCGTTCTCTCCGTGCCGCTGATGATTGGCACCGGTACGCCAACGATGATGACGGTTGATATGGCCTTCCGGGTTAACTCTTACAGTGACTACGCGGTTGCCAACGCGCTTGGCGTCATTTCGCTGGTTATTTGCGGGGCGCTCTCCTGGTTCTATCTGCGCCACAGCCTGCGGCAGAAAGGAGGGGAGTCATGAGGCGGCTAAAAGGGCGGCTCGGTCTGCCGCTGCAGGCGCTGCTGTTGGCCTTTATGCTGTTTGCCATGTTTGGCCCGCTGCTGAACCTGCTGATTTGGACGGTGGCGGAAAGCTGGTTTTACCCGCATGCCCTGCCGAGCCAGTGGGGATTAAAGTACTGGTATCAGGTTTTTAGCCCCTACAGCGATGTATCAGGTTCTCTGCTGACCAGCGTGTTTATTGCCGTACTGTCGGTACTCGTTTGCCTGATTATCTCCATTCCTGCAGGCTATGCGCTGTCGCGTCGGGCAATGCCGCTAAGGGTGATGTTTATGCTGCTGTTTCTGCTTCCGCAGGCGTTCCCGAACCTGACGGTTTACATGAATATCGCGCGGCTTTTCTACCAGTGGGGACTTAACGGCACCGTTGCTGGCGTGGTGCTGGTGCACAGCGTACATGGCCTGATGTACTCGATATGGATCTGCGTTGCCGCATTTTCAGCTATCGATCCGCTGCAGGCACGGGCATCACGCAATCTTGGCGCCGGGCCGCTGTTGACCTTCTGGTACATCGTGCTGCCGCAGGCGTCCCCAGGAATTATGGCCGCCGGTATCTTCGTGTTCCTCGAGTCGCTGGATGAGTTTACCGGCACCTTTTTTGTCGGCGCTCCGGACATCACTACGCTACCGCTGTTGCTCTATAACGCCAGCATGTCCGGTAATTACCAGGTGTCATCGATCACGGCGCTGATTTTGCTGGTGCCTTCGCTGCTGTTTATGCTGGTCATCCATAAGTGTATGCGCCCTGAAATGCTGTCGAAGATGGGCAAGTGATTGAGAGCATTGGCTACAATACAGATAATTCCGGGCTGATATTGCTATAGATTATCAGCCTGAAGGATCTGGTATTTCCGTAACACCTTTTTTCGAGGTCACTATGAAAAAGCGATTAGCGCTCGTGGCAATTCCCGTATTACTCACTGCCTTTAACAGCCTGGCTTCCTCAGAGGCGGCATGGCAGCAACTGGACAAAGACGTACAAAAAAGCTGCCTTGCGATCAGCGCGCTGCAGGAGAAAAAGATTGAAGGTAAGCGCACCGATTTCGGCGATGACGTGGGTTATTCGGCGCTCGTGATCTCAGGCAACTACAAGTTTAAGAACAGCAACCCCGTGCCGGGCAAAGAGCTGTGCCTTTATAATCGCAAGAGCAAAAAAGCCAGTCTGGCAGAAATGCAGTAGCGTTTTTCTTTTCTGACGAATATATCCCTGTAAAGACAATCTCTTTGCACGACAGGCAGTTATCACTTCAAGGTGGAGCTGCCTGTTTTCTCTACCGCAAAACTGCCATTTCCCGGTAACGTTTCTGCCATAAATCCCTCCCATACTGACTGCCTTCTGACCCCGACAGGTTTTCGGACAATGGCAAAACGACCCTGGCTTCCCTGGCTGATACTCGCGCCGTCTTTACTCTTTTTACTGTTATTCACCTGGTTCCCTCTGGTTCGCTCCGTGTATGACAGCCTGTTTGATACCCGTATGGCGGGTGATGCTGGCGCTTATGTGGGCATGGGCAATTATGTTCGCCTCTTTGCCGACCCGGTGTTCTGGAAGTCGCTGGTGAATAACCTGGTTTATATCCTGTTGACCGTGGTGCCGGGCGTTACGCTCGCGCTGCTGCTGGCGGTAGCGCTGTGGGAAAATCACCGCATTAACCGTTGGCTGCGTACCGCTTTCTTCTTCCCGATGATTATCCCGATGGTGAGCGCCGCGGCTCTTTGGCTGTTCATCTTTATGCCGGGCATGGGCATGCTGGATTACTATCTGGCGAAGCTGTTCGGGCCGATGAATAACAACTGGCTCGGACGTAGCAACAGCGCACTCTACGCTCTGGCGCTGATCGGCGTATGGAAGTTTGCCGGTTACTACATGCTGTTCTTCCTCGCAGGGTTGCAAAGCCTGCCTTCTTCGGCGCGTGAAGCGGCGATTATGGAGGGGGCAACCTCCTGGCAGGTGTTCTTTAAGGTCACTCTGCCGCTGCTGCGCCCGACGCTAAGCTTTGTGATAACTACGGCGCTTATCTATTCGATTACGCAAATCGACCACGTTGCGGTGATGACGCGCGGCGGGCCGGATAACGCTACAACCGTGCTGCTTTATTACATCCAGAGCCTTGCCTGGGATACCCATGATTTAGGCAAAGCCTCCGCCGCCACCTTCCTGACGCTGGCTGGCCTGTTTGTCTTCTCGTTCGTTAACCTCAAGCTGCTGGAAAGGGGCGCACACCATGAGCGTTGAGTTTTCTACACCCGTTGTCAACGCGCGTAGCGTGCCGCAGCCGCTGTGGTTGCGCCTGCGTAAATCAAAGGGCATCACCCTGACGGTGCTGATGTGCTGCCTGGCTTTGCTGTGGGTTAGCCCGTTTCTCTGGATGCTTTCCTCGGCCTTTAGCACCAGCACCTTCGGGGAAGGTATGGCTTCCGTGCTGCCGCGTTTTCCGCTGACGCTGGATAACTTCCGGGAGGCGTGGCAGAGCGCCGACTGGCTGAGCCTGTATGCCAACACGCTGATATTCAGCTTCGGTACTTTCTTCGTGCAGCTCGTCACCATAACCACCGCCGGGTACGTTTTCGCCTGCCATGAATTTCGCGGCAAGCAGACGCTGTTTCTGCTGTTTCTGGTGCAGCTGATGATCATGCCGGTGGTGATGATGGTGCCGAACATGATGACGCTAAAAGCGCTGGGGCTGCTCAATACGCTGACCGGCGTGATGATGCCTTATTTCACCTCCGCGTTCGGCGTGTTCCTGATGCGTCAGGCATTCCTTGCCATCCCCAAAGAGCTGGAGGAGGCCGCGCTGATGGAAGGCTGCCGCTGGTGGCAGGTGCTCTACCGCGTGCTGCTGCCGATGTGCTGGCCGTCGGTGTTGGCGTTCGCCACCGTGAGCATTACCTACCACTGGAACGAGTATCTGTGGCCGCTGATGATGCTTAACGACCCGGATAAGCAGGTGCTGACGGTCGGGCTGGTTTCGTTTGCTATGGGCGCCGAGTCCGGCGGCCAGTGGGGCACTATCAGTGCGGGAACCATTATGGTCTGCCTGCCGCTGATGCTCGCCTTTATCGCCTTCCAGAAACAGTTTCTGCGAAGTTTTGGTTTTTCAGGTATCAAGTAAGGAGTTGAGTGATGTTATTGGCCCATATTTCCGACACCCATTTCCGCAGTCAGAACCAGAAACTGTATGGCTTCATCGATATAAATGCTGGCAATGCCGATGTGGTCTCGCAGCTGAATGCGCTGCGCGAACGCCCGGACGCGACGATCGTTAGCGGTGACATCGTCAACTGCGGCCGCCCGGAAGAGTATCAGGTTGCTCGCCAGGTGCTCGGTACCCTCAAGTCACCGCTTTTTCTGATCCCCGGCAACCATGATGACAAGGCCCATTTCCTTGAGTACCTGAGCCCGCTCTGCCCGCTGCTGGGCCACGATCCGGAAAATATTCGTTATGCCGTTGACGATTTTGCTACCCGCCTGCTGTTTATTGACTCAAGCCTCGCAGGGCATTCAAAAGGCTGGCTGACCGACAACACCGTCGCCTGGCTTGAAGCGCAGCTGACGGCGAGCGGCGACAGGCCAACGGCGGTCTTTATGCATCATCCTCCGCTGCCGCTGGGGAACGCGCAAATGGACAAAATCGCTTGTGAAAACGGCCATCTGCTGCTGGATTTGGTCGCGCGTTTTCCTTCGCTGGTGCGCATTTTCTGCGGTCATAACCACTGCCTGACGATGACCCAATATCGACAGGCAACGATTGCCACCATTCCCGGCACGGTACATCAGGTGCCGTACCACTTTGAAGACAGCCGCCCGTACTACGATCTTTCTCCGCCGTCCTGCCTGATGCACCGTCAGGTAGGGGAGCAGTGGGTAAGCTACCAGCATTCTCTGGCGCATTATGCAGGTCCGTGGCTGTATGACGCGGCGATCAGCTGCCCGATAGATGAGCGTTAATTGCCATGTTAAGACTGAATCACGTAAGCAAGCAGTTTGAAGGTAAAGCGGCGCTGGACGCGCTGTCGCTAAGCATCGAAGAAGGAGAGTTTGTGGTGCTGGTTGGGCCTTCTGGCTGCGGAAAAAGTACGCTGCTGCGAATGCTGGCCGGTCTTGAAGAGGTCAGCAGCGGCGAGATTTGGCTCCATGGGGAGAACATTACGTCGATGTCGCCCCGCGAACGTAACTTCGCGATGATTTTCCAGAACTATGCGCTGTTCCCGCACCTGACGGTGCGCGACAACATTACGTTTGGCATGAAGATCCGTAAAGAAGATAAAACCAGCTGGCAACCACGGCTCGAGCAGGTTGCCGCTATGCTGCAGCTCGGCGAACTATTGGATCGTAAACCGGCCAAACTGTCCGGTGGGCAGCGTCAGCGCGTGGCAATGGCAAGAGCGATTGTGCGTAATCCGCGCCTGTTCCTGATGGATGAACCGCTGTCTAACCTGGACGCCCGCCTGCGCACGGAGGTTCGCGACAGTATTATGGCGCTGCATCATCAGCTTAAGACCAGCACCATTTACGTCACCCACGATCAGACTGAAGCTATGTCGATGGCCGACCGGATTGTGGTGATGAACGGCGGGAAGGTACAGCAGGTCGGGAAACCAGAGCATCTTTATGCTCATCCGGCCAACCTGTTTGTCGCCGGTTTTATTGGCTCCCCCGCCATGAATTTGGTTTCTTTGTCCTGTGACAATGGGCGCGTTTTGCCCGCTACGCTCAACCTGCTATTGCCTCCTTCGGCTAGCTCCGAAAAGAGCGTCTGGTTCGGTATCCGCCCGGAGCACCTGACCGACAGGCCAGAGAAAGAGCACCTGACGCTGAGCGCGACGGTGCTGCAACGAGAACTGATGGGCGCAGATTATCTGCTCCATGTCAGCACCCCCCTCGGGACGTTACGCTACACCCGCCGCCACCGCGGTGAGGTACCAGAAAAAGGCGACACGCTCACCCTGGGTTTTTCCGCATCGGATATTCACCTTTTCCACACAGACTTTCACCACAACTTACACCAGGAGATTGACCATGTTTAACCCCCTGATGCATAAATGGCGGGCGCTTGCCGTTTGCTGTTCGCTGGCCGTGAGCGGCGCAGCGCTGGCAAAAGAGAAAATTGATTTTATGTTCCCGGCACCCGTCGACGGCAAGCTGACGATGGAGATGACCCGAGTCATCAAGGCGTTTAACGACTCGCAGCAGGACGTTGAGGTACGCGGTATTTTTACCGGCAGCTATGACACCACCAAAATTAAAGCTGAATCCGCGCAGAAGGCGGGACAGCCTCCCGCGCTGGTGATTATGTCGGCCAACTTCACCACCGATCTGGCGCTGAAGGACGAGATCCTGCCGATGGACGAGCTGTTTAAATACGGCAACCGCAAGGCGGGTGATTTCCTGATGAACGACTTCTGGCCGGCAATGCACAAGAACGCGCAGGTCATGGGCGTCACCTACGCGATACCTTTCCATAACTCCACGCCAATTCTTTATTACAACAAAACGATGTTTGACCAGGCGGGCATCAAGCAGCCACCGCAGAGCTGGGCTGAAATGCTGGCCGATGCCAAGAAGCTGACCGACGCCAGCAAAGGGCAGTGGGGCATTATGCTGCCTTCCACCAACGACGATTACGGCGGCTGGATCTTCTCCTCGCTGGTTCGCGCTAACGGCGGTAACTACTTTAACGAAAACTACCCAGGCGAAGTGTATTACGATTCGCCGACCACCATCGGCGCGCTGCGCTTCTGGCAGAATATGGTTTATCGCGACAAGGTGATGCCGTCTGGCGTGCTCAACTCCAAGCAGATCAGCGCCGCATTCTTTAGCGGCAAGCTGGGCATGGCGATGCTGAGCACCGGTGCGCTGGGCTTTATGCGAGAAAACAGCAAAGACTTTGATATGGAAGTGGCTATGATGCCCGCCAAAGAACAGCGTGCGGTGCCTATCGGCGGTGCAAGCCTGGTGAGCTTCAAAGGTATTTCCGATGCGCAGAAAAAAGCGGCTTATCAGTTCCTGACCTATCTGGTTAGCCCGCAGGTCAACGGCGCATGGAGCCGCTTCACCGGCTACTTCTCGCCGCTGAAAGCTTCTTATGACACGCCGGAAATGAAAGAGTATCTGCAGAAAGATCCCCGCGCACAAATCGCGCTGGATCAGCTGCAATATGCCCATCCCTGGTATTCGACTTATGAAACGGTTGCCGTGCGTCAGGCGATGGAAAACCAGCTGGCGGCGGTGGTGAATGACCAGAAAGTGACGCCGGAAGCCGCAGCGAAATCGGCGCAGCAAACGGCGGATAGCCTGATGAAGCCTTACGTCGAGAAAACGGCGCTGGCAGACGTGAAGTAGTCTCCTCGTATTACGGGCGGCTCTGCCGCCCGATCTCCTCGTCTTAATAAATCACTTTCTGACTATAACAGTTACACAAAACAGCGTATTTTTATCGCTGTGATATAGACAGGGAGTAGTGCATGAAAAAGTACCAGCAGCTGGCACAGCAGATCCTCGATCAGATTGCTCTCGGCGTCTGGCAGCCGGGCGACCGTTTACCGTCGCTGCGCGAGCAGGTCGGTCACAGCGGGATGAGCTTTATGACCGTAGGGCACGCCTATCAGATGCTTGAAAGTCAGGGGGCAATCGTTGCAAGGCCTCAGTCTGGTTACTACGTTGCGCCCCGGCCCGTTACGCGTACCGCGCCGCCTGCAATCCAGGTAACCCGCGCGGAAACTGTCGATATCAACACCTATATTTTTGATGTCTTGCAGGCAAGCACGGATGCGTCCGTCGTGCCGTTTGGCTCCGCGTTCCCGGATCCTCGTCTGTTTCCTCTCCAGCAGCTTAATCGCTCTATGTCTGCGGTGAGTAAAACCGCTACCGCCATCAGCGTGATTGAGAGCCTGCCGCCGGGCAATGAGGCTTTGCGCCATGCCATCGCCCGGCGCTATGCCCAGCAGGGAATACAGGTTTCCCCGGACGAGATTGTGATTACCGCAGGGGCGCTTGAGGCGCTTAATCTCAGCCTTCAGGCGGTGACCGAGCCGGGCGAATGGGTGATCGTCGAAAACCCGTGCTTCTACGGCGCGCTGCAGGCGCTCGAACGTCTGCGGCTAAAAGCGCTGTCGGTTGCCACCGACCCGGTTAGCGGCATCGATCTCGATGCGCTGGCGCAGGCTTTAGCGGAATACCCGGTTAAAGCCTGCTGGCTAATGAGCAACAGCCAGAACCCGCTGGGCGTGACGCTGTCGCCGGAGAAAAAAACGCAGCTGGTGAAGCTGCTGCAAGAACATAACGTCACGCTAATTGAGGATGATGTTTACAGCGAGCTTTACTACGGACGTGAAAGGCCGCTGCCGGCGAGAGCCTATGATAATCAGGGCATGACCCTGCATTGCTCTTCGTTTTCGAAATGCCTGGTAGCTGGCTTTCGCATCGGCTGGGTGGCCGCCGGAAAACACGCCCGCCGGATTCAGCAACTGCAGCTGATGAGCACCCTGTCCACCAGTTCGCCAATGCAGCTGGCGCTGGTCGACTTCCTTGCCACCCGGCGCTATGACACCCACCTGCGGCGGCTACGCAGGCAATTGGCCGAGCGTAAGCAGCAGGCGTGGCAGACGCTAAGCGAACTCTTACCGACGGCGGTGAAAATCCACCGCAGCGAAAGCGGCTATTTCCTTTGGATTGAGCTGCCTGAGGGCGTGGACGCCAGCCTGCTTAACGAGCGGGCGCTGGCGCATAAGATAAGTATCGCGCCGGGTAAAATGTTTACTACCGGTCGGGCATGGGATAACTACTTCCGCTTTAACGCCTCGTGGGCGTGGGGCGAACGAGAACAGCAGGCAGCTGTGACGTTGTCACGTTTAATCGCGCAATTGATCGAGGAGCAGAGCGTTGTACCAGACTGAAAGATTGTTGCTGCGGCCATGGCGTGAGGATGACTTACCGGCGTTTGCTGAAATGAATGCCGACCCGGAAGTGATGCGCTATTTTTTACAGCCATTAACGCCGGAAGAGAGCCGTACTTACCTGGAGGCATTTCGCCAGCGTATGGCGCAAAACGGCTTTGGTTTCTGGGCGGTTGAAGAAAAACACAGCGGTGAACTGGCCGGGTTCGTTGGCTTAAATCGCCCAATGTATGCGCTGCCGTTTTCTCCCTGCGTTGAAATTGGCTGGCGATTACGTCCAGCGTTCTGGGGAAAAGGTTATGCCCCTGAAGCAGCAAGAGAGGCTCTGCGCGTAGGCTTTGAAGAGTATGGGCTGGAAAGCATCGTTGCTTTTACCGCGCTTTCGAATCAACCGTCCCAGCGAGTGATGGAGAAATCAGGCATGCGCCGAAGCGGCGAGTTTGACCATCCGATGCTCCCGGAGGGACACTCGCTGCTGCGGCATGTCTGGTATCAGATCGAGCGCGTGTAAGAGGAAAAGCCGGCGGACCGGCTTTATGGGAAGGCTACTCTGCTGGCTGGAAGACGTAATGCTCGCCTTTAGCCGCAATATGTCCGACGCCAGGGAACGGGAAGTGTGGGGCAAAAATCAGCTCGCGATCTGCGGCCAGCTTAGCCAGCAGCGCCTTGCGGTTAGCAATGCCTTCCGTGCGGTCATTGTCATAGGCTATCGCCCATTCTGGCTTCGCCAGCGAAACAATCGAGCTGTGCGCCGAATCGCCAATATCTAAAAGCCGCTGCTTGCCGGAGACAATCTGG
Organism: Cedecea lapagei; assembly: GCF_900635955.1. Classification (GTDB taxonomy): domain Bacteria; phylum Pseudomonadota; class Gammaproteobacteria; order Enterobacterales; family Enterobacteriaceae; genus Cedecea; species Cedecea lapagei. The sequence continues at coordinate 2,220,838 of NZ_LR134201.1, forward strand.
TAGCCAACATGCCCGGGCGTATGGCCTGGCAGCGGCACCGAAGTAATGCCGGGCAATACCTGGTCGCCGGGTTTGAAGGTTTTCACCTGCGGTTTAACGGCCTCTACCAGCGCCTTCATCTTCGGCATCGTTTGCAGCCAGTCCCAGTCCGGGGCAGAAATTTGCACCGTGGCTTTGGTGAAGGCCTGTTTGCCGTCAGCGGTAAGCAACCCGCCAATATGGTCGCCATGAACGTGGGTGATCAGCACATCGGTTATCTGTTCTGGCTTATAGCCCGCCTTTGCAAGGCTCCCAATCAGCTGCCCCTCAGCGCCTGGGCCAAGACCAGTATCCAGTAAAATGACTTTGCTGCCGTCTTTAACCAGCAGAGCATCGACGCTGAGCTTGATTTTGTCCGTAGGCGCACCGGCCGCTGAGAGGACCTTTGCCACCGCTTTTTCCCCCACGTCTACGCCAAGCACTTTAGCGTCATTGCTCAGATAATTATCCTTATCGTGCAGCGCCGTGACCTCAAGCTTACCGAGCGGAAACGTTTTAAACGCAGCGCCCGCGTTATCCGCCAGCGCAAAAGAAGAGTAGCTGGCTGCAAACAGCACCGAAACGAGCAGTTTTTTGATCATCAGTATTCCCATTATGCATCATGTTAAGAACCGGAAACCCATTGTTACCACTGAAAGGTCACAGCAACAGAATTAAAGTAAAGCATCTGCAGGGATTAATGGTTAGCTGATTGAGCGGGTTTACATTTGCGTCGGGGTAAAAGATGAAGGGTAAAACAGTAGGTTATGTGGCGCCGGTTGGCCTGCTTTTGGTCACGCTGAGCGCCAGCGCATGGGCTGAGAATGGCCAGAATACGCCGGGAGAAAACTATCCGCTGCTGACGAAGGAGTATTTGCTGCAATCCTTTGACGGCAGTGAAAAACCGAACGAGGTGAAAATAACGGCGGAGCTGCACAACCGCTATTTCTACAGCAACTGCGGCGGTGAAAAAAACTGCGACTCTGCCATTCCGGCGGGAGCTATGATGTTTAAAGCGCCGTCCGGCTTTGGCTCTACGCCGCACAGTGAATATCCTCGTGTCGAGCTGAGGGCGAGCCATAATTTTGTTAACGGCGACGATTTCGAAAATCAGCAAAGCGGATCGGTGTTTATCGTGAAAAACCCGTCCACGCGTTCAATCATCTTTGCGCAAATCCACGGCGACAAACCCGGCGGTTCGGAGATGCTGAAGCTGCGTTGGCAGAATGGCGAGATAGTGGCTGGCGTAAAAGAGAACTACGGCGATGCGGAGAAGCGCACTACGCTGCTTTCGGGCGTAGGGCTTAAGGAAAAAATCGACTACAGCATTAAAGCCAGAGGCACGGCGAGCGGCATGAAAGTGACGATTGAAGCCAGTGCCGGAGGAAAAACGGCCAGTAAAACATTCACCTACCCGAAACAGGGCTGGGAAGGGATCCCGCTTTACTTTAAGGCGGGTAACTATAACCAGGACAAAAACCAGGACGGTTCTGAAGCCGTGGTGGCCTACAGTAAACTCGACCTGCGCTATCAGTAGCTTGTTAAAACCGGCAGCCGGAGCGGCTGCCGGATGAGTGGCTTTTATTTCTTCACGGCAATCAGCACGGAAGAGGCTTTCACCAGCGCCAGCAGGCGGTTATCGGCCTTCAGGGCCATTTCATCTGCTGCTTCGTTAGTGACCACGGCGGTTAATTCAAAGCCTGCATCGGTCTTAATATGGACGGTGGTATTTACCGCGCCTTCGGCAATAGCCTTAACCGAACCGGGAAACTGGTTTCGGGCGGAGAATTGATATCCGCAATCTTCACTTGCCAGCACCACCCAAGGGGCTTTGATCAAAGCAAGCGCTTCTTTGCCGTTGACCAGCCCCAGCGCGTCTTTGCTGCTGCGGGTGACGACGGCAACCAGCTTACCGCCGCCGTTCAGGGTTAATTCGATTTCGTCGTTGACTGCGCCATCCGTAACGTTGCTGATGGTACCGGTTAATTGATTACGTGCTGAAATGGTCATAGGGCCTCCTGGCGGTAAACGGAGAAAAGGGCTGCCTGAAGCATAGGGGCCGCCGCTTTCTTTTCATATTAATTTTCAATAGATACCTCATTTTCTCTTCAGCCTGTTATACCAAAGGGAGTCACGTGGTTTCGCGGGTTTACTGCGCAGTGCATCACAACCTGATGAAAATCCCCAGGCTATGACGCTGACACCGTAACGCCGGAACTATGCTTTTCACTCAGTCCTGGCGCGCCAGTGCGCCTCTGCAGGGGAGACCGGAATGCAAAACCAATTGTTGATTAACGGCCAGCTAGTGGACGGCCTTGGGGAAAAGCAGCCGGTCTACAATCCGGCAACCGGCCAGCTGCTGCAGGAAGTTGCGGAAGCTACGGCTCAGCAGGTTAACGAGGCCGTTCTGGCGGCTGATAACGCCTTCTCCGCATGGGGGCAAACCACGCCCAAAGAGCGTGCGGAGCATCTTCTGACGCTGGCCGATGCCATTGAGCAAAACGCCATGGACTTTGCGCGCCTTGAGTCGCAAAACTGCGGTAAACCTTTCCACTGCGTACTTAATGATGAGATCCCTGCTGTCGTGGACGTTTTCCGCTTCTATGCCGGCGCGAGCCGCTGCCTTAGCGGGCTGGCCGCCGGAGAGTATTTGAGCGGGCATACGTCGATGATCCGCCGCGATCCTGTTGGGGTGGTTGCGTCTATTGTCCCCTGGAACTACCCGCTGATGATGGCCGCCTGGAAGCTGGCTCCGGCGCTTGCGGCCGGGAACTGCGTGGTTATCAAGCCCTCTGAAATAACGCCGCTTACCGCGTTCAAGCTTGCCGAACTGGCAAAAGATATTTTCCCCGCTGGGGTGGTTAATGTGCTGTTTGGTCGTGGCCCCACCGTGGGGGATGCGCTGACCGGTCATGAGAAAGTGCGAATGGTTTCGCTCACCGGTTCTATCGCCACCGGGGAGCATATTATTAGCCACACCGCACCGTCGATTAAGCGCACGCACATGGAATTGGGAGGCAAGGCGCCGGTTATCGTGTTTGACGATGCGGATCTACAGGCGGTGGTTGAGGGCGTGCGAACCTTCGGTTACTACAATGCCGGGCAGGACTGTACCGCCGCCTGCCGAATCTACGCCCAAAGCGGAATTTACGACAGGCTGGTTGAGCAGCTCGGCGAAGCGGTTGCGAGCCTGAAATATGGGCCGCCCGAGGATGAAAATACAGAGCTGGGGCCGCTGAGTTCAAAAGCGCATCTTGAGCGCGTCAGCAAGGCCGTGGAGGACGCAAAAGCGCTTTCTCATATTACGGTGGTGACGGGCGGCAAGAAGGTGGAGGGTGAGGGGTATTATTATCAACCTACGCTGCTGGCCGGGGCGAAGCAGGGCGATGCTATCGTGCAAAAAGAGGTGTTTGGCCCCGTCGTCAGCGTCACACGGTTTGAGGATGAGAAGCAGGTGCTTGAGTGGGCCAACGACTCAAGCTACGGCCTGGCGTCATCGGTCTGGACGCAGGACGTTGGTCGGGCGCATCGCCTTAGTGCGAGGCTGCAGTACGGGTGTACCTGGGTTAATACCCACTTTATGCTGGTCAGCGAAATGCCGCACGGAGGGCAGAAGCTGTCAGGCTACGGCAAAGATTTGTCGCTGTACGGCCTGGAGGATTACACCGTTATTCGGCACGTGATGATAAAACACTGACCTTATGAAAGGAGTAACTGGCAGATTCCTCTGCTTTTGCCAGGCTTACAGGGACCCGTAAACAGGAGGAAAGACCATGGGATTATTTGATTTTGTCAAAGACGCAGGGGCGAAACTGTGGGATTCGCTGAAAGGAAATGAAGGCGAGCAGGGAAGCAAGCTTGAGGAGCATTTGAAAAACAGCGGTATTCCCGGCGCTGAAAAAGTGAATGTTACCGTGGAAAATGGCAAGGCAGTGATCTCCGGCGGGGAGGGACTTACCCAGGAGCTCAAAGAGAAGATTCAGGTCGCCGTTGGCAACGTAGCGGGTATCAGCAGCGTTGAGAACAACATCCAGGCGACGGATTCTGCTCAGGAAGCCACTTATTACACCGTGAAATCCGGCGACACGCTAAGCGCGATTTCCAGACACGTGTACGGCGATGCCAACAAGTACAACACCATTTTTGAAGCAAATAAGCCAATGTTAAGCCATCCAGATAAAATATATCCCGGACAGGTGCTGATTATTCCTAAGCTTTAAGTGCCCCAGAAACCCACTTCGGTGGGTTTTCTCTTTTGTCTGTAATGCTAAGCCTCGCTTCTCAAACTCATAAAAAATATCTGATGAAAAAGCGAAAAGGCAAATCGCCTTCTGGCTAAATATATCGCCAAAACAGACCTTTACTTTATGATGTTGCATAATATGAAAAATCCTAAATGAATGATGCCCGCCTTTTCCTATGAACTTATTCATATGAGCAGACTCTGACAGAGTGGAGTGCATTGAATAACAACATATGAAAGGAGTTTGTATGTATCAAATTGACTATAATAGTTATCGCTCAGTTAAAGGATTTAATCGCCGGGTCCGTTTTTTGGTATTTCATTATACCGCGCTCGATTTTGAAAACTCGATTATTTCGCTAACAGGCCCTTCCGTCAGTGCACATTACCTTGTGCCAGATCCTTCAGATAAATCATATACAGATGCCGGCTTTAATGATATGCGCATTTTTAATCTGGTTGATGAGAATGAACGCGCATGGCATGCCGGCGTCAGTTCGTGGGGCGACCGCAGTAATCTTAACGATACCTCAATAGGGATTGAGACGGTCAATTTAGCTTCCGATAACAACGGGGTATTTATCTTTCCGCCCTATAACGCGGTACAAATTGAGGCCATAAAATCACTGGCAATAAATATCCTCCAGCGCTACCCAGATATTACGCCAGTGAATATTGTCGGGCACAGTGACATCGCCCCCGGAAGGAAAAGCGATCCCGGCCCAGCTTTCCCATGGAAAGAGCTGTACGCAGCCGGCGTGGGGGCCTGGTTTGATGAGGAAACAAAGAGTAAATATGAAGAGCAGTTCAGCGCTTCGTTACCTTCAAAAGATGACATAACGGCAATGCTAAAACGGTATGGCTACGACGTCTCAGGTTCAGCAACTGATGACGGGTATGCTCAGTTAATCCGTGCCTTTCAGCTGCATTTTCGGCCATGTAATTACAGCGGTGAACTCGATATTGAAACTGCGGCGATCCTTTATGCTCTTGTGGAAAAATACAAATAGGGAGATACAGCCATGGATAAAATAATTTTGGGTGGGTGGAGTCAGTCACTGTCTGGTAAACCCCTTCAGGAATTCGACGTCATGATGTATGGCATGGTTACCAACCTCGACGGACTGACAACCGGCACATCTGCCAGCCCGGGGTGGAGCCCGGAAAAGCAGGATAAACCCGATAACACACCCGATTTCAAAGGGAAGACACTCTGGGTCTATGGCGGAGGCGGGTGCTCTCCGGAAGGAAAACCGTCCAGTACAGAGGAAGTGCTGAGAATTGCTGAAGCCACAAAAAGCCGGGGCTGGGATGGCGTGGATTTTGATGATGAATGCAATATGAATACCGATCTTGTCATTGAGACCATGAAACATCTGAAGGGGGATGCTAAAGAGACCAGCTTTGGTTTTATTGCCGGATATTCCTACAATCATCCAGCCACGGATACCGGAAAGAAATTGAACGCTAAGGTTAAAAATATCATCCAGTCAGGACAGTGTGACCGTCTTATCCATTACTGTTATGCATCCGCCATGTGGAGTAAGGAGGACATTATCGGTAATGTTATCCCTGCTTTGAAACAGACGCTGGCGCACGGGGCAGAAAATAACAAGTGCATTCTCGCCCTGACAACAAAAGGGCTGACCGACTGGAGTTTAAATTATTTTATCGACCAGGTGCTTGATTTTAAACTCGGAGGTTTGTTTATCTGGAAGTATGAAGATTTAAAAGATGAACATCTTAAAATAATCAAGGGCAGGTTGCTGAAATAAAATCTATGCATGATGTTAAAAAAGTGACCGTCGAGGCGGTCACTTTAAAAAACACAGAAGATTAATACCACTCAATTATTCAATAAAACCCAGCTTAAATTTCACCTTGCCGGCCAGTGACACCAGGCTCGTGTTCTCCGGATAAGAGGCGAGCAGCGGGAAAATAACGGCGCCGCCAATAATACTCCGACTGTCGGCGTTAGCCGGTCGCAGTCCCCATATATTCTGGTAAGTCATTGGTACACTCTGTCCATTAATGACCGCATTACCGATATACAGCATGATATGGCCCGGAATGTATACCAACGTGGTGAATGGCCGGCCATGCTCTGCAAGATAACGAAGCCGTCCGCTGGTATTCTCCTGGCTGAGGTCGACAATCCGGGCCGTAGCCTGTATTTGTGCCGCAGAATTTCTCGGGAGAAATAGGCCAAAGGGCATCATGAGGCTACGTATTTCGGCAGAGCAGTCATTATAAAAATTATAATTACCCCAACCATAGGGCCTGCCGCTCATCGACTTTATCAGTACAGCCATATTACCGGGCGTCATTTTCCATGGCATGGCGACAAACTCATCTTCCCCGAGTTTGACCCAACGAATCTGTGCGAGGCCATTGCTTTTACGTACGGGCACCGGAACATTAAAAAGGCCGTGCTGTTTATTTCTGAAGGGTAAAAGGGTTCCAGGGCGTGCCGTAAAATAATACTGGTCTGCGTCATGGACGGAAACGGGGTCTTTGATAAATGCCCCCAGGTTTTTACCAGCCAGCCTTAGCCATTCGGTCACGAACTGCTGATCCACCCCTGCAATATCTTCGCTGTGTACCCATCCGACGATCGTGGGGGAGATAATGTATTTCCAGCTTTTGTCGCGGCTTGTTGCCAGCACGTAAACAGGGGTACCAGCACGAACAGAGGACATCTGTAAATTGTCAAAGGGGTAGCCCTGCCCGGCCTGACGGGGATCGCCATAAGCCGGGTCGGCGGTCGGAAGAACCCTGACCAGGGTTTCGCTTACCGCTATCCCTCGTGCCAAAGGGCGATAAACACCGTCTATGGCGGTTATCGCGTTATCCTTTACCTGCTGTTTCCAGCTGTTCGGGTGAACCCTGAAGTTCTCCGCCCAGGAAATACTTTGCTCCCCAAGATACTCCCTGATGCTGGCATCACGACCAGCCTCAGCACCCTTAGTCAATACAGAGGCGATATAAGAGGGGTTCCACGGAGACGTTTCGCCCAACCCCATGCCAAAATAGCGTGATTTCAGGTCAGAAAAAGTGACGCTGTTGTGCCGCGCTATCCATCACAGGGAGAAGCATACCCGGGCCTGGTGGGAACCATTTATCGACGGACTGCGGGTAATTAGCCAGGGGGAAGAGCGATTTTGTTGGGTCGATATAGTCTGCTGGCGGATGACCGGCAGACGTCTCGTCATTTAGTCCCGGCCCGTGCGAGACGGTATGGCATGCTGATAACAGCAGGGGAATAATCAGGCAAAGGGGTTTTATTCCTTCTGAAATATGTTTTTTTTTCATACAGACACTGTCGGGAGCGCCAGGCCCGCCGATAAGTGTACTAGTCCGGGGTGGCGTATCTGTAAGGGGACCGCGTGAGGCAGAGTTTGTCCGATATGTCAGAATAAGCAAATCTTTCCATGTTTTACCTTCACGATCAGGCTCCCTGAAAGTTAAAAATGCGCATTTGTATCTTTCAGGAAGGGTGGGGGAAATTTATACAACAAAGCACCGGCGATTGATTTTCGGTTGAGAAAGATGGCCACAGAGGCTAAGAAATGTGATCGTTGTCACGTAACGCGCCGGCGTTTTAGCCGGGAAAAGGGTGAGTAAATTAAGTTTCTAAACTTGATCTGCGTCATAAAAAAGAGCATATTCTGCAAAATTTTTTAACAAGTAGTAATGTCTTGTATGACGCTTTATCAACACATGTTGGTTTTTTACGCCGTAATGTCGCTAATCTGCGCCGGGATCACCTGGCTGCTCGCCAAAGACTCTAAACGCATTAAGCTGCTTTGCTCCGTGCTGATTGGGGCGACATGGCCGATGAGTTTCCCGGTTGCGCTGCTGTTCTCTCTCTTCTAAACCCGCTGTGCTTCCAGACCGTCTGCGGCGAATCAGTTTTACCCTCGCCGCGGAGTGTTATCTCAAGGTTAGATCCCTCTTTTTGCCCCGATAAGGGCAAATGAATAAGCTATCAGCAAATCATCTTGTGGCGCCTGGGAAGATATTATAGTCTCAAAAATCACGATGTTAGCTGCCGTCTGGGATCCCTATGGCCGAACAAAATCCGCTGTTATCCGTAAATTCACTTTGCCTCAGTACGCTGGAAGGAAAGCCCCTTGTGCAGGACGTCTCCTTCAGCGTTGAACGCCGGGAGATTGTCGCTCTGGTGGGGGAGTCTGGCTCAGGGAAAACGCTAACTTCTCTGGCGGTGATGGGCCTGCTACCGGCAGGCGTTCGGCAAACCGGCGGTGAGATTGCGTTTAACGGGCAGGTCGTGTCGACAGGCGGTCAACATTATCCTCGCGAACTGCGTGGGAAACAGATCGCCACGATTTTTCAGGAGCCGATGAGCAGCATGAACCCGGTGCTGAAGGTGGGTGAGCAGATTGCGGAAGTGCTGGTCCGGCATCAAAAACTCAGCTGGAAGCAGGCACACCGCGAGGCCGTAGCCCTTCTGGACAGGGTCGGCATTGTGAACCCCGAGCAGCGGGCAAAGCAGTATATTCATCAGCTATCCGGCGGCATGCGTCAGCGAGTGATGATTGCCAGCGCTATCAGCTGCAAGCCAGCGCTACTGATTGCCGACGAACCTACCACCGCGCTGGATGTCACCATTCAGGCACAAATTCTGTCTCTGCTCCAGGATCTGCAGCAGGAAATGGCGATGGGCATTCTGTTTATCACCCATGATTTAAGCGTGGTTGCCCGCTATGCCGATCGGGCCTGCGTGCTGTATCAGGGCAATATTGTTGAGCAGGGCGAGGTGCCGACGCTGCTGACCAACCCGCAGGCCGACTATACCCGCAGGCTGATTGCCGCTTCCCA